>NZ_DAOLAC010000002.1:169332-220072 GCF_035325325.1 Phycicoccus sp. | reverse complement strand
GCGGTCATGGACGCGCGGCTGCGCGCCGCCATCGAGACCGTCGCCGACGCCGAGATCCTCGCGCCCGTGCGCCGCGTCCTCGACCGGCACGCGGCCACCCGTGCCGCGCTGCGGCACGCCGCCGAGGTCTGACCGGGCGGCGTCGTCCACAGCGCGCCGACCCGTCCTCCGTCGTCCACAGGTCGCGCGGCGGCCGTTGTGCCGGGCCGGAGCGCTGACGAGGGTGGTCCCAGCGGTCCCCGAGCGGCGGGGGCCGGGGAGGAGCACACGATGTACGAGACCCACGTGACGGTGCAGGGGCGCCTCGTCGCCGACCCCGTCGTCAAGCAGGGCCGCCACGGGCCGTTTACGGTCTTCAGGGTGGCCCAGTCCGAGCGGCACCCCGACCGCGGCGAGCCCGGCCGGTGGACCGAGTCCGACCCGAGCTTCTACGACGTCTCCGTGTACCGGGGGATGGGCGAGAACGCCGTCCGGTCGCTGCGCAAGGGCCATCCGGTCGTCGTCCACGGCAAGCAGCGCATCCGGCAGTTCCGTCGCGACGACGGCTCCTTCGGCGCCGCCGTCGAGCTCGACGCCTACGCCCTGGGCCACGACCTGCGCTGGGGGGTCACCGCCTACACGCGCAACGGCGACCTCGCCCCCGCGCTGCCGGAGGCGGGCTCCGCGGCGGCGGCGTTCGGGGACCCGGAGCGCGACGCCTACGAGGTCGCGGGTCCGGGCCCGGTCCTGGGGGCGGAGCTCGCGGGCGCCGCGGCGGCGAACGGCCTGGCCCCCGCGGACACCGGTCCGCTCGTCCGCCCGGCCGAGGAGGACGCCGCCTGAGGCCGGGGCGGCCGACCGCCGCGGATTCGGGCGGGGGGTCGTGTCTCGTTACGCTGGCCCCATGCCCGAGTTCATCTACGTGATGTCGCGTGCCCGCAAGGCGCACGGCGACAAGGTCATCCTCGACGACGTCACGCTCTCGTTCCTGCCCGGCGCCAAGATCGGTGTCGTCGGCCCGAACGGCGCCGGCAAGTCCTCGGTCCTGAAGATCATGGCCGGTCTCGACCAGCCGTCCAACGGCGAGGCGCGCCTCACCCCGGGCTACTCGGTCGGCATCCTCATGCAGGAGCCCGAGCTCAACGAGGAGAAGACCGTCCTCGGCAACGTCGAGGAGGGCGCCGGCGAGATCAAGGCGAAGGTCGACCGGTACAACGCGATCAGCGCCGAGATGGCCGAGCCGGACGCCGACTTCGACGCGTTGATGGCCGAGATGGGCCAGCTCCAGGAGGCCATCGACGCCGCCGACGCGTGGGACCTCGACTCCCAGCTCGAGCAGGCGATGGACGCCCTGCGCTGCCCGCCGCCGGACGCCGACGTCACCGTGCTCTCCGGCGGTGAGCGCCGTCGGGTCGCCCTCTGCAAGCTGCTGCTCCAGAAGCCCGACCTGCTCCTCCTCGACGAGCCGACC
This sequence comes from Phycicoccus sp., assembly GCF_035325325.1. Taxonomy (NCBI): domain Bacteria; kingdom Bacillati; phylum Actinomycetota; class Actinomycetes; order Micrococcales; family Intrasporangiaceae; genus Phycicoccus; species Phycicoccus sp. Next base: position 218,622 of record NZ_DAOLAC010000002.1, on the reverse strand, counting down.
AACCACCTCGACGCCGAGTCGGTCCTCTGGCTCGAGCAGCACCTCGCGGCCTACCACGGCGCCGTCGTCGCGGTGACCCACGACCGGTACTTCATGGACAACGTCGCCGAGTGGATCCTCGAGCTCGACCGCGGCCGGGCCTACCCGTACGAGGGCAACTACTCGACCTACCTCGAGAAGAAGCAGGCCCGCCTCGAGGTGCAGGGCAAGAAGGACGCCAAGCTCGCCAAGCGGCTGGCCGAGGAGCTCGAGTGGGTCCGCTCGAACGCCAAGGCGAAGCAGACCAAGTCCAAGGCCCGCCTCCAGCGCTACGAGGAGATGGCGGCCGAGGCCGACAGCACCCGCAAGCTCGACTTCGAGGAGATCCAGATCCCGCCGGGCCCGCGCCTCGGGAGCAAGGTCATCGAGGTCAAGGGCCTGCGCAAGGGCTTCGGCGAGCGCCTTCTCATCGACGACCTGTCGTTCACGCTGCCGCGCAACGGGATCGTCGGGGTCATCGGCCCGAACGGTGTCGGCAAGACCACGTTGTTCAAGACCATCGTCGGGCTCGAGGAGGCCGATGCCGGCACGGTCGACGTCGGCGAGACGGTGAAGATCTCCTACGTCGACCAGAGCCGCGGCGGCCTCGACCCGAACAAGAACCTCTGGGAGACCGTCTCCGGCGGCCACGACTACATCCAGGTCGGCCACGTCGAGATCCCGAGCCGGGCCTACGTCAGCCAGTTCGGCTTCAAGGGCCCCGACCAGCAGAAGAAGGCCGGTGTCCTCTCCGGAGGCGAGCGCAACCGGCTCAACCTCGCGCTGACCCTCAAGGAGGGCGGCAACCTGCTCCTCCTCGACGAGCCGACCAACGACCTCGACGTCGAGACCCTCGGTTCCCTCGAGAACGCGCTCCTCGACTTCCCGGGCTGCGCGGTGGTCATCAGCCACGACCGCTGGTTCCTCGACCGGGTCGCGACGCACATCCTCGCCTACGAGGGCGACGACGAGAACCCGGCGAAGTGGTACTGGTTCGAGGGCAACTTCGAGTCGTACGAGAAGAACAAGGTCGAGCGGCTCGGCGAGGACGCGGCCCGCCCGCACCGGGTGACCTACCGCAAGCTGACCCGCGACTGACCGCCCCGGAGGCCCCGTTGTCCACCACCCCTGCCGGGTCCGCCGCCGGGTCCACCGAGCGCCCGCCGCACCGGGTCTCCGTCGTCGTCCCCGTCTACCAGGGGTCCACGACGCTGCGGGGCCTCGTCGCCGAGATCGCGCCGCTGACCCGCGTCGCCACGTCCCCGGCCGGTCGGTCCTTCGTCGTCGAGGAGGTGCTCCTCGTCGACGACTGCGGTCCGGACTCCTCCGACGTCGTCATCCGCGCGCTGGCCGCCGAGCACGACTGGGTGCGTCCGGTGTGGCTGAGCCGCAACTTCGGCCAGCACGCGGCGACGCTCGCCGGCATCTCGGCCTCCGGTGGCGAGTGGGTCGTCACGATGGACGAGGACGGCCAGCACGACCCGGTGCACATCGGCACGCTGCTCGACGCGGCGATGACCGAGCAGGCCGACGTCGTCTACGCCCGGCCCTCGAACGCCCCGCCGCACGGGGCGCTGCGCAACGTCGCGTCCCGGTCGGCGAAGTGGCTCGTCGCCCGGATGGCCAAGGGGGCCCCGGCCGCGGACTTCAACAGCTACCGGCTCGTCGTCGGCGAGGTGGCCCGCTCGGTCGCCGCGTACGCCGGCCCCGGCATCTACCTCGACGTCGCCATCTCCTGGGTCGCGCGCCGCACGACGACCGCGCCGGTGCCGATGCGCGCCGAGGGTGGTCGGGCCTCGGGCTACGACCTGCGCCGGCTCGCCTCCCACTTCTGGCGGCTCGTCCTGTCCAGCGGCACGACGCCGCTGCGGCTGGTCAGCCTCGCCGGGGCCGCGGCCGTCGTCCTCGCGCCCGTCGTCGCGGTCGTCCTCCTCGTCGGTCGGACCGCCCGCTGGTGGGACGCCCCCGGATGGACCTCGACGATGGTGCTGCTCATGGCGGCAACCGGCGCCATCCTCTTCGCGCTCGGGGTCATCGCCGAGTACGTCGGGATGGCCGTCAACATGGCGATGGGCAAGCCGCTCTACCTGCCGGTCCGCGACCGCCGTGAGGGCCCGCTCGGGCGGGACGAGGAGTGAGCGAGCGGACGACCGGGCGGCCCCTCGCCTGGGTCGTCGGCTCGGGCGGGCTCGTCGGCCGGCACCTCGTGGCCGCCCTGCGCGCCCGCGGCGACGAGGTGATGACCTCCGCGGTGCCGTGGTCGGACGAGGCCGCCTCGGTCGAGGTGCTCCGCGCCGAGCACGAGCGCTTCGTCCGGGAGCGCGCCGGTCGCCCCTGGCTGCTCGCGTGGTGCGCGGGCGCCGGGGTGGTCGCCACCGGCGCCGACGCGCTGGCCGCCGAGCTGAGGGTCTTCGAGGCGTTCACCGCGCTGCTCGAGCCCGACCCGGACGGCCTCGGGGTCGTCGTGCTCGCCTCGTCCGCCGGCGGCCTCTACGCGGGCGCGACCTCGCCGCCCTTCACCGAGGACACCGAGCCCGCGCCGCTCGTGCCGTACGGCCGCACGAAGCTGGCGATGGAGGCGGCCCTCACTGAAGCGGTCTCGCGCACCGGGACCCGCGCGGTGCTGGCCCGGCTGGCCAACGTCTACGGTCCCGGCCAGACCCTCGGCAAGCCGCAGGGCCTGCTCTCGCAGCTGTGCCTCTCCGACGCCACGACGCGGCCCCTGCCGGTCTTCGTGTCGCTCGACACGATCCGCGACTACGTCTACGTCGTCGACGTCGCCCGGATGTTCCTGCGCTGCGCCGAGCTGGTCCGCGAGGAGCCGGCCGGGACGACGGTGACCAAGGTGGTCGCGTCCGGTCGCCCGGTCACCGTCGGCCACCTCGTCTCCGAGGCGCGCCGGGTGTTCCACCGGCCGCTGCGCACCGCGATGGCGCCCGGCGGCAGGGGCCAGGTGCTCGACCTGCGGCTGGGCTCGGTCCGCTGGCCCGAGGTCGACGCGCTCGCCGCCACGCCGCTCGTCGCCGGCCTCGCCGCGACAGCCGCCGACGTGCGCGCCCGGGTCACCTCCGGCGGCCCGCTCGACGGCTGACGCCGCCCGCGGGAGGCCGGTCAACCGAGCCGGGTCGCGCCAACGAACACCGAGGACCCGAACGGCAGGTCGGCCCGTCCGAGGAGGGCGTGGTCGAGCCGGCACATCGCCCGGAGCGTGGTGTTGAGCGCCCGCGGCACGCGTGGCACCTCGACGATGTCGTGCGGGCCGGACACCCGTCGCCGGGAGACCCGACGGGCGGCCCGCTCGGCGACGAACAGCGGGAAGACGGTGGCGAACCCGTAGGTGGCGCGCTCGACCCGGAAGCCGGCGCGCTCCAGGGCGGCCGTCGCGCGACGGCGCGTGTAGCGGCGGTGGTGGCCGTTGGCGACGTCGAAGTCGGTCCAGGCCCAGGTGTACGCGGGCACCGACATGAGGAAGCGGCCGCCCGGCCGCAGCACCCGGTGGACCTCCGCGAGCGCCTCGGCCTCGGGGTCGCAGTGCTCGATGACGTCGAACGCCGCGACGGCGTCGAACGAGGCGTCGGCGAAGGGCAGCGCGAGGGCCGAGCCGCAGACGCCGTCGGCGTCGAGGCCGCGCGGGTCGATGTCGAGGGACGCGGTGCGCCCGACCGCCTCACGGAACCAGCCGGCACTCGGACCGTCGGCGCTGCCGAGGTCGAGCGCGGTGTCGGCGCCCTCGACGAGGTCGCGCAGCGCCTGCTCGAGGAGGTCCGCGCGCGCGACGTACCACCAGTAGTCGGGCGCGGCGATCGACGGCGACCCACCGTGTCCGTGCTCAGTCACCGCGACAGGCTACCCGCCGGGCGGGGTGGTCCCTCAGGCCCGGCCGCCCGCGAGACGAACCGCGAGGTCGCCGTAGGTCCGCTCGACCATCTCGGGGGTGCGCCGGCCTCCCGGGACGTACCAGCGGGCGACGTCGATGGCCATCGAGAGCAGGGCGAGCGCGGTGGCCGGCACGTCCTCGACGTCGAGCTCGCCGGACTCGACGCCGTCGCGCAGGACGTCGGCCACGACGCGGTCGATGTCCTTGCGCAGGTCGATGACCGCGGACTGGTGCTCGGTCGACAGGTGCCGGAACTCGAACTGGACGATCCGGCCGAGCTGGTGGTGCTCGGCGTGCCACCGGGAGAACCCGCCGACGATGGCGCGCAGTGCCTCGGTCGGGGACGCAGCGTCGGCCGCCGCCTCGACGAGGAGGTCGCGGGCCCGGGCGTGCCCGCGCCGGCTGATCTCGAAGAGGAGGACCTCCTTGGAGGCGAAGTGCACGTAGACACCGGCGGGGGAGAGGCCGGCGCGCGAGGCGATGTCGCGGGTCGTCGTCGCAGGGAAGCCGTGCTCGGCGAAGGCGTCGGCGGCCGCGAGCATGATCCGGGTCGCCGTGTCGCCGACGTCGGTGGCGCCGCCGGGGCGGCCACCCTCGGGCGCGAGCGCGGCGAGGACGGCGGTCTCGGTGAGCGGCGTGGTGCTGGGCACGGTTGACAGCATGCCGTACCCAAGCGAGACTAAGCAAGCGCTTAGTCACGGTGGCGTGCCGCCGCCGTCCACCCACCGAGCCGAGGAGCCGCATGCCCCGCAACGTCTACGCCGCCGAGCACGAGGACTTCCGTGCGTCCGTCCAGGAGTTCGTCTCCCGGACGCTCGAGCCCCGCGCCGAGCAGATGCTCGAGGTCAAGTCGGTCGAGCGCGACCTGTGGAAGGAGGCCGGCAAGCAGGGCCTCTTCGGCCTCGACATCCCCGAGGAGTTCGGGGGGATGGGCGCCGAGGACTACCGCTTCAACGCGATCGCCGCCGAGGTCATCGCCGGCTTCAACTTCGCGGTGTCGTCCTGCTTCGGCATCCACTCCGACGTCTGCCCGCCGTACATCGTCGACCTCGGCACCCAGGAGCAGAAGGAGCGCTGGCTGCCCGGGATGGCCAACGGCGAGCTCATCGCGGCCATCGCGATGACCGAGCCCTCCGGCGGTTCCGACCTCGCCGCGCTGAAGACCACGGCCGTCCGCGACGGCGAGGACTGGGTGCTCAACGGGTCCAAGACCTTCATCACCAACGGCTACCAGGCCGACCTCGTCATCGTCGCGGTCCGCACCGACCCGAGCAAGGGCGCCAAGGGCATCACCCTGCTCGTCGTCGAGGAGGGGATGGAGGGCTTCACCCGCGGCCGCAAGCTCGACAAGGTCGGGCAGGAGGAGGCCGACACCTCCGAGCTGTTCTTCGAGGACGTCCGCGTCCCCGACGCCAACCGGCTGGGCGAGGAGGGCATGGGCTTCGTCGCGATGATGCAGCGCCTGCCGCAGGAGCGCATCGGCGCCGCCGTGGCCAACACCGCGCACGCCTTCCAGATCTTCCGGGAGACCGTCGAGTACACCAAGGAGCGCAAGGCCTTCGGCCAGCCGGTCGGCTCGTTCCAGCACAACAAGTTCAAGATGGCCGAGCTGCTGACCAAGCTCGAGGTCACCCAGGCCTACGTCGACGACTGCGTCGCCGCGCACGCCGAGGGGAAGCTGACGCCGGTCGACGCCGCGAAGGCGAAGTGGTTCTCGGCGCAGGTGCAGAACGAGGTGCTCGACGAGTGCGTCCAGCTGCACGGCGGCTACGGGTTCATGAACGAGTACCGCGTCGCCCGGGCCTGGCGCGACGCCCGCGTCTCGAAGATCTGGGCCGGCTCGAACGAGATCATGAAGGAGCTCATCGGCCGCGACCTCGGCCTCTGAGCCCGCCCGCCGGGCGCCGCGTGTGACACCGTGGGGCGATGACGCCCCGCAGCTCGCACGAGATGCCCGGCTGGCTCCGCGTCGTCTTCGCGGCGCCGCACCCCCTGTACGACCGCGGACTCGGGTGGCTGCTCGGCGGCCGGTTCGTGCGGGTGTCGCACGTCGGCCGGCGCAGCGGGCGCCCGTACCGCACCGTCCTCGAGGTGCTCGAGCACGACCGGCGCACCGGCGCCGTGACCGTCGTGTCGGGTTTCGGTCGCGGCGCGGACTGGTTCCGCAACGTCACCTCGGGCGCTCCCGTGGGGGTCGACCTCGGCCACGGGCCGCGGCGCGCCGACTTCGAGGTGCTCCCGGTCGGGGAGGCCGTCGCCGTCCTCGCGCGCTACGAGCACCGCAACCGGTTCGCGGCCCCGGTCGTGCGGCGGGCACTGTCCGCGCTCACCGGCTGGGAGTACCGCGGCACCGACGCCGACCGCCGACGCCTCGCCGAGGAGCTGCCGATGGTGCGGCTCACCCCGGCTCGGGAGTCTCAGTCGAGCGGGCCGCCGGCGACGTAGACGACCTGGCCGGAGACGAACCCGGCCTCCTCGGAGACGAGGAACGAGATGGTCGCGGCGATGTCCTCGGGCTGCCCGACCCGCGCGACGGGGATCTGGGCGGCGGTGTGCGTGAGGAAGTCCTCGAACGAGACCTTGAGCCGCTCGGCGGTCGCCCGCGTCATGTCGGTCTCGATGAAGCCGGGCGCGACCGCGTTGGCCGTGACGCCGAACTTGCCGAGCTCGATGGCGAGGGTCTTGGTGAACCCCTGGAGCCCCGCCTTCGCGGCCGAGTAGTTGGCCTGCCCGCGGTTGCCCTGCGCCGACGAGGACGAGAGGTTGACGATCCGGCCGTAGCGCTGCTCGGTCATGTGCGCCTGGCACGCCCTCGTCATGAGGAAGGCCCCCTTGAGGTGGACCGACATCACGGCGTCCCAGTCGGCCTCGGTCATCTTGAAGAGGAGGTTGTCCCGGATGATCCCGGCGTTGTTGACGAGCACGACCGGCGGCCCGAGCTCGGCGGCCACGCGGGCGACCCCGGCCTCGACCGCCGCGGCGTCCGAGACGTCGACGCCGACCCCGAGGGCCCGGCCCCCGGCGTCGCGGATGCGGCCGGCGACCTCCTCGCAGGCGGCCTCGTCGAGGTCGAGCACGGCCACGGCGAAGCCGTCGCGGGCCAGCCGCTCGGCGGTGGCGGCCCCGATGCCGCGGGCGGCTCCGGTGACGACGGCGACTCGCTGGTCGGACATGGGGCTGCTCCTCGGCGCTCTGGGGTGGGTCGGTCCCGACAGTAGCCGAGCCGTGGCCGGCGCCGACCGGGCCTGCACCGGTGCGTCCCGGGTCGGACGCAGTGGTCCGAGGGCCCGCGCCCGGCGGGTAGGTTGGGACCCTGCGTCGGCCCGGTGGCCGCGCGACGCCGGCAGCGTGGCTGGCCTGCAGAGACACCCCACGGAAGGCATGCAGTGGAGATCTGGCCCGGGACGGCGTACCCCTTGGGCGCCACGTACGACGGCAGTGGCGTCAACTTCGCGCTGTTCAGCGAGGTGGCCGAGCGCGTCGAGCTGTGCCTCGTCGACGACGACGGCACCGAGACCCGCCTCGACCTGCCCGAGACCGACGGCTTCGTCTGGCACGGCCACGTCCCCGGGATGCAGCCCGGCCAGCGCTACGGCTACCGCGTCCACGGACCGTACGACCCCGAGAACGGGCACCGCTGCGACCCGAGCAAGCTCCTCCTCGACCCGTACGCGAAGGCCGTCGAGGGGCAGGTCGACAACGACCCCTCGCTCTTCTCGTACGACTTCGACGACCCGACCGAGCGCAACACCGACGACAGCCTCGGGAAGACGATGCTCTCGGTCGTCATCAACCCCTACTTCGACTGGGGGCACGACCGGCCGCCGCGGCACGAGTACCACGAGAGCGTCATCTACGAGGCCCACGTGCGCGGCCTGACGATGACCCACCCGGAGATCCCCGAGGAGGTCCGCGGCACCTACGCGGCGATCGCCCACCCCGCGGTCATCGAGCACCTCACCGACCTCGGCGTCACGGCCCTCGAGCTGATGCCCGTGCACCAGTTCGTCCAGGACACCTCGCTGCAGGCCAAGGGCCTGACCAACTACTGGGGCTACAACACGATCGGCTTCCTCGCGCCGCACAACGCCTACGCCCGCTCGGACCGCGGCGAGCAGGTCACCGAGTTCAAGGCGATGGTCAAGGCGCTGCACGAGGCGGACATCGAGGTCATCCTCGACGTCGTCTACAACCACACCGCCGAGGGCAACGAGATGGGCCCGACGATCTGCTTCCGGGGCATCGACAACGCCGCGTACTACCGGCTCGTCGACGACGCCAAGGAGCACTACTACGACACGACGGGCACCGGCAACAGCCTGCTCATGCGCAACCCGCACGTGCTCCAGCTCATCATGGACAGCCTGCGGTACTGGGTCACCGAGATGCACGTCGACGGCTTCCGCTTCGACCTCGCGGCCACCCTGGCCCGCCAGTTCCACGAGGTCGACAAGCTGAGCGCGTTCTTCGACCTCATCCAGCAGGACCCCGTGATCAGCCAGGTCAAGCTCATCGCCGAGCCCTGGGACATCGGCGAGGGTGGCTACCAGGTCGGCGGGGTCCCGCCGCTGTGGACGGAGTGGAACGGCAAGTACCGCGACACCGTCCGGGACTTCTGGCGCGGTGAACCGGGGTCGCTCGGGGAGTTCGCGTCCCGCATCACCGGCTCCTCCGACCTCTACGAGCACAGCGGTCGCAAGCCGATCGCGAGCATCAACTTCGTCACCGCCCACGACGGCTTCACGCTGCGCGACCTGGTGTCCTACAACGAGAAGCACAACGAGGCCAACGGCGAGGACGGCCGCGACGGCGAGGGCCACAACCGGTCGTGGAACTGCGGTGTCGAGGGCGAGACCGAGGACGCGGAGGTCCTCGCCCTGCGAGCCCGCCAGCAGCGCAACTTCCTCGCGACCCTCCTGCTCAGCCAGGGCGTGCCGATGATCGCGCACGGCGACGAGATCGGCCGCACCCAGGGCGGCAACAACAACGTGTACTGCCAGGACAACGAGATCTCGTGGGTCGACTGGGACCTCACCGAGGACCAGCGCGACCTCCTCGCGTTCACCGCGGCCCTGACCCGGCTGCGTCGCGAGCACCCGGTCTTCCGGCGGCGCCGGTTCTTCGCGGGCAGCGCCGACCACGGCGGGCAGTCCGAGCTCGGCGACATCGCGTGGTTCCAGCCGAGCGGCGAGCCGATGGCCGAGGACGACTGGGCCGACGGCCAGGCCCGGATGATGACCGTCTTCCTCAACGGCGAGGCCATCCCCGGCCCGGACACCCGCGGGCGGCGGCTCGTCGACGACGACTTCCTCGTCCTCTTCAACGCCGACCACGAGGACCACGACTTCGCCCTCCCCGCCAAGGAGTGGGGCGAGCGGTGGTGCACCGAGGTCGACACCGCCGCCGACCACGTCGAGCCCGAGTGGCACGACGCCGGCTCGACCCTCACGGTCACCGCCCGCTCGGTCGTCGTGCTGCGCGACCCGCGCGAGACCCCGACCGCGGCGTCCGGAGCGGCCGGCGCGACGAGGAGCTGACGCCCGTGGTGGCCCACCGACCCGACCCCGCCCGCGTCGTCCCGACGGCGACCTACCGCCTGCAGGTGCACGGCGGCTTCACCTTCGACGACGCCGCCGTGCAGGTGCCCTACCTCGCCTCGCTCGGGGTCTCGCACGTCTACCTGTCCCCGGTGCTCCAGGCCGCGCCGGGCTCGACGCACGGCTACGACGTCCTCGACCACACCCGCATCAGCGAGGAGGCCGGCGGTCGCGAAGCCTTCGACCGGCTCGTGGCGGCCTGTCGCGAGGCGGGGCTCGGGGTCGTCGTCGACGTCGTGCCGAACCACATGGCCGTCCCCTCGCCGGAGCACCTCAACGCGCCGTTCTGGTCGCTGCTGCGCGAGGGCCGGCGCTCGCCGTACGCCGGCTGGTTCGACGTCGACTGGGTGGCCGAGGACGACCGCATCCTCATGCCGGTCCTCGGCGACGCCCTCGGGGAGGTCCTCGGGCGGGGCGAGCTGGTGCTCGCCGACGACGGCGGCCCGAGCGGCACCGAGCACGTCCTGCGCTACTACGACCACGAGTTCCCCGTGGCGCCCGGCACCGAGGAGCTGCCCCTCGCCGAGCTCGTCGAGAGCCAGGCCTACCGGCTCACCAGCTGGCGCGAGGGGGAGGCGCTCAACTACCGGCGCTTCTTCGACGTCACCACGCTCGTCGCGGTCCGGGTCGAGGACCCGGTCGTCTTCACCGCGACCCACGCGCTGCTCCTGGCCCTCCACGGCCACGGCCAGGTCGACGGCTTCCGCATCGACCACCCGGACGGCCTCGCCGACCCCGGCGGCTACCTCGAGCGGCTCGCCGAGGCCACCGGCGACGCGTGGGTCGTCGTCGAGAAGATCCTCGAGGGGCCGGAGCGCCTGCCCGACGCCTGGCGCTGCGCCGGCACGACCGGCTACGACGCGCTGCTGCGGGTCCAGCAGGTGCTGACCCCACCCGACGCCACCGGCACCCTCGACCGGCTGTGGGCCGAGGTCGCACCCGGCGAGGCCTCCCTCGAGGCGGTCGTCGAGCAGAGCAAGCGGCTGGTCGTCGACGACGTGCAGGCCGCCGAGGTCGACCGCCTGATGCGGCTGGCCCGGCGCATCGTGCCGGACGCCGACGCCGCGGCGCTGCGCCGGGCGCTGGAGGCCCTGCTCGTCTCGATGGACCGCTACCGTGCCTACGTCGTGCCCGGCCGCGGGGTCGACCCCGAGCAGGCCGCGGTCGTCGACTCGGCGGCGGCCCGGGCGCGGGCGCTGCTCGCACCGAGCGACGAGGACGCCCTCGACCTCGTCGTCCGTCTCGTCCTCGACCGCGGCGTGCCCGAGGCGGTCCCGGACACCGGCCGCGTCGCCGACGAGCTGCGGGTGCGCTTCCAGCAGACCTGCGGCCCGGTGATGGCCAAGGGCATCGAGGACACCGCGTTCTACCGGTGGTTCCGCCTCGCCGGCGCCAACGAGGTGGGCGGCCACCCCGAGGTGCTCTCCGCGGAGGTCGACGAGTTCCACGCCTGGTGCGCCGTGCAGCAGGCCGAGTGGCCGACGTCGATGACCACGCTCACGACGCACGACACCAAGCGCTCCGAGGACACCCGGGCCCGGCTCATGGTCCTCGCCGAGGACGCCGAGGGCTGGGCGGCGTGGCTGGAGCGGGCTCGCGAGCTCGCCGCGCCGCACCGCACCCCGCGCGTCGACGCCCCGACCGAGTACCTCGTGTGGCAGACGCTCGTCGGCACCTGGCCGATCTCGGGCGCCCGGCTCGAGGCCTACCTGCTCAAGGCGGTGCGCGAGGCCAAGGTGCACACCGCGTGGGTCGACGGTGACGAGGAGTACGAGGGCGAGGTCGTCGCCTTCGCCCGCGCGATCGGCCGCGACACCGCGGTCCACGCGCACCTCGACGCGTGGACGGCGCCGCACGAGCCGGCGACCCGGGCCAACATCCTCGGCCAGAAGCTCCTCCAGCTGACCATGCCGGGGGTGCCGGACGTCTTCCAGGGCTGCGAGATCGGGCGGCTGGCCCTCGTCGACCCGGACAACCGCCGCCCGGTCGACTGGGCCGACCGGGCGCTGCGGCTCTCCCGCGTCCTCGACGACGAGCCGACCTTCGACCTCGACGACGAGAAGATCCGGCTCACCGCGCTGGCCCTGCGGCTGCGGCGCGAGCACCCGGGCTGGTTCGTCGGCGAGGAGGCCACCTACCTCCCCTGGGAGACCGGCACCGGGCACGCCCTGGCCTTCGCCCGCGGGGACTCCGCCGGTCCGCGGGTGCTCACTGTCGTCACCCGCGCCGCGGGTCGGCTCGCGCAGGCCGGCGGCTTCGGCGACGCGTCGCTCGAGGTGCCCGAGGGGGAGTGGGTCGAGGTGCTCGCCGGGCAGCCGGTGGCCGGGGGTGCCGTCCCGTTGGCCGTGCTGCTCGCCGACCACCCGGTCGCCCTCCTCGTGCGGCAGGACGCCGGATGACCCCACGCAGCCTCGAGGTCTGGGCTCCGCGCGTCGAGCGCGTCGACGTCGAGTGGGCCGACCCGGGAGGGGCGCCCCGCCGCGACCCGATGCTCGCCGCCGCCGGCGGCTGGTGGCGCGTCGACCTGCCCGGCGACGTCGCGGGTCCGGTCGACTACGCCTTCGTGCTCGACGGCGAGGAGCCGGCCCTCCCCGACCCGCGCAGCGCGTGGCAGCCGGGCACCGTGCACGGCCCGAGCCGCACCGTCGACACCGCGGCGTTCCCGTGGACCGACGACGCGTGGAGCGGCGTGCGCCACGGCGCCGGCAGCCTCGGCGCGGTGTTCTACGAGCTGCACGTCGGCACCTTCACCCCCGAGGGCACCTTCGACGCCGCGGTCGGGCGCCTCGAGCACCTCGTGGCCCTCGGGGTCGACGTCGTCGAGGTGATGCCGGTCGCCGCGTTCCCCACCGACCGCGGCTGGGGGTACGACGGCGTCGGGCTGTACGCCGTGCAGGACGCCTACGGCGGCCCGGCGGCCTTCGCCCGGTTCGTCGACGCCTGTCACGCCCGCGGGCTCGGCGTCTGCCTCGACGTCGTCCACAACCACCTCGGGGCGAGCGGCAACTACCTCGCCCGCTTCGGGCCGTACTTCACCGAGGCGCACGAGACGCCGTGGGGTCCCGCGGTCAACCTCGACCACGAGGGCTCGGCGGAGGTGCGCCGCTTCCTCGTCGACAGCGCCCTGCGGTGGTTGCGCGACTTCCACGTCGACGCGCTGCGCCTCGACGCCGTCCACGAGCTCAAGGACGACTCTCCGCGCCACTACCTCGCCGAGCTGTCCGACACCGTGGCCGCACTCGCCACCGAGCTCGGCCGGCCCCTCGACCTCGTCGCCGAGTCCGACCTCAACGACCCGGTGATGGTCACGCCGACGGCCGGCGGGGGCCGCGGGATGACGGCGCAGTGGGACGACGACGTGCACCACGCCCTCCACGTCACGCTGACCGGCGAGACCCAGGGCTACTACGCGGACTTCGCGGGCGCCCCGGGCTCCCCGGAGCAGGGGCCCCTCGCCGTCCTCGCGAAGGTGCTCACCCGCGGGTTCCTCCACGACGGCACGCGGTCCTCGTTCCGCGGCCGCGACTGGGGCGCCCCCGTCGACCGCGAGCACCTCGACGCCCGGCGCTTGCTCGGGTACCTGCAGACGCACGACCAGGTCGGCAACCGCGCTGCCGGAGAACGGATCTCTGCCCTCGTCACCGACCCCGCGCTCCAGGCCGCCGGCGCCGCCCTCTACCTCCTGGCGCCGACCACCCCGATGCTCTTCATGGGGGAGGAGTGGGCCGCCTCGACCCCGTGGCAGTTCTTCACGAGCTTCGCCGAGGACTGGCTCGCCGACGCCGTGCGCGACGGGCGTCGCGCCGAGTTCGGGTCGCACGGCTGGTCCGCCGACGCCGTCCCCGACCCACAGGACCCCGCCACCCGCGACCGCTCCGTCCTGCGCTGGACCGAGGTCGAGGAGGCCGACCACGCGCGGATGCTCCGGTGGTACACCGACCTCGTCGCGCTGCGCCGCCGCCTCCTCGGGTCCGGGCCCACCCGGTTCGCCGACGTCGAGGTGACCTACGACGAGGACGCGCGCTGGCTCGTCGTGCGCCACCGCCCGGCGGGCCGGTCCGGCCACGCCGTCGTCGCGGTCCTCGGCGAGGACGGCGCGTCGGTGCCCGTGGGGGCCGGCGAGGTACTCCTCACGTGGGATTCCGACGGAGCCGGACTCGACGCCGGGACGATCTCACATCGTTGTCGATCCGTGTCCGTCGTCGGTCTCGAGGGTCCCTGAACGGCCGTTAGGGTGCCCGGGGGCGGACCGACCGCCCCGGGGAGGAGTACGCGGTCGTGGGCGGTGCGCACCTGCTCCGCCGGCGCTTGGGGGCCCACCCCGTCGCGGTCGCCGCGATCGTCGTCTCCGTCCTCGCCTCACTCGTCGTCGTCACCGCCCTCCAGCTCCTCTCGGCGCGGATCACCGACTCCGGCGTGCGCTCCGGCCTCGACGTCCCGGCCGCCGACCGCTCGCTCTTGCTCACCGCCTCGGTGCGTCCGGGTGACCTCGCCGCCGCCGACGCCGCCTTCCGCTCGGCCGTCGCCCGGCTGCCGCAGCCGCGGGTCACCCGGGTCGGCACCGCGACGACGCGGTCGATGCCCGGCCGGGCCGGCACCGACCGGGCCCTGCTCGCCGACGTCGACGGCCTCGAGGCGGCCACCGAGCTGACCGCCGGCGCGTGGCCGGGGCGCCCGGACGACGCCGCCGCGGCCGGGCGCGGTCGGGTGCCGGTCGCGCTGCCCGAGTCCGCGGCCACCGCCCTCGGGGTGCGGGTCGGCTCCACGCTCCCGCTCGCCGACCTCGTCGACGCGACGAAGCCGAGGGTGACGGTCGAGGTCGTCGGGCTGTTCCGCCCGCGTGCCGCCGACGACGCGCTGTGGGCCGACCTGCCCCTGGGACTCGACGGGGTCACGGAGTCCGACTTCACCACCTACGGCCCGTTCGTCGTGGCCCCGGGCACCTTCGACGGGCCGCTCGTCGGCACCTCGAGCGTCACCTGGCGCGCGGTCCCCGACCTGACGGGCGTCAGCGCCGCCGATGTCGGGGCGCTGGCCCGGACCACCGACGAGGTCGTCACCGGGCTGCGCGTCGGCGTCGGGCTCCCCGCGGTCGAAGGGGTACCGGAGACGGCGCGCCCCGCGACCGTGCCGGTCGAGAACGCCCGGGTGGCGACCGGGCTGCCGGCCCTGCTCGACGCCGCCGGCCTCGTGGGCGACCGCGTGCGCGTCGCGCTGCTCACGCCGACCGTCCTCCTCGGCCTGCTCGGCGGGGTCGCGCTCGTCGGCGCGGCCGCCCTCCTCGCCTCGCTGCGGGTCGGCGAGACCCGGCTGCTGCGCACCCGGGGTGCCTCGACCAGCCGCCTCGCGGCGCTCGCTCTCGGGGACGCCGTCGTCGTCGCGGCGGTGGGGCTCGTCGGCGCGGTCTTCGCCGCCCCGGCGCTGGCCCATCTCGTGGCCGGGGAGCCGGGACCCGCGTGGAGCACCGCCTCGCTGGGGGACGCGGTCCTGTGGCGCACGGCGGTCCCACTGGCCGGCCTCGCCGTCGCCGTGACGGTCGCGACGACCCTCGGCGTCGGGCGCTCGCGCGAGGGGGGCCGGACGCGGCCGGCGGCGCTCCGGCTCGCCGCCGGCTCCGGTCTCGACCTCGTGCTCGTCGTGCTCGGTGTCCTCGCGGCGGTCCAGCTGCGGCGCTACGACGCCGCCGGCGACACGACCGTCGACCCCGTGACGACCGTCGCACCCGCACTCGTCGTGGCCGGCCTCGCGGTCCTCTGCCTGCGCCTGCTCCCCGTGCTGGCGCGCGTCGTCTCGCGGTGGGGTGCAGGGCGGCCGGGGCTCGACGCCGCCTGGGGTGGATGGCAGTTCGCCCGGCGGGTCGCCGGCCAGGGTGGCACGCTGCTCCTCGTCCTGCTCGCCGCCGGGATGGGCACGATCGCCCTCGGCCACTCCGCGACCGTGGACCGCGCGGTCGCCGACCAGTCGGCCTTCGACACCGGTGCCCCGCTGCGGGTGGTCCGTGAGGTGGCCGGGCCCGGTTCGGCCGCCACCGGGGCGCTCGTCGACCGCGCGTCCGGCGACCCCCGGGCGGTGACCCCGGTGTGGCGCGGCAGCGTCGACCTCGGCGGCACCGAGGGCGTCACGGTCCTCGGGGTCGACGCCGACGCGGCCCGACGGGTCCTCGACCCCCGGCCCGACACCCTCGACGCGCCGTGGTCGCAGGTCGCCGGCCGGCTCGTCGCGCAGCGCGACCTCGGCGGCGGCGTCGAGCTGCCCGGCTCGCCGCGCGCGGTGCAGGTCACCGTCTCGGTGGCCACCGGGTCACCGCTCGGGGCCGACGGCTTCGCGGGGTCGCTGCGCGTGCGCGACGCGCGAGGCTTCGTCAGCGCGGTGCCGCTCGGGCTGGTCTCGACGACGTCGCGGACGCTCACCGCCGACCTGTCCGGGCTCGGGCTGGCCGCACCGGTGTCGGTCGTCGGCGTCTCGGTGCCGCTGCCCGACTACGTGTACTACTTCCTGCCCGAGCCGTCGTTCGCCCTGCACGTCACGGGGCTGTCGGCCGACGGGCGCACCGTGCCCGTGCCGAGCGACTTCCGCGACGACTCCGACCGGCTCGGCCTGTGGTGGGCGGCGCCGGCCGGGAAGCGCGCGAGCGTGGCGGCGGTGATGACCCGTGAGGTCGCCGACGCGCTCCAGGCGACCGAGGGGCGCACCGTGACCCTGCCCCTCGGGGTGCGTGACCTTCCGGTCACCGTCGTCGCCGTCGTCGACTCGCTGCCGACGGCGACCATCCCCGGACGCGGCATCCTCCTCGACCTGCCGAGCCTCGAGGCGGCCCCGGACCGGGTCGGCGGCGGCTCGGACGTGCGCAGCCGCAGCGTCCTCGACCCGCAGGAGTGGTGGGCCGCCCCCGCGCACCCCGAGGCCGCGGCGGCCACCGTCCGGGCCGACGCCCCGTACGGCACGACCGTCCTCGTCGAGGACGAGGCGGTCACGTCCCGGCTGCGCGAGCCGGTCAACGCCGGGATGCGCTCGGCGATGCTCCTCGTGACGCTGGCGTCGGTCCTCCTCGCCGGGGTCGGCTTCGCCGCGAGCACCGCGGCGCTCGGCCGGGCCCGCCGGCACGAGAACGCCGTCCTGCTCGCCCTCGGGATGCCGCCGCGGCGGATCCGGGTCGTCCTCGTCCTCGAGCGCCTGCTCGTCGTCCTCGTCACCGTCGTCGTCGGGATCGTCCTCGGGGTCGTCGCCGCGGTCACCGTCGTCCCCCTGCTCGTCGGCGGGGACGGGCACCCACAGGTGCCGCCGGTCCGCGTGCAGCTGCCGGCGACGCTCCTCGCCGGGTACGCGCTGCTGCTCCTCGTCGCCCTCGGGGTGGTCGGGGCCCTCGTGCTGCGCAGCTCGAGCCGAGACCTCGCCGGCGAGCTGCGCGAGGGGGAGACGGCGTGAGCGGGCGGCACGTCGCCAGCCGGGGAGCGGAGCCGGTGGAGACCACCGGCACCCTCACCCCAGCCGTGCTGGCCCGGCGCGGCCTGCTCTCGTCCCGTGCGCCGGCCGTCGTGCTCGCCGTGCTCGCCGCGGTTACCGCGACGTTCCTCGTCGTCACCCCGCGGGTGGAGTCGGTGGCGCGCGACCGGGCGGTCGGCGATGCGGTCTCGGCCGCCCGGGCCCAGGCGCGCGAGGTCGGGGTGCGCCTCGCTCCGGCTCGCGGCTTCGAGGTGCCGACCGTCTCGGCGACCCCCCGTCCGGGCCCGGACGCCCCCTTCACGGAGGTCGACGCCGCGGTGCGCTCCGTGCTCGGACCGCGCGTCGGCCGGCTCCTCGGCCGGCCGACCTGGGCGGCGCAGACCGACTCCCTGACCGTGGCCCACCCGGACGGCTCGACCCTGCGCCCGGACGGGTCGCTCGCCGTGCTCCGGGTGCAGAGCGACCTGGGCGCGTACGTCCGGTGGAGCGCCGGCACCGCCCCGGGCGCGCCGACGACGACTCGTGCCCTCGACCCGGTGCGCCCGGGCCACGTGACGGCGGTCGTGCCGGTGGCGCTCGCCGACACGACGGCGCGCTACTGGGGCGTCTCGGTCGGCGACCGCCTCGTCGCCGTTCCCGACGGCCAGCTGACGCCGGTCGCGCTCGAGGTCACCGGCACCTTCGTCGCGACCGACCCGACCGACGGGTTCTGGCAGGCCGAGCCCCGGATGAACGGGCTCGCGGCGATCGCCACCGACCAGGGCGGGGTGGTCAGCGAGGGGGCCCTCGTCGCCGCGGCCGAGAGCTTCTCCGCGGTCTCCGACGGCCTCGACCGACCGGCGCCCGGGACCGGGATGCCGTCCGAGTCGACGGTGCTCACCTCGAGCTGGCGCTACCCGCTCGAGCCCTCGCGGCTGCGTGCCGCCGACGTCGAGCCGCTGCGCCGGGCCGTCGTCCGGCTCGCGACCGACGCCCGGCTCGGCGGCCGCGAGGGCCGGCTCGAGACGACGACGGGCCTGGCCGGCATCCTCGACGCGTACGAGGCCTCGATCCGCAGCGTCCGGGTCATGACGTCCTTCGCGACGGCCGGCCTCACCGCGCTCACCGTGCTCGTCCTCGCCCTCACCGCGGTCGTCGCGGTCGCCCGCCGGGCGCGCGAGGTGGGCCTGGTCCGCGCCCGGGGCGCGTCGCTGCGCCAGCTCCTCGGGAACGTCGTGGCCGGCACGGCCCTCCCCGCCCTGCCCGTCGCGGCGCTCGCGGTGGGCGCGAGCGTCCTCCTCGTGCGAGGCACCACGGGGACCGGGGCCTGGCTCGAGGTCGCGGCGGTCACCCTCGTCCCGGCCCTGGCCGCCGCGGTGGCCGTCCTCGTCCGGGTCCACGCGAGCGAGCGGGACGAGTCCGCCGAGGAGGCCGCCCGGAGACGTCGCCTCGTCCGGGTGGCCCGGCGGGTCGTCGCCGAGCTCGCCGTCGTCGCGCTCGCCGCCGCGGCCGTCTCCACCGTCCGCACCCGTGGCTCCGAGATCGCCGGGGGCCGCACGGACTGGACCGCCGCCCTCACCCCGGTGCTCGTCGCGGCCGTCGCCGCCCTGCTCGTCCTGCGGCTCCTGCCGTGGCCGGTCGGCGTGGCCGCGCGCCTCGCCGCACGGCGCCGGGGGCTCGTCGGCTTCCTCGGCCTGGCCCGTGCCGCCCGCACCGGGGCGACGGCCGCCCTCCCGGTCCTCGCCGTCGTCGTCGGCGCCGCGGTCCTCGCCCTCCTCGCCGCGCTCGGCACGACGGTCTCGCACGAGCGCGAGGTGGCGGCCTACCGCGCGGTCGGCGCCGCGGTCCGGGTCGACGCCGTCCGGGTCGACGCCGACGACCTCGCCGCCCTCGAGGCCCGGCCGGGCGTCGGCACGGCCGTCCCGGCGTACGTCGCGACGGGCAACCTCGTGAGCGGCAGCCGGGCGACGCCGGTCTCGGTCGTCGGGGTCGACCCGCGGGCCTACGCCGCGCTCGTGCGAGGCACGCCGGCCGAGGTGACGACGCTGCCGACCGGTGGCGGCGACCGCGTCCCTGCGGTGCTCGGCCCCCTGGACGGGGTGTCCGGCGACGTCGAGCTCGCCGTCCGTGGCACTCGGGTCCCGGTGCGGGTGGTCGGCCACGACCCCGGGCTCGTGCGCGTCGGCGGTGGCCAGGAGCTGCCGGCCGTCCTCGTCCCGCTGGACCGGCTCGGGGCCGGGGTGCCGTCGGCCACCGGGACGTCGGCGTTCCTCACCGCCGACGCCGACGCCGCACGGGCCCTCGCCTCCCTCCGCGACCCGGGCACGGCCACCCCGAGCGGGCGGGTCACCGGGGTCGACACCGTGGCCGCGGCGAGCGCGCGCGTCGCCGACCGCGCACTCCCACGGCTCGTCACGTGGACCTTCCTCGTCGGCGCCGTGCTCGCCGGCGTGCTCACCCTCCTGGCCGTCGTGCTGCTCCTCGTCGCGACCCGCCCGGACCGCGCCGCGCTCGTCGTCCGGCTGCGGACGATGGGCCTGCCGCACGGCGCGGAGCGCTCGCTCGCCTGGACCGAGGTGATGCCGGTCGTCGCTGTCGCCGCGCTGGCCGGCGGACTCGTCGGGGCGGTGGCCCCGACCCTCGTCGCGGCCGCCGTCGACCTCGGCCCGTTCACCGGCGGGGCGCCGTTCCCGCCCCTGCCCGTCCACCCGGTCGCCGCGGTCGGCGCCGGGCTGCTCGTCACCGTCCTCGGGGCCCTGGCCCTCGTCCTCGACGCCGCGGCCGCCCGCCGCGGCCGGCTCGCCGACCACCTGCGCAAGGGAGACACGGCATGACCACCACGCCCACCACCCGGAGGCGGCGCGACGTCGCGGTGCCCGACGGCCCGGACATCCACTGCGACAACCTCGTGCGCATCTACCGGGCCGAGGGCATCGAGGTCGTCGCACTGCAGGGCCTCGACCTGGAGGTGCGCAGCGGTGAGCTCGTCGCCCTCGTCGGCGCGTCCGGCTCGGGCAAGTCGACCCTGCTCGGCATCCTCTCCGGGCTCGACCGGCCGAGCGCCGGCCTCGCCCGGGTCGCCGGCCACGACCTCGGCACGATGCAGCGCGCCGAGCGGCTCGAGTACCGTCGCCGTACCGTCGGCTTCCTCTTCCAGCAGGCCTCGGCCAACCTGCTCCCGTACCTCACCGCCGCCGAGAACGTGGAGCTGCCGATGATGCTCGCGGGCGTGCGCTCGCGGCAGCGCTCGGCCCGGGCGCACGAGACGCTCGAGGTGCTCGGCATCGCCGACTGCGCCGACCGTCGTCCGGGGCAGCTGTCCGGCGGGCAGCAGCAGCGGGTGGCGCTCGGCGTCGCCGTCGCCAACCGGCCGCGCGTGCTGCTCGCCGACGAGCCGACCGGCGAGCTCGACACCCGCAGCAGCGACGAGGTCTTCGCCGCGATCCGGCGGGCCAACACCGAGTTCGGGACGACGACCCTCGTCGTCACCCACGACGCGCACGTCAGCGAACAGGTGGCCCGCACCGTCGGCATCCGCGACGGCCGCACCTCCACCGAGGTGCTCCGCCGCGACGCGGTCGGTGCGGACGGCGAGGTCGGCCGGGTCGCCGAGGAGTTCGCGGTCCTCGACCGCGCCGGCCGGCTCCAGCTGCCGAAGGCCTTCACGACCGCCCTCGACCTGCGTGACCGGGTCCGGCTCGGCCTCGAGCCCGACCACATCACCGTCCGGTCGACGCGCGAGGACGTGGAGGAGGCGCCGTGAGCGGGGAGCTGCTCCGGGTGCGTGGGGTGGAGCGCACCTACGGCTCCGGCGAGACGGCGGTCCGGGCGCTGCGTGGGGTCTCCCTCGAGGTCGCGCCGGGGGAGCTCGTCGCGGTGCGGGGGCGCTCCGGCTCGGGCAAGACGAGCCTGCTCAACGTCATCGGCGGGCTCGACCGGCCGGACGCCGGGACGGTCCACCTCGGCGACCGTGAGGTGACGACGATGACCGACGCCGACCTCCTCGCCCTGCGCCGCGGACCGGTGTCGTACGTCTTCCAGTCCTTCGGCCTGGTGCCGATCCTCACGGCGCGCGAGAACGTCGGGGTTCCCTTGCGGCTCAGGGCGGTCGAGGCGGCCGAGCGCGAGCGGCGGGTCGCCGAGGCGCTCGAGCACGTCGGGCTCGCCGACCACGGCGAGCACCGGCCGGACGAGCTCTCCGGTGGTCAGCAGCAGCGGGTCGGCCTGGCTCGTGCCCTCGTCGCCGAGCCGGGGCTGCTCCTCGCCGACGAGCCGACCGGCCAGCTCGACTCCGAGACCGCGGGCGAGATCATGCGGCTCATCGCCCGGCTGGCCAAGGAGCGGTCGATGACGACGCTCGTCACGACGCACGACCCGGCCCTGCTGGCCGTCGCCGACCGCGTCCTCGAGATCGCCGACGGCCACCTCGTCGACCCCGGGTGAGCGTCACTCGGGGACGCGGACCATGCCCTCCTGGGCGACGGTGGCCACGAGCGAGCCGTCGGCGGTGAACATCCGGCCGAGGCCGAGCCCGCGGCCGCCCTGCGCGGACGGCGACTCCTGGGCGTAGAGCACCCACTCGTCGGCGCGGGCCGGGCGGTGGAACCACATCGCGTGGTCGAGGCTGGCCATCTTGAGCCCGCGCGTCGTCCACGGCAGACCGTGCCGGCGCAGGATCGGCTCGAGGAGGCTGTAGTCGGAGGCGTAGGCGAGGACGGCGTCGTGGACCAGCGGCTCGTCGGGCAGCCGGCCGACCGCCCGCATCCACACCCGTTGGTGGGCCACCGCGTCGGCCGGGGGAGCCGCGAAGAGGTTGCCCTCGACGTGCCGCAGCTCGATGGCCCGGCGCGAGATGTGCTGTGCCCGAGGGTCGTCCACGCCCTCGAACGCCTCACGAAGGGACGGCACGGACTCCGGCTCGGGCGCCGGCGGGGCGGCGTCCTGGTGGTCGAGCCCGCCGTCGGGCACCTGGAAGGACGTGCTCATCGAGAGGATCGGCTGGCCGTCCTGGATGGCGTGGACGCGCCGGGTCGAGAACGAGCGGCCGTCACGCATCCGCTCGACCGAGAAGGTGATCGGGCGGGTGTCGTCGCCCGGGCGCATGAAGTAGGCGTGGAGGGAGTGCAGCCGCCGGGGGACCTCGCCCACGCCGGCCACCGTGCGCCCGGAGGCGACGACACCCTGGGCGAGCACCTGACCCCCGAACACCCGGCCGTGCGGCTGCCTCTGGCTGCGCCCGCGGAAGAGGGTGATGTCCTCGGCGAAGGTCGAGGGGATGGCCAGCGCCGGGTCGGTGAGGCTCGTCGGCTGGACGCTCACCTGGGCGGACCCGAGCTCCTCGAGGTCGAGGGTCCGCAGGAGGTCGTCGAGGGGGTCCACGGGCGCGTCGCTCACGCGGGTCACGATAGCCAGCCCGGGGGAGGTGCTCAGGCGACGAGGGGTCGGCGGGCCCGCTCGCCCGCCCCGCGTCGCCCGGACGCGACCGGGGTGCGCCCGGCCCGCACCCGCTCGGCCGCCCGGGCGAGGCGGTCGACGGCCTCGCGCATCGTCTCCGGCGGCAGGACGTGCGGCACCCGGATCCAGCGGTCGAGGCCGCCGTCGACGGCGAACCGTGGACCCGCGGCGACGAGCAGCCCCTCCTCCTCGGCGGCTGCGGCGAGTGCGGTGGAGGACAACCCGGTCGGCAGCTCGCACCACAGCGACAGCCCGCCGCGGGGCACGGTGAACCGCACGTCGGGCAGCCGCTCGCGCAGCGCGCCGGCCAGGGCGTCGCGGGCGGCGACGAGGCCGGTCCGCCGCTCGGGGGTCAGCCCGGGGGAGCGCTGCATCAGCTCGGCGAGGACGAGCTGCTCGAGGACCGGGGCCCCGAGGTCGCTCGTCACCCGCGCCTCGACGAGGGCCCGCAGCGCCCCGCGCGGCGCCCGGACCCACCCGGTGCGCAGGCCGCCCCAGTGCGACTTGGACGAGCTGCCGACCGTGACGGCCTCCGGTGCGTGGGCGGCGAACGGCAGCGGGGCCGGCCCACCGCCGAGGTCGACCTCGGCGATCGTCTCGTCGACGACCGGGGTGGTGCCGGCGGCCCGCAGCGCGTGGGCCATCCTCGCCCGGCCGTCGTCGTCGAGGAGGACCCCGGTCGGGTTGTGGAAGTCCGGGATGAGCGCGGCCGCCCGCGCCCCGGTCGCGCCGACGAGCCGGACCGCCTCCTCGAGGTCCCAGCCGGTGGGGTCGACGGGCAGGCCGTGCAGCCGGGCGCCGGCGGCCCGCAGCGCGTCGAGCGTGTTCGGGTACGAGGGGTCCTCGACGACGACGCGGTCGCCGGGGCGGAGCAGGGCGCGCGCGACGACGCCGAGGCCGGCCACCGCGCCGGACGTGACGAGGACGTCGTCGGCCGAGGTGGGCAGGCCGCGCTCGCGGTAGCGCTGGGCGACCGCCTCGCGCAGCTCCGGGACGCCGTAGGTGAGGTAGCCGGCGCCGCAGAGGTACGCGGGCAGCCGCTCCACCGCCCGCTCGTAGGCCTCGACGACGCCCGCCGGAGCGCGGGTCGCCGCGCACGTGAGGTCGATGACGCCCTCGGCGACGTCGGCCGGGTAGAGCCCCCCGGTGCCACGGCGACGGGCACCGCTCGGCAGCGACGCGACCGACCCCGAGCCCTGCCGGGAGACGAGGTACCCGCTCTCGCGCAGCACGTCGTAGGCGCGGGTCACGGTCGTCCGGCTCACCCCGAGCGGGCGGGTGAGGTCACGCTCGCTCGGCAGCCGGGCGCCGACGGGGACGCGCCCGTCGGCGATCGCCAGCCGCAGGGCGTCGGCGAGGGCGCGGTAGGCCGGGCGGACCCCGGAGACGTCGCCGACGAGGCGCGCGGTGCGGGCGGCGCTGATCGTGGGGCTCGGGAACACGTGGCCACTGTGGCACGATTGGCCCTCGAATCCCAGACCAATCAGGCCGACGATGGAGCCATGTCACCGATGCAGCTCGCCCGGCGGGGCGTGGCCCGACGGGTCGCCCTCACCCCGATGACCCCGCTAGAGCAGGTGCGGGCCGGCCGGATGGGCCACCGCGTCGTGCAGCTGCTCGTCGGGCTCGTGCTCTTCGGCGTGACGATGGCCCTCCTCGTCCGCGCGACCCTGGGCCTCGAGCCGTGGGGCGTGCTGTCCTACGGGCTGATCCGGCACATCCCGCTCAGCTACGGCGAGATGGTCATCGCGACCTCGTTCGTCGTGCTCCTCCTCTGGATCCCGCTGCGCCAGTGGCCGGGGCTCGGCACGGTGCTCAACGCCGTCGTCATCGGCCTGGCCACCGACGCCACGCTCTCGCTCGGGCCGCCGGTCGAGGGCCTCGGCTGGCGCGCGCTGCTCATGGTCGTCGGCGTCGTCGGCAACGGCCTGGCCGGTGCGCTCTACATCGGCAGCCAGCTCGGTCCCGGACCGCGCGACGGGCTGATGACCGGCCTCGCCCACCGCACCGGCCGCTCGATCCGCCTCGTGCGCACCTCGATCGAGGTGACCGTCGTCGTCCTCGGCTGGACCCTCGGCGGCGTCGTCGGGCTGGGCACCCTCGTCTACGCCCTCCTCATCGGGCCGGTCGTCCAGCTCTTCCTGCCGATGCTCACCGTGCGCCTCGGGCCGCCGGCTCAGGAGCCGGAGCTCGCCGAGACCTCCGGCTCGTAGCGCCACGACCACACAGCCGCCGCCCACGCGGCGAGCAGGAGGGCCACCGAGGCCCCGAGCGCCCAGCGCAGCGACGTCCCGGGGTCGTCGGTGCGGGCGACGGCCACCTGGTAGGTCGTCATGAGGACCGCGGCCCCGATCGCGGCGCCGATCCGTTGCCCGGTCTGCAGTGCCCCGCCGGCCGCGCCGCCCATCCGGGGCGGGACCTCGGCGAGCGACAGGGTGATGTTCGGCGAGACGACGGCGCCGCCGCCGAGGCCGGCGACGAGCAGGGGGGCCGCGAGCGCCCACCACGGGAGGTCGCCGTCGAGGGCCGGGACGACGACGGCGAGCGCGACGAGGCCGGCCATCATCACGCCGAGGGCGACGACGGTGATCGGCCGGCCGACCCGGCTGACCAGCCGCCCGGCGAGCGGGCTCGCGACGGCCGACCCGACGGCGAACGGGGTGAGGAGCAGCCCGGCGTGCAACGGCGTGTAGTCCAGCCCCTCCTGGAGGAAGACGCTGAGCACGAGGAAGACCCCGGTGAAGCCCGTGAAGTACAGGCTGCCCACGAGGATGCCGCTGGCGTAGCCGGGCGTCGCGCGCAGCAGCCCGAGGTCGAGCAGCGGCTCGCCGCCGGAGTGGACCACCCGGCGCTCGCGGCGGACGAACGCCGCGCCGGCGACGGGGACGAGGAGGAGCAGGAGCAGCGGCCACCGGCGGCCCGACTCGAGGCTGACGACCGGGTAGAGCAGCGCGAGGACGGTGACGCCGAGGAACGCCGCGCCGGGGAGGTCGAGGCGGGTGTCGCGGGGCGCGTCGTCCAGCCGCCCCGGCACGAGGCGGGCGATCGCCACGAGGAGGACGAGGCCGATCGGCACGTTGACGAGGAAGATCCACCGCCAGCCGTTCTCCGCCCCGAAGAAGGCGATGAGCAGGCCGCCGAGCACCGGCCCGATCGCCGACGACACCGACACGGTGAACCCGAAGAGCCCGAACGCGACCCCGCGCTCCGGGCCGCGGAAGAGCGACTGGATGAGGCCCGAGCTCTGGGGGGTCAGCAGGCCGGCGGCGAAGCCCTGGACCAGCCGGGCACCGACGAGGACCGCGACGTGCGGCGCGAGCCCGGCCGCCGCGCTCGAGAGGACGAACCCGGCCAGCCCGACGAGCATGACGACCCGCCGGCCGTGCGCGTCCCCGAGCCGGCCGCCGCTCACGAGGACGAGCCCGAGGGCGAGGGCGTAGCCGGAGACGACCCACTGGACCGCGCCGGCGGTGGTGTCGAGCCCCGCCCGCATCGAGGGGATGGCGACGTTGACGATGGTCACGTCGAGCAGCACCATGAAGCCGACGACGAGGGTGACGCCGAGGATGCGCCAGCGCCGCGGGTCGGGGGTGTCCTCGGGGGCCGTCCGCTCCCGCTCCTCGGTCTCCTGGCTCACCCGTCCACGCTAGGTGCTGGCGGCGGCGGATGGCCCGGGGAGGCCTCGCGGACCGCAACCCTCGACGCGCCCCTTGGTCACAAGTTCGTCACGTCGTCGTCCCGGGAGGCCCGAGCCTCTGCGGTGTTCGCCCCCGGCGGTGCTAGGTTCTGCCCACCACGGCTGCGACCACCCGGGGCGCAGCCGCCCGTCTCGAACACGAGTTCGTACCCACGGAGGGCCGATGATCCGTATCACCCGCACCTGGCGCATCGGGGTGGCCGTCACGGCGGCCAGCCTCTCTCTCGCGGCCTGCGGCAGCAGCGACAACAGCGGCGGCGGCAGCAGCAGCGGCGGAGGCGACTGCAAGGAGCAGAACCTCGCCTTCCTCGGCGCCCTGACCGGCGACGCCGGCGCCCTCGGCGTCAACATGGCCAACGGCATCCAGCTCGCCGTCGACGAGTACAACAAGGACGCCAAGTGCAAGGTCGGCTTCAAGAAGTTCGACTCCCAGGGCAGCCCCGACAAGGCCCCCGCGCTGGCCACCCAGATCGTCGGCGACAAGACCATCGTCGGTCTCATCGGTCCCGGCTTCTCGGGTGAGTCCCTCGCCACCGGCAAGACCTTCTTCGAGTCGGGCCTTCCCTCGATCTCGCCCTCGGCGACCAACGTCACGATCACCCAGCAGGGCTGGACCACCTGGCACCGCGTCATCGGCAACGACAACGCGCAGGGCAAGGCCGACGCGAAGTACCTCACCGAGACGGTCGGCGCCAAGAAGGTCTACGTCGTCGACGACGCGCAGGACTACTCCAAGGGCCTCGCGACCGTCGTCAAGGACAGCCTCGGCGCGGCCGCGGTGGGCTCGGACGAGATCCAGGTGAAGCAGACCGACATGTCGGCCACGGTCACCAAGATCACGGCCGCCGGTGCCGACGCGGTCTTCTACGGCGGCTACTACACCGAGGCGGGCCTGCTCGTGAAGCAGCTGCGCCAGGCCGGCTGGAAGGGCACCTTCATGTCCGGCGACGGCGCCGAGGACCCGTCGTTCGTCAAGGTCGCGGGTGCGGCCGGCGACGGCGCGATCCTCTCGGCCCCGGCGGCTCCCGCCCCGGCCGACTTCGCCAGCAAGGTCAAGGAGGACACCGGCAACGAGGCGGGCCTGTACACCACGCAGTCCTACGACGCCGCGAACATCTTCCTCGCCGCGCTCAAGGCCGGGAAGACGGAGCCCAAGGACATCAACGACTTCATCAACTCCTACAGCGGCGACGGTGTGAGCGGACCGATCTCCTTCGACGACAAGGGCGACATCAAGACCTCGACCATCTACGCGTACATGGTCAAGAACGGTGCGCTCGACACGGAGAACCCGACCCCGATCAAGTGACCGGGTTCGCACGCCAGAACCGATGACGACTCGCGGCCGGGGGCGGCACCGCCCCCGGCCGCTGTCTCTGCCGTAGGAGTGCCGTGGACTTCTCGTTCCTCTTCACCAACATCGTCGAGCTGACCATCACCGGTCTGGCCATCGGCGCCGTCTACTCGCTGGTCGCGCTCGGGTACACGATGGTGTACGGCGTGCTGCAGCTCATCAACTTCGCCCACTCCGAGGTGTTCATGTACGGCACCTTCGCGGTGGCGTGGGTGTTCGTGTTCCTCCACGGCACGGTGCCGGTCACCCAGAGCCTCGGGTCGACGATCGGGCTGCTCGTCGTGGCGCTGCTGGCCGCGATGGCGCTGTCGGCGGCGATCGCCCTCGTCATCGAGCGGGTGGCCTACCGACCGCTGCTCAAGCGTGGGGCCCCGCGGCTCATGGCGCTCATCTCGGCGATCGGCGCCTCGTTCGCGCTCTCCGAGCTGATGGGCCTGCGTGACCGCGTCGTCGGGTGGGTCGGGTTGCGCGACAACCTCGACAACTACGTCTCCAAGGCGCGCGACACCTACTCCAACCCGGTGACCATCCAGCCGGACACGGTGTTCCACATCGGTTCCTACGGGGTCAAGAACGTCGACATCATGGTCATCGTCGCCGCGCTGCTCATGATGGTCGCCCTCGACCAGTTCGTCCGCCGCACCCGCTTCGGGCGCGGCATGCGGGCGGTGGCGCAGGACCCCGACTCGGCAGCGCTCATGGGCGTCAACGCCTCCCGCATCGTGCGCGGGACGTTCGTCCTCGGCGGCATGATGGCCGGGGCCGCGGCCACGCTCTACATGGTGAAGATCGGCTCGACCCGCCAGGACTCGGGCTTCATCCTCGGCGTCAAGGCCTTCACCGCGGCCGTCCTCGGGGGCATCGGCAACCTGCGCGGCGCCCTCGTCGGCGGGCTCATCCTCGGGGTGGCCGAGAACTACGGCGCCGGCATCTTCGGCACCCAGTGGAAGGACGTCGTGTCCTTCGTGCTCCTCATCCTCATCCTCCTCGTGCGACCCTCCGGCCTGCTCGGTGAGTCGCTCGGAAAGGCGCGTGCGTGATGGGCGTCGTCCGCACCTACCTCGACCGCATGGCGCGGCGCTACGCCGCCCTGCCGCGGCCGGCTCGGCTCGCCCTCATCGTCCTGCTGGTGGTCTTCTTCTACGTGCTGCCGCTGCTGCGGCCCCCGATCATCACGACCGAGCAGATCGACTTCGGCGGGGTGATGTTCGGTGTCGCCGCCACCGCACTGGTCGCCGTCGGCCTCAACATCGTCATCGGCTACGCCGGCCTGCTCGACCTCGGGTACATCGGCTTCTACCTCGTCGGCGCGTACACGACCGGCGTGCTCACCGCCTACCACTTCGCGTGGCCGTTCTTCCTCGTCCTGCCCCTGGCGGTCGTCGTGACCATGGCGACCGGCGTCCTGCTCGGTTGGCCGACGCTGCGGGTGCGCGGCGACTACCTCGCCATCGTCACGCTCGGCTTCGGGGAGATCATCCGGCTGATCGTCACCAACGTCGACTGGCTCGGTGCGGCGGCCGGCATCAAGGACATCCCGCACCCCCCGAACATCGGGCCGGCCCCGAAGCCACCCTTCGACCAGGGCGGCCTGTTCAGCATCCCCAGCCTCCAGTGGGATGGCATCATCCCGTCGATCGACCAGGGCCGGGACACCCGGTTCCTCATCTTCGGGGCGCTGAGCGCGGTGCCGTACTACTGGCTCATCCTCACGTTCCTCATCCTCATCCTCTTCGCCGACCGCCTCGTCAAGGACAGCAGGGTCGGCCGGGCGTGGGAGGCCACCCGCGAGGACGAGGACGCCGCCGAGCTGATGGGAGTGCCGACGTTCCGCTTCAAGCTCCTCGCGTTCGCGCTCGGGGCGGCGATCGGTGGCCTGTCGGGGTCGCTCTACGCGAGCAGCCAGGGCGGTTACATCAACCCGCAGAGCTTCCCGCTGCTGCTGTCGATCCTCTTCGTCGCGGCGGTCATCGTCGGCGGCGCGGGCAGCCGGTGGGGCGCGATCGTCGGCGGCACGCTCGTCGCCTACCTCCCGGAGCGCTTCCGGGAGTTCGCCGACTTCCGGCTGCTCGTCTTCGGCCTGGCCCTGATGATCCTGCCGGTCTACCGGCCGCAGGGCCTCCTGCCCCCACGGCGCACCATCCGCGCCCGGGTGGCGGCCAAGGAGATCGACCAGCTCGAGGGGCGCGACGACGCCCACACGGAGGTGCTCTGAGATGGCCGAGCGTGCCCGCGTCCTCGAGGTGGACGACGTCACCCTCCGCTTCGGCGGCCTCACCGCGCTGGACTCGGTGTCGCTGCACATCGACGAGGGCGAGATCCTCGGGATGATCGGCCCGAACGGTGCCGGCAAGACCACCGCCTTCAACGTCATCACCGGGGTCTACCAGCCCACGTCGGGAGCGGTCCGCTTCGAGGGCCAGCCCCTGGCCGGCCTCAAGAAGCACGCCATCACCCAGCGCGGCATCGCCCGCACGTTCCAGAACATCCGGCTGTTCAACTCGATGACGGCCCTGGAGAACGTGCTCGTGGGCGCCGACGCGCACCACTCCAGCGGGGTGCTCTCCGCGCTGTTCCGGACCTCGAAGCACCGCCGCGAGGAGGACGACGGCCACGAGCGCGGCATGGAGCTGCTCGAGTTCATGGGGCTGACCTCCCGGGCCGACGAGCTCGCCGCGAACCTCTCCTACGGCGACCAGCGACGCCTCGAGATCGCCCGCGCCATGGCCACCGGCCCGAAGCTGCTGTGCCTCGACGAGCCGGCCGCGGGCTTCAACCCGCAGGAGAAGGTCCAGCTCATGGAGCTGATCAAGCGGGTCCGCGACCGCGGGTACACCGTGCTGCTCATCGAGCACGACATGCGGCTCGTCATGGGGGTGACCGACCGGATCGTCGTGCTGGAGTTCGGCAAGAAGATCGCCGAGGGCCCCCCCGCCGAGATCCGCGACGACCCCGCGGTCATCGCCGCCTACCTGGGAGTTGATGAGGATGCTTCTTGAGGTCGAGAACCTCTGTGTCAACTACGGGCACATCGAGGCCATCCGCGACATCTCCTTCGGGGTCGAGGAGGGCCAGGTGGTCTCGCTCATCGGGGCCAACGGCGCGGGCAAGACGACGACGCTCAAGACCATCTCAGGGCTGCGTCCGGTCCGCGCCGGGCGGGTGCTCTTCGACGGCCAGGACATCACCCAGGTCCCGGCGCACGAGCGGGTCGCGCTCCGGCTGAGCCAGGCACCCGAGGGACGCGGCGTGTTCGTCGGGATGTCCGTGCGCGAGAACCTCGACATGGGCGCGTACGTGCGGACCGACCGCAAGTCGGCGGCCTACACCGAGGACCTCGAGCGCGTGTTCCACCTCTTCCCGCGGCTCTACGAGCGCGAGCGGCAGATCGCGGGGACGATGTCCGGCGGTGAGCAGCAGATGCTCGCCATCGGCCGGGCGCTCATGGCCCGGCCCAAGCTGCTGCTGCTCGACGAACCGTCGATGGGGCTGGCGCCCAAGCTGATCCAACAGATCTTCGCCATCATCAAGGAGATCAACGAGCAGGGCACGACGGTGCTCGTGGTCGAGCAGAACGCCGCCCAGGCGCTCAAGCTGGCGCACACCGCGCACATCCTCGAGACCGGCGAGATCGTGCGCTCGGGGACCGGTGCCGAGCTCGCGGGCGACGAGTCGGTGAAGGCCGCCTACCTCGGCGGCGACGTCTAGCCGGACCGGTTCAGCCGTCGAGGGCGAGCGCGAAGGGCAGCACGCCCGGGGCGCCCGCGAGCCGCAACGCGCGGCCGGCGACGGTGAGGCTCCACCGCGACGACACGATGTCGTCGACGAGGAGCACCGGCCCCGGGCAGCCGTCGAGCGCGGCCGCGAGGTCGGGGCCGACGACGAGCCGCTCCCAGACGCCGGCCAGCCGGTAGGCGCTGTTGCCGCCCATCTCGCCGGTCGGGCCGTCGTGGGCGAGGTCGAGCGTGCCGAGCATCCGCAGCCGGCCGATCTCGGCGAGCCCGGCCGCGAGGGAGCCGACGAGTCGTGGCCGGGTGCGCGACGGCATCGCGACCACGCCGACCGGCCGCTCGCCCCAGCCCCACCCGGCGAGGACCGGCACGCAGGCCCGCAGCAGCTCGGGGGAGGCGGGGGCGTCCTCGGCGAGGACCTCGCGCAGGCGTTGGCCCCACCCGAGGTCGGAGAGCCGGGCGAGCACCCGGCCGGGCCGCACCTGCTCCTCCGGGGCGATGCGCCCCTTGACCGGGACGCCCAGCCGGTCCATCCCGGTGGGCCACTGGGCGCGGGGGTCGAGGTCGACGCCGACCCGCTGCAGTCGCTCGCGGGCCGCGCCGACGACGCGGTCGGGGACCTCGGTGGGGTACCAGGGGCCCGCACAGCCGTCGCAGCGGCCGCACGGGACGGCGGTGTCGTCGTCGAGGCACTCCTGGAGGAAGGCCATCCGGCAGCCGTCCGTGCGCTCGTAGTCGACCATCAGCTGCTGCTCGTCACGGCGCGCGGCGGCCACCCGGTCGTACCGCTCGGCGTCGTACTGCCACGGCACGCCGGTGGCGACCCATCCGCCGGAGACCCGCTGCACCGCGCCGTCGACGTCGAGGACCTTGAGGAGCAGCTCGAGGCGGGTCCGTCGGACGTCGACGGCCGTCTCGAGGGCGGCGGTCGAGAGCGGCCGGCCGGCCTCGGCGAGCGCGCGGAGCACCGCCTCGGCCTGCTCCTCGCGTGGCATCGAGACGCTCGCGAAGTACCGCCAGATGTCGTGGTCCTCCGGCCCGGGCAGCAGGAGGACGTCGGCCCGCTCGGTGGCGCGCCCGGCCCGGCCGACCTGCTGGTAGTAGGCGACCGGGCTGCTCGGCGCCCCGAGGTGGACGACGAAGCCGAGGTCGGGCTTGTCGAAGCCCATGCCCAGGGCCGAGGTGGCGACGAGGGCCTTGACCTCGTTGCGGCGCAGGGCGTCCTCGAGCCGCTCGCGGTCGGCGGGGTCGGTGCGGCCGGTGTACGACGCGACCGCGTGGCCCGCCTCCGACAGGCTCGCCGCGACGTCCTCGGCCGCGGAGACGGTGAGCGCGTAGACGATGCCGCTACCCGGGAGCTCGCCGAGGTGCGCGAGCAGCCAGCCGAGGCGCTGCTCCGGAGACATCGAGCGGAGCACACCGAGGCGCAGCGAGTCGCGGGCGAGCCCCCCACGCACCGTGAGGACCGGACGACCGCCGACGCCCAGCTGCTCCTCGACGTCGTGGACGACGCGGGCGTTTGCAGTGGCGGTGGTGGCGAGCACCGGTGTGTCGGAGGGCAGCCCGTCGAGGAGGTCGCGGATGCGCCGGTAGTCGGGGCGGAAGTCGTGGCCCCAGTCGCTGACGCAGTGCGCCTCGTCGACGACGAGCAGGCCACAGCGGCGGGCGAGGTCGGGGAGCTGCTCGTCACGGAAGCGCGGGTTGTTGAGCCGCTCGGGGCTGACGAGGAGGACGTCGACGGCGTCGGCGGCCAGGGCGGCGCGCACCTCGTCCCAGTCCTGGGCGTTGGCGGAGTTCATCGTGACGGCCCGGATGCCGGCCCGCTGCGCGGCGGCGATCTGGTCGCGCATGAGGGCGAGCAGCGGACTGATGATGACCGTGGGGCCGGCGCCCTCGGCACGGCGCAGGGCCGTGGCGACGAAGTAGACCGCCGACTTGCCCCATCCGGTGCGCTGCACGACGAGCACGCGGGAGCGGTCGGCGACGAGGGCCGAGACCGCCTCGAGCTGGCCGTCGCGGAAGTCGGCGTCATCGCGCCCGACGAGCCGGCGCAGGTCGGCGCGTGCCCGCTCGGTGAGCTCGGGCGTCGGGGGAGCGGGGACGGGTGGCACGGCCGGTGTCGTCATGGTCCGCCCACCGTACGCACCCCGGCCGACACCGGGGCGCCCGCCGTCCACAGGCCGGCCGCCGACGCGGGACGACGGGGGTGGCTGGGCGCGGACCGGCTGCTTCACCGGGGAACGGCGCGCTTCGCGGGGGAACCGAACCCGGGTGAGGCGCGGCCGTATCGGGTGACCCGATACGCGGGGGGCGGGGACGGTCGGCGTGGGGCGGGAGGCGGGAGCGGGACCAGGTGGTCAGTGCCAGCCGAGGTCGTCGACGCCGCCGGGGACGTCGGCGGTGGGGTCGTACGGCGTGCGGGTGAAGCGGAACGACGCGAGGTCGAGGTGCGAGACCGTGCCGTCGGCCCGGCGGACCACCCGCAGCGGCTCGCCGGTGTGGTAGCTGTCCAGGCCGACCCAGGCGTCCTGCCCGGTGCGGCGGAACCGGGAACCGCGCGCGGTGCCCGGTTCCCCGAGGACGAGGTCCTCGCCGACCAGCCGGGCCGTCGTCG
This sequence comes from Phycicoccus sp., assembly GCF_035325325.1. NCBI lineage: Bacteria > Bacillati > Actinomycetota > Actinomycetes > Micrococcales > Intrasporangiaceae > Phycicoccus > Phycicoccus sp. The sequence goes on along the minus strand of NZ_DAOLAC010000002.1, from coordinate 184,858 downwards.
TGCTCGCTCCCCAGTGCCACGTGCCCACCAGCTCGAGGGACGCCGGGTCGCCGTCGGCCGACCAGGGCTCCACCGGCGCCGGCTCCTCCTCGCCGAGGACCCGCAGGAGGTCGTCGCCGAGCCCGCGCATCACCGCCGTCGAGGTGGTGTTGGCCAAGGTCACGACGCCGTCGCCGCCCACGAGCCTCACCCGCAGCCCGGCGAGGAATCCGGGCATCGACCCACCGTGCCCGGCGAACCGGACACCGTCCTCGTTCCACACCTGCCAGCCGAGGCCGTGCGCGCCGGTCCACGGCTGGCCCGGCTCGTCGACGACGTGGTGGGGCTCGCACATCTCGGCGAGGGTCTCCGGCGCGAGCAGCCCGGCGGTGTCGCCCCCGAGGAAGGCCGCCCATCGCGCGAGGTCGGTCACGGTGGTCCACAGCTGGCCGGCGGGGCCCATCGCGCCGCCGTCGTGCTCCGGCTCCCGGAGCAGCAGGTCGGCGAACGGGTGGACCGCGAGCCCCTGGGCCGCGCGCCCGGCCGGCCGCGTCGTCGTGCGGCTCATCCCCAGCGGCTCGAGCAGCTCGGCCCGCACGACGTCGAACCACCCGGTGCCGTGGTGTACCTCGAGGAGGCGGCCGAGCGCCCCGTAGCCGACGTTGGAGTAGTGGAAGCGGCGCCCGGCCCGGAACCGCTGGGCGGCACCGGAGGCGACGAGCGCGTCCCAGTCGCCACCCGGCGTGCGCTCCCACCACGGCCCGTCGGTCTCGGCCTGGGCGCCCGCGGCGTGGGTCAGCAGCTGCTCGAGTGTCGCCCCGCCGAGCGCCGACCCCGGGACGTGCTCCTCGAACCGGTCCGCGAGGTCGAGCCGGCCGGCGTCGCGCAGCCGCAGCACGCAGACGGCGACGAAGGTCTTGGTGATCGACCCCATCCGGTACTGCGTGTCGGCGTCCGCCGGCTCACCGGAGGCGCGGCCGTCGAGCGTGCCGACCGCGCCGTGCCACACGAGCCCGCCGCCGCGGACGAGGCCGGCGACGACGGAGGGCACCCGACCCTCCCGCTGGGCGGTGGCGAGGGCGTGGTCGAGGAGCGCGGTGGTGCGGGGGGCGAGGGTCACCGGCCCACCCTAGGACCGTGGAGCGGGACCGTGGCTGGAAGGATGGCCGCCATGACCGACCCCTACGTCGTCGAGGTCCCGCTGCGCTGGTCCGACATGGACGCCTACGGGCACGTCAACAACGTGCAGTACCTCCGCCTCCTCGAGGACGCCCGCGTCATCGGGTTCCGCGAGTGGTTCCCCGACCGCCCCACGCTGCTCGACGAGGGCATCGTCGTGTCGCGGCACGCCATCGAGTACCGCGCGCCGCTCACCTACCGGCCCGAACCGGTCGAGGTGGACATGTGGGTCACCCGCGTCCACGGGGCCGGCTTCGACCTCGGCTACGTCGTGCGCGACCCCGCGTCGGTCGGGGAGGCCGTGTACGCCGTCGCCGAGACCGGGCTCGTCCTCTACGACTTCGCGACCGCGCGCCCACGGCGCCTCGAGGCCGCCGCGCGCGAGGCGCTCGCGGTCCACGTCGGCGACCCCGTGGCCTTCCGGTGGGGTGGCCGGTGAGCGAGGTGCTCCGGCTCGTCGACGCCGCGGCGCTCGGCGACCTCGGGCGCTTCGCCGCGCGGGCCCGCACCCTCGACGAGCAGGGCGCCATGCGCCTGCAGGCCGGCGGGGACGTGCTCGCCGCCTGGGTCGGGGTGCTCCCGGGCAGCGGCATCCTCTCCGAGGGGACCGTCCTCGGCCTGCGCACCTTCGCCCTCGCCGAGCCGGCCACCTGCGACGCCGTCGTGCCCCTCGGGGCGGTCACCGACCGCACCGCCCGTCCCGGGGCGCCCGGAGTCCTTCCCCTGCCCCCGACCCGGGCGCTCGCGGCGTGGTCGGCGCTCACCCCGCCGCGGTCCGGCTGGGACGCGGCCGGCGAGCTGCCCGCCGACGACCTCGCCGCCGCGGCCCGCGAGGGACTGGCCGAGGTCGGTGCGGCGGTCCGCGAGCGGGGCGCCGCGGCGGGGTTCGTCCGTGACCGCGTGTGGGCCCGTGACCTCGACGGCGTGCGGGCCGGCGGCGCCTTCGCGGCGTTCTCGCTCGGCTTCCTCGCACCGGGGTCGGCGGTCCGGGTGTTCCGCTCCGGGCGGTGGACCCGGCTCACCGCCGCCGGCGGTCACGTCCTGATGCGCTGACCGGCCGGCACGACGACGACGGCGACGACCGCGAGGGCGAGGAAGATCGCCCCAAAGAGCGGGTTGTCCTGCCCGGGGACGTGGGCCGCGGCGAACGCCGCCGTCACCCCCGCGATGCCGAGGACGCTGCCGAGCACGTCGGCCAGCTGGATGGACGAGGACGCCTCGCCGTGGGCCTCGAGCGGGCTCAGCTCGAGCGCGAGGATGGTCGTCGTCGTGACACCGGTGCCCATCGAGAAGCCGGCGAGCAGGAGCGCGAAGACGCCGAGCCAGGCGGGCAGGTTGACCCACGCGACGAGGGAGAGCCAGCCGAGGCCGACCGCGAGGACCAGGCCGCCGACCTCGACGAGCCGGTGCCGCGGCAGGTGCAGCGCGTCGTGGCCCTGGTACCAGGCGCCGACGGCCCAGCCGACGGCCCCGACGGCCAGGGCGAGCCCGGCGACCTGGAGGCTCGCGTGGCGCTGCCCGGCGAGGAAGAGCGGCACGTAGGTGACGGCCCCGTAGAACGCGGCGCAGAGCAGGGCGCGGGCGAGGACGCAGCTCGGCACCCCGGCGGCCATGCGCACGGTGCCGCGCGGGAGCAGGCGCGGGGCGACGACGACCACCCCGACGAGCCCGACGAGCGCGAGCCCGGTCTTCCACGACCACGCGATGACGAGCTCGTGGGTGCCGAGCTGGAGGGCGCCCGCGGCGAGGGCGACCGCGACGCCGGCCCAGGCGGTCCGGACGTGCGTGGCGTGGTCGCGGCTCGCGTCGACCTCCCCGAGCGAGGAGGTGTCGACCCGCCGCTGGGCCCGGCCGAGCGCCACGACGGTGACGAGGACCGGCACGACGACGATCCAGAACACCCAGCGCCACGTGAGGTTCTCGGTCAGCCACGCCGACAGCGGCGGACCGGCGAGCGACGGGACGACCCAGGCGGCGGAGATGTACGTGAAGAGGCGGGGCCGGGCGGCCTCCGGGTAGACCCGTCCGGCGATGACGTAGAGCATGACGACGAGCAGCCCGCCACCGAGCCCGGTCAGCGCGCGCCCGACGAGGAAGACGTCGAGCCGGGTGGCGGAGCCGCACGTCGCCGCGCCCGCCGCGAGCAGCAGCTGGCCGACGAACGTGCCGGGCAGCGGTCCGGAGCGGTCGGTCCACACCCCGGCGAGGACGATGCCGAGCAGCTGCGCGGTGAGCATCACCGAGAACGCGAAGCCGTAGGAGCGGACGGCGTGCAGCTCGACGGCGACGTCGGGCATCGCGGTCGAGACGGCCATCGACTCGAACGCGACGATGGTCACCAGGGCGAGGACGGCCAGCGTGACCTCGAGGTACGGGCGGCTGAGGGGTCCTCCGACGCGCTCGCTGCCCTCGGTCCGCATTGTCGTCACCCTAGTGCCCGGACCTCGGCGTCAGGGGGTGTCCGCGCTGGTCCAGGACGTCGCGCAGGACGTCGATCCGGTCGGCGACGATGCCGTCGACGCCCAGGTCGAGGAGTCGGTGGTACTCGTCGGCGTCCTCGCGCGACCAGTCGTGGAACCAGACGTGCACCTGCTTGCCGAGGGCATGGGCGCGCCGGACCAGCCCGGGGGTCACGAGGGTCAGCGTGCGCCCCGCGACCCGGTGCTCCGCCGGGATCTGGAGCACCGGCGCCGGGGTGTGCAGCAGCCGGCTGAGCAGCGCCGGCGAGAACCGCAGCGCCGCCGTGCCGACCTGGCCGGCGGCGGTGGCGACGCGGGGGCCGAGCTCGCGCCGGATGGCCCGGACGCGCCGCGGTGAGAACGAGCCGAGACACACCCGGTCGAGGGCGTCGTGGTCGCGCAGCACCCGGAGGGTCGGCGCCAGGGCGGTGTCCGCCTTGACGTCGATGTTGAGGCGGGCGTCCGGGAAGGCCTCGAGGAGGTCGGCGAGCAGGGGCACGGGTTCGGAGCCGCCGATGCGGGCCGCGGCGACGGCCTCCCACGGCAGGTCGGCGACGGCCCCCGTGGCGTCGGTGACCCGGTCGAGGCGGGGGTCGTGGACGGCGACGACGTGGCCGTCGCGGGTCGCGTGGACGTCGGTCTCGAGGTAGCGGTAGCCCATCGCGACGGCCCGACCGAAGGCGACCAGCGTGTTCTCCAGCCCGGCGTTCTCGGCGAGCTTGGCCCCGCCGCGGTGGGCGAGGGCCAGGGGGGTCGGCGTCGCGAGGTAGGGGAAGTCGGCGGCCCGCACGGTCAGCCCGCGGTGGGGCGGAGCCAGACGGTGGTGTCCGCGGGCAGCGTGCCGTCGGCACCGAGCGGCCCGGACGCGACGAGCACCTCGCCCGCCGGAAGCGCCACCGGTGCCGCGCCCGTGTTCGTCACGACGAGGACCTCACCGCCGTCCTCCGCCGGCGCGCTCCGGAACGCGACCACGTCGCCGCCGGTCCGCCCGTCCCAGGCGAACGAGCCGCGCCCGAGCCCGAGGGAGCGACGCAGCCGGAGCAGCGTCCGGTACAGCTCGAGGGTCGAGCCCGCGACACCGTCCTGCTGGTCGACCGCGAGCCCGGCGTAGGCCTCGGGCTGCGGCAGCCACGGGTGGTCGCCCGGGCCGAAGCCGAGGCTGGGGGCGTCCCTGACCCAGGGCATCGGCACCCGGCAGCCGTCCCGGCCGGTCACCTCCCCCTTGGTGTGGTGGTAGGTGGGGTCCTGGCGCACCTCGTCGGGCATCGTCGTGTGCTCGGGCAGCCCGAGCTCCTCGCCCTGGTAGACGTAGGCGCCGCCGGGCAGCGCGAGCATGAGCGCGGTCGCGGCCCGCGCCCGGCGCAGCCCGAGCTCGGCGTCGGGCTGCGGGTCGTCGGCGGCGATGCCGTTCGGCCGCGGACGGTGCTGGTCGAGGCCGAGCCGGGAGGCGTGCCGGACGACGTCGTGGTTGGACAGCACCCACGTGGTCGGCGCGCCGACGGCGTCGTTCGAGCGCAGCGACGACTCGACGACCGCCGCCAGGGCCGCCCCGTCCCAGGGCGCCTCGAGGAACTCGAAGTTGAAGGCCTGGTGCATCTCGTCGGGCCGGACGTAGCGGGCCAGCCGCTCCTCGGGCTTGACCCACGCCTCGGCGCACAGGATCCGGTCGGGGCGGCCGTAGGAGTCGAGGACCCGGCGCCACGAGCGGTAGATCTCGTGCACGCCGTCCTGGTCCCACATCGGGGCGTGCCCGCCGGCGTTGTGGTCGAGCACGGAGGTGTCGCCGTCGGCCTCGGGACCCTCCTCGGTGACGACCTCGTCGTACAGGCCCACGGCGCCGTGCCAGTCCGGCAGCCCCTCGGCCTTGACGAGGCCGTGCGCGACGTCCACCCGGAAGCCGTCGACCCCTCTGTCGCACCAGAACCGCAGGACCGACTCGAGCTCGGCCCGGACCTCTGGGTTGTGCCAGTTCAGGTCCGGCTGGGTGACGTCGAAGATGTGGAGGTACCACTGGCCCGGGCTGCCGTCGGCCTCGGTGACGCGGCTCCACCCCTTGCCGCCGAAGACCGACGGCCAGTTGTTCGGGGGCTCCTCACCGTGCGGGCCGCGTCCGTCGCGGAAGACGTAGCGGTCGCGCTCGGGGCTGCCCGGGCCGGCGGCGAGGGCGGCCCGGAACCACGCGTGCTCGCTGCTCGTGTGGTTCGGCACGAGGTCGACGAGCACCTTGAGCCCGAGGTCGTGCGCGGCGGCGAGCATCCGGTCGGCGTCCTCGAGGGTGCCGAAGCGTGGGTCGATGTCGCGGTAGTCGGCGACGTCGTACCCGGCGTCGTTCATCGGCGAGACGTAGAACGGGCTGAGCCAGACCGCGTCGACGCCGAGGTCGCGCAGGTAGGGCAGGCGGGCGGTGATGCCCGGCAGGTCGCCGATGCCGTCGCCGTCGCTGTCGGCCCACGAGCGCGGGTAGACCTGGTAGATGACGGCGTCGCGCCACCACGGCGCGTCGGGCGCCTCGGCCGGGTGGAGGACGGTGCCGGGCTCGGTGAGCGGGCGTGGCTCGGTGCTCTGGGCGGTCACCCGCCCCATGCTTCCCCATCTGCCCGGCCGCGTCGAAACCGGCCCGCCGCCGTGGACCGACCCCGAGCCCCCGTCCTGCGGCGCCGCCCCGTGGGGCCTCAGCGCCGCGGCCCGAGGGCGGTGACCCACTCGGCCACCAGGTCGCCGACGACGTCGGCCGAGTACGCGTCCGCGTGACCGGCACCGGGGACCACGACGAGCGAGGTGGGGTGGCCGGCGGCGCGCAGCGCGAGGTCGAACGCGCGGCTCTGGGCCGGCGGGACGACGTCGTCGGCGTCGCCGTGGACCAGCAGCACCGGCAGGTCCGGCCGCCGGTCGGCGAGCAGCAGCGGGTCCGCCGCGACCCACCGGGCCGGGTCCTCCTCGGGCCGCACGCCGAGCAGTGCGACCGCGGCCTCGGGGACCTGCCGGACGTCGTACGGCCCGGCGAGCCCGACGAGCGCGTCGGGGACGACGAGGGGGTCGGCGCACACGGGGTGCACGTCGTGCGGCGCCAGCGCCGCGAGCGCGGCCAGGTGGGCGCCCGAGGAGTGCCCCAGCAGGACCAGTGCCGTCGGCTCGATCCCGGCCTCGCGGCTGGTCACGGCGGCGTCGGCGAGCGCGCACAGCACGTCCTCCACGGGGGTCGGCCACACGACACCGTCGCGGGCGGCGCGGATCTCGACGGGGACCGCCACCGCCCCGGCGGCCGCGAGGTGCTCGGCGAGGCCGGCGAGACCGGAGGGGTCGGCCGAGACCCAGCCGCCACCGGGCACGAGCACGACGACCGGCGCCGGTCCGGTGCGGACGGGCAGGTGCGCGGTGGCCTGCAGGCCCGGGCGGTAGTCGTGGGCCGGCAGAACGCGGACGCCCGGGTCGCCGCCCGGGGTGCAGGCCGCCAGCAGGGCGCAGGCGACCAGGGCCGTCCGGGACACGAGTCCCGCCGCGCGCCGACCGGCCGTCATCTCGTGCGCTCCTCTCGGCTCCAGTGTCGACCCCGACGGGCACCGGACCTGCGGACGTGTCGGGAACGCCACGTGCCGGACGCGGACCGTCCGGATCCGGTGGCAGGCTCGCTGGCATGGTCGCGACGACGCAGGTCCGGGTCACCCGCGAGCAGGCGCTCGCCCACCGGCTCGCGCGGCACCTGCTCGACCCGGTGGGCGGCGAGCCGGTCGCCGGGGTGGTCCGTCGCCTCGGTGCGGTGCCCTCGATGGACGAGGCGGGCGCCGAGCTCGCCGTCCGCACCCGGCGGCGCAGCTCGCGTCCCGGCGAGCTGGCGGCGGCGCTCGCGGCGGGCACGGTGGTCAGGGTGTTCGCCTTCCGGGGCGCGGTGCACCACCTCGCGGCGGAGGACGGGGGCATCTACCTCGCGCTGCGGGCCGCCGGACGGCAGTGGGAGCTGCCGAGCTGGGTCGAGCACTACCGGCTGGCGCCGGAGGACTGGCCGGACTTCCGCGCCGCCGTCCGTGAGGCCCTCACCGCCGGGCCGCTCACCGTGACCGAGCTCGGTGAGGTGGTCACCCGGGACCCGGCCTACCGCCACCTCGCGCCGGTGTTCGCCGCGGGAGCCGGCACGCTGGTCAAGCCGCTGACGTGGCAGGGCGACATGTGCTTCGGGCCGCCGCGCGGGGGCCGGGCCACCTTCCAGCGGCTCGACACCAACCCGCGGTGGCGGGGCGTCCCCGACCTCGAGGACGCCGGACCGCGTGCGGTCCTGGCCTACCTGCGCACCTACGGCCCGGCCACGCCGGGGCACGTGCACCACTGGCTGGGCGACGGCCTGAGCGCCGGCCGCCGGCGGGTCGAGCGCTGGCTGGCCGGCCTCGCCGACCGGCTCGTCACGGTCGAGGTCGCTGGGACGCCGTCGCTGCTGCTCCGCGAGGACCTCGAGGCGCTGCTCGCGGCCGAGCCGTCGGAGGCCGTGCGGCTGCTGCCCGGCCACGACCAGTGGGTCATGGGACCGGGGACGAGGGACACCTCCGTGGTCCCGCCGGACCGGCGCGAGGTGGTGACCCGCAAGGCGAACCTCGTCGTCGCGGGCGGGGTGGTCCGCGGCACCTGGAGCCGGCGCGGTGACGACCTCGACGTCACCTGGCTCGACGCCGCGCCGCTGCCCGCCGGGGCGCTCGACGAGGAGGTCGGGCGGCTCGGTGCCATCCTCGGGCGGGACCTGCGGCTCAGGGGGTGAGCGGCGGGTGGCCGTGCCCGTCGTCGGTGTTGACGAGCATGTGGGCGGCGCGCAGGAAGTAGTCGCGCATCTGCTCTGCCTGCGGCTCGGGGATGCCGGCCACCTCGACGGCGTCGAGCATGTGCCGCATCCAGCGGTCGCGCATGTCGAGGGTCACGGGGAAGGGCGCGTGCCGCATCCGCAGCCGGGGGTGGCCACGCTCCTCGCTGTACGTGCTCGGCCCGCCGAAGTACTGGGTGAGGAACATCCGCAGCCGGCGCTCCGCCGGCGCGAGGTCCTCCTCCGGGTAGAGCGCCCGCAGCGGCGGGTCGGCGGCCACGCCCTCGTAGAAGGCGTGCACCAGCCGCTCGAAGGTGGGGGCCCCGCCGACCTCCTCGTAGAGGCTCACGAGTGGGCCCCCGTCGAGAACGGCGGGAGCGGCGGGCCCTGGATGCCGTGGGCGTCGAAGGCGAGCTTGATGCGGGTGCGCAGCTCGCGCTGGACGCCGAAGTTCTCGCCCGGCAGGCACTTCGCGAGCACCCGCACGGTGACGGTCTGCCCGGTGATCGAGTCGACGCCGAGGACGGTCGGCGGCTCGAGGAGCTTCTCGGACCACGTCGGGTCGTTGCCGAAGGCCTCCGCCGCGGCGCGGACGACGCCGAGGACGTTCTCGATGTCCTCGAGGTAGGAGACCGGCATGTCGACCCACGCGGCCGAGTAGCCCTGCGACCGGTTGCCGATCCGGACGATCTCGCCGTTGCGGACGTACCAGGTGATGCCGTCGGCGTCGCGCAGCCGGGTGACCCGCAGGGTGACCTCCTCGACGGTGCCGATCGCCTCGCCGGTGTCGATGACGTCACCGACGCCGTACTGGTCCTCGAAGATCATGAAGATCCCGGAGAGGAAGTCCTTGACGAGGCTCTGCGCGCCGAAGCCGAGGGCCACCCCGCCGACGCCTGCCGACGCGAGCAGCGGCCCGAGCGGGAGCCCGACGAGGGCCATCACGGTGAGCACCGTGACGATCCCGACGACGAAGGTCGAGATGCTCCGCAGCAGCGACCCCATCGTCTCGACCCGCTGTCGGTGCCGCTCACCGGCGAGACCGGTGGCCGTCGCGAGGACGCGCCCGGCACCCCCCGCGGTGGCCAGGCGCGCGGCCGTGCGCGAGGTCATCGTCGCGACGACCCGGCCGATGAAGCGGTGCAGCGCCCAGCGGGCGACGAACCCGAGGAGCAGGACGACGAGCACCCGGATGCCGTCGGTGAGCAGCCACCCCTGCACCGTGTCCCAGTACGTGCTCACCGTCCTCGCGTCGAGGGTGAACGGGTCGAGGGCGAGCAGGGCGGTCACGGCATCAGTCACGGGCATCACGCTCCTGGGCGGCGAGGGCGCGGACCACCGGGTCGCGGTTCTCGGCGACGAGGCGGCGCAGCGCGGCGGGGGCGTCGGCGCGCTCGTCGAGCCACGACTGCGTCGCCTCGAGCAGCGCGGCGTCGGCGAGCGGCCTCGGGTAGAAGCCGAGGACGAGGGCCTCGACGAGGGCGTGCGAGCCCTTGGCCTCGACGGTGTCGAGCATCGTGTGGTAGCGCGCCACGTACGGACGCAGGAGCTCGGCGGGCGTGCCGGCCCGGCTGAAGCCGAGGCCGGTCGCGTCGACGACGGCGTTCGGCAGGCCGCTCTCCTCGACGCTCGTGCGCCACGCGCGCTCCTTGGCCTGCGCGGTCGGCACGGCCGCGAGGGTGCGGGCGGCGCGCTCGCGGGCGGTCGCGGTGTCCTCGCGGGCCCGTTCGGCGGCGACCTCCTCGTCCGAGGAGTCACCGGCCGCGGCGAGCGCGGTGAGCAGCGTCCAGCGCATCTCGAAGTCGACGTCGAGGCCGTCGAGCACCTCGGTGCCCTCGTAGAGGCCGCGCAGCGTCGTCGTGTCGTCGCCCGCCGTCGTGAACGCGGCGGCGGCCATGACGAGCTGGAGCTGCGCGTCACTGCCGGGGGCGGCGGCCCGCGCCACCTCCCACAGCCGGTCGCGGGTCGCGGTGCGGGTGGCCTCGCGGTGCTCCGGCGCGGTGTAGGAGAAGACCGCCGTGCGCAGCTGGACGAGCAGGGTGCGCAGCAGGGTGGAGTCGCTCTCGCCGGGCAGGCTGGCCAGGACGAGGTCGACGAACCGGCGCGCGCCCATCTCGGCCTCGCGGGTCATGTCCCACGCCGAGGCGAGGACGAGGGCGCGGGGGAGGGACTCGGTGAAGCCGCGCGGGTGGGCCAGGGCGGTGGCGAGCGAGCGCTCGTCGAGCCGGATCTTCGCGTAGGCGAGGTCCTCGTCGTTGACGAGGAGGAGGTCGGGCTGCTCGCGGCCGACGAGCTCGGGCACCTCGGTGCGCTCGCCGTCGACGTCGAGCTCGAGGAGGTCGGTGCGGTGCAGCGCGCCGTCGCGGACCTCGTAGAGCCCGATGCCGAGGCGGTGCGGGCGCAGCGTCTCGTAGCCCTCGGCGAAGGTCTGCTCGACGGCCGCCGCGCTGATGCGTCCGTACTCGTCGACCTCGACGACCGGGCGCAGCGTGTTGACGCCCGCGGTCTCGAGCCACAGGCGCGACCACGCGCGCAGGTCACGGCCGGAGGTGGCCTCGAGCTCGGTCAGCAGGTCGTCGAGGGTCGTGTTGCCCCAGGCGTGCGTGCGGAAGTAGGTGCGCAGCCCCTCACGGAAGGCGTCGCGGCCGACGTAGGCGACGAGCTGCTTGAGGACCGAGGCGCCCTTGGCGTAGGTGATGCCGTCGAAGTTGACCTCCACGTCCTGGAGGTCACGGATCTCGGCGACGATCGGGTGCGTCGTCGAGAGCTGGTCCTGGCCGTAGGCCCAGTCCTTCTCGTAGGTGCCGAACGTGGTCCACGCGTCGGTCCACTCGGTCGCCTCGGCCTGGCACGTCGTCGAGGCCCACTCGGCGAAGGACTCGTTGAGCCACAGGTCGTTCCACCACCGCATCGTCACGAGGTCGCCGAACCACATGTGCGCCAGCTCGTGGAGGACGGTGAGGGCGCGGCGCTCGACGAGGGCGTCGGGCACCCGCGAGCGGAAGACGTAGACCTCGGCGATGGTGACGCAGCCCGCGTTCTCCATCGCCCCCATGTTGTACTCCGGCGAGAAGAGCTGGTCGTACTTCGCGAACGGGTAGGCGCAGTCGAACTCCTCCTCGAAGAAGGCGAACCCCTGCTTGGTCACCTCGAAGAGGTTGTCGGCGTCGAGGTACGGCGTGAGCGAGCGGCGGCAGAAGATGCCGAGCGGCACCTCGCCGGCCCGCGTCGTCACCGTGTCGCGGACGACGTCGTAGGGGCCGGCGACGAGGGCGGTGATGTAGCTCGAGATGCGTGGCGTGCGCTCGAAGGCCCACGTGGCGGTGCCCTTGCCGGCCGGCAGCGGCTGCGGGGTCGGGGAGTTGGACACGACCTGCCAGTGCGCCGGCGCGGTGACCGTGAAGCCGAACTCGGCCTTGAGGTCGGGCTGCTCGAACACGGGGTACATCCGCCGGCTGTCCGGCACCTCGAACTGCGTGTAGAGGTAGACCTCGTCGTCGACCGGGTCGACGAAGCGGTGCAGCCCCTCGCCGGTGTTCGTGAACCGGCCGGTCGCGCGCACGACGACCTCGTTCTGCTCGGCGAGCCCGGTGAGGCGGACCCGGCTGTCGGCGTAGTGCGTCGCGGGGTCGAGCTCGGCGCCGTTGACGGTGATCGACTCGACCGAGGCGCCCACGAAGTCGAGGAAGGTCTCCGCGCCCGGTGTGCTGCACGAGAACCGGATGGTGCTCGTCGTCGGGAAGGTCTCCGCGCTCGCCGTGACGTCGAGGACGACGTCGTGGGTGTCGACGGTGACGAGGGCCGAGCGGGTGGCGGCCTCGTCGCGCGTGAGGTTCGTGCCGGGCACGGGGGGCTCCTGTCGTCCTGTGCGATGAGGGCGCCCGGTCCGGGCGCCCCGCGGCTCATCCTGTCACGGTGCGGGACCACCCGGCCGGGGGTGGGGGGTGCGGTGGCAGGATGGCGAGGGTGACCACCGAGACCGCCCCCACCCGCGCCTCCGCCGAGTTCTGGTTCGACCCGCTGTGCCCGTGGGCCTGGATGACCTCCCGCTGGATGGGGGAGGTGCAGCAGGTGCGCGACGTCGACGTCACCTGGTCCGTCATGAGCCTCTCGGTGCTCAACGAGGGCCGCGAGGACCTCCCGGCGAGGTACCGCGAGCTGATGGACGACGGCTGGGGCCCGGTGCGCGTGGTCATCGCCGCGCGGCACAAGCTCGGCGACGAGGTCGTCAAGCCGCTCTACGACGCCCTCGGCACCCGCATCCACCACCGCGAGGAGGACTACGCCACGGCCATCGCCGGGGCCCTCGCGGACCTCGACCTGCCGGCCGAGCTCGCCGAGGCCGCGCACTCGCAGGAGCACGACGACGAGCTGCGGGCCAGCCACCAGCGGGCCATCGACCTCGTCGGTGACGACGTGGGCACCCCCGTCGTGGCCGTCGACGGCGTCGCGTTCTTCGGTCCGGTCGTCACGCCGGCGCCCAAGGGCGAGGCCGCCGGGCTGCTCTGGGACGGCTGCCTGCTGCTCGCCCGCACCCCCGGCTTCTACGAGCTCAAGCGGTCCCGCACCCAGGGCCCGATCTTCGACACGGAGGACTGAGATGGCCCGCGTCCACGTCGCCGGCGACCACGCCGCGTTCGAGATGGTCGCCGACCTGGCGGCGTTCCTCGAGGCCGAGGGCCACGAGGTGACCAACCACGGCCCGCACGCCTACGACGCCCAGGACGACTACCCGGTCTTCGTGCTCCGCGCGGCCGAGGCCGTCGCCGCCGACCCCGAGGCGCTCGGCGTGGTCCTCGGCGGCTCCGGCAACGGGGAGCAGATGGCCGCGAACAAGGTTCGCGGGGTCCGCGCTGCCCTCTGCTACGACGAGGAGCTGGCCCGCCTCGCCCGTGAGCACAACGACGCCCGGATCATCTCGATCGGCGCCCGGATGACCGAGCCCGAGGTGGCTCGGGCGATGGTGCGCACCTTCGTCGCCACGCCGTTCAGCGGCGAGGAGCGGCACGTGCGCCGGCTGCGGATGATCGACGCCTACGAGGCCGACGGCAGCCTCCCGCCCACCCCCTGAGCGGGCCTTCCGGCGACCTCCGCCGCAGGCTCCCCACCTGCGCGGGAGCGGTCCGCGCCGATCCTCTGGCGGGGCGGGTCGGTTGGCACTATTGTGACGCCCGCCCGACTGTGGCGACCGGACGACGACACAGGGGTGAGCATGGCAGCAGGCGGTGAGCCGGCCGGGGCGGTCCGTCCCGAGGCCGAGGTGGGGTGGCGCCGCCTCCCCGCCGACCGCCTCGGCCGCCTCGCCGAGGGGCGCGCCCCCACCGTCCTGCTCGTCGTCGGGGTCGTCCTCCTCGGGGCCGGGGCGGTGCTGGCGCCGGCGCTCGTCCCCATCGCGCTCGTCTTCCCGCTGCTCGTGCTCGCCGGGCTCGTCCTCGAACCACGGCGGCTCGCCGTCGTACTCGGCGCGACCGCCGCGGTGGTCCTCGTCTGGTCGCCGGTCTCCCTGCTCGACCCGGTGCGGGTCGCCGGGGTCGTCGTCGCCGTCGCCCTCGTGATGTGGCAGGCCGTGCTCGTCGCCCGCTCGCGCGCCCTCGTCGGCACCCGCGGCCTCGGTGCGGACCGGATGTTCGTCGAGCTGCGCGACCGCATCGTGCAGGCCGGCGGCGTGCCGGCCCTGCCCACCGGCTGGTACGCCACCTCCTGCATCCTCTCCGCGCACGGCGACCGCTTCTCCGGCGACTTCGTCATCGCGCACCTCGCCCCGGGCGAGGAGCGGCTCGAGGTGGTCCTCGTCGACGTCAGCGGCAAGGGCACCGGGGCGGGCACCCGCTCGCTCCTCCTCTCCGGTGCGCTCGGCGGGCTGCTCGGCGCGGTGCCCGCCGCCAGCTTCCTCCGGGCGGCCAACGGGTACCTCGTGCGGCAGGGGTGGGGCGAGGGGTTCGCGACGGCCGTCCACCTCGAGCTCGACCTGCGCACCGGCGCCTACTCGGTCGGCAACGCGGGGCACCCCGCACCGGCCGCCTACACTTCGGGACGCGCCCGCTGGACCGTCCTCGAGGGCTCGCGCGGCCCGTTGCTGGGCCTCCTGCCCGAGGCCGAGTTCCCCCGGCTCACCGGCCGTCTCGAGCGTGGCGACGGGCTGCTCCTCTACTCCGACGGCGTCGTCGAGACCCGGGACCGCGACCTCACCGACGGCATCGACCGGATGCTCGGCGTGGCCGCGATGTCGGTCGTCCGGGACGGCGACGTCGCCCGCGAGGTGTGCGAGGCGGCGCGTTCGGGGGAGGATGACGACCGGGCCGCGTTCTCCGTGCGCCGCGTCTGACGCGGACGGCGGTGCCGCGGCCCGGCACCCGGTCCCGACCCGAAAGGCCCGACCCGTGGCATCCCGCCCGGTCCTCGACCACGAGCCCCGCGAGGGCGTGCGCACCTTCACGCCGCGCTGGCGCAACAGCCCCCTGACCGACGAGCGGATGGCCACGCTGTTGCCGGCGCGCGCCCTGCCCGAGGGCCCGCTCGTGCCCACCGAGGCGTTCGGGCGCAGCGGCCCGGTCGTGCTCGAGATCGGGTCCGGGCACGGCGCCGCCGCCATCGCCTACGCCCTGGCCCACCCGGAGGCCGACGTCGTCGCCGTGGACGTGCACGTGCCGGGGGTCGCCCGGATGCTCGCCGCGGCCGAGGAGGCCGGCGTCGCCAACCTGTGGGTGCACCCCGGCGACGTGCTGCCGCTGCTGCGCGCCCGGGTGGAGCCGGCGACGCTCGCCGCCGTGCACCTGTTCTTCCCCGACCCCTGGCCCAAGCAGCGGCACGCCAAGCGGCGCTTCGTCCAGCAGCACACGCTGACGCTCATCGCCTCGCGCCTCGCGCCCGGCGGGGTGCTGCGCATCGCCACCGACATCGACGCCTACGCCCGGCACTGTCGCGAGCAGCTCGCCGCGTTCGGAGGCTTCGACGTCGTCGAGGGGGAGCGTCCGGCGTGGCGTCCGGACGACGGCTTCGAGGCCAAGGGGCTGCGGCACGGGCGCACCGTCTCCGAGCTCCGCTGCACGCTGCTGCCCTGACTCCCCCCACTGCGAACGTGTGTGAAGAACGTCGGCCTGGCGACGTTCTTCACACACGTTCGCGG
>NZ_DAOLAC010000002.1:1492-169232 GCF_035325325.1 Phycicoccus sp. | reverse complement strand
GTCGGGGTAGCCGGATTCGAACCGGCGGCCTTCCGCTCCCAAAGCGGACGCGCTACCAAGCTGCGCCATACCCCGGGGCACGCGGGACCGAGCGGATGATTTCGGATTCCCGCGGGCGCCGCCCTAGGCTAGCGCTGCCCTCGCGGTG
This sequence comes from Phycicoccus sp., assembly GCF_035325325.1. NCBI lineage: Bacteria > Bacillati > Actinomycetota > Actinomycetes > Micrococcales > Intrasporangiaceae > Phycicoccus > Phycicoccus sp. The sequence continues at coordinate 169,084 of NZ_DAOLAC010000002.1, read as the reverse complement.
CACGCCGACGAGGTGCGCGGGCGTAGCTCAATGGTAGAGCCCCAGTCTTCCAAACTGGCTACGCGGGTTCGATTCCCGTCGCCCGCTCCATCGCTCGTCGCCCGTCACCAGTCCGGGCGCCCGAGCACGTCCCGGTGCCGCACGAGGGTGCGGCGCCGCGCGGGCACCCTCGACCACACTGCCTGCTGCAGCGCGAGGGTCAGCGCGCCGGCGGCCGCCATCCCGGCGAGGTTGAGCCCCAGCTGGGCGAGCGAGCCGCTCACCTCGTGCCACGCCCCGAACGCCGCGCCGAGGGCGACGTTGCCCGCGGCGGGCACGGTGGTCACCGAGATGAAGACCCCGGACAGGCCGCCGGTGCGCGCCGAGGTCAGCGACAGCACGCCGGCCGCCGCCGCGACGACGGCGACGACGAAGCTCCAGCGGTCCGGGGTGTAGATGAACGCCGTCGCCGGCCGCTCGCCGACGATGTCCTCGTAGGTGACCCAGCCGAGCAGCCGGCCGAGCAGGCCGGCCGCGAAGGTCACGACCATCCCGACGACGAAGCCGAGCACGAGCGTGCGCGCGGCGATGCCGAACAGGCCCCACTTGCGCCGCACGAGCGCGAGGCCGATGGCGGCGACCGGTCCGAACTCCGGCCCGAGCACCATCGCCCCGATGACGAGGATGGGGGAGTCGAGGACGATGGCGACGCCGGCGATGAGGGTCGCGAGCACCATGAAGGACACGTACGTCCAGTTGAGCTCCGAGTCGCCGTACGCCCGGTGCCCGACCTCGGTCCAGACGACGGCGTCCGCGCTCGCCCCCGGGGCGAGGCGCTCGGCCTCGAGCCCGGTGCGCGAGAGCCAGGTCTCGACCGGCTCGACCCGGATGGTGCCCTCCTCGTGCACCCCGAGGTCGCGCAGCGCCTCGATGACGGGGTTGGCGCCCTCCCGCGCGATGTCGGCGGTGACGACGTCGCCGGGCGGGACGAGCGAGGCCCCGCGGTGCACCGCCAGCCCGGTGACGTAGTCGTCGGACCGCAGGAGGGTGAGGACGTCCTCGGTCAGGGACCCGGGGACCGAGAGGCGCAGCGACAGCACGGCGCCAGTGTGCCCGAGCGCCGGGCCCGCGAGGGCGGACCCGGCGCTCGGGCCGCCGGTCACTTGCCCCCGGTACCCCCGGCGCGGAAGGCGACCCACGCGTCGCTCATGCGCTCGGCCTGGCCACGGGTGAACATGTTCATGCAGGAGTCCTGCGTGTAGTCCATGAAGTTGTGGATGGGGTCGAGGCCGGGCGCGCTGCACGTGTCCGCGCCCACCGGGCAGTCGAACTGCGGCTGGGCCTCCTTCGGGGTGTCGGTCACGTAGTCGCCGGAGGCCGAGCACCCGTGGTTGAAGGTGTGCTCGAGCATCAGCCAGTGCCCGACCTCGTGGGTGAGCGTGTCGCCCTCGGCGTACTTGCCCGCGGTGCCGCCCGGCATCGACTCGTCGAGCATGACGACACCGTCGATGTAGTCCCGCCCGTTGTTGTACCCCTTGGGGAAGTACGACCAGCCGAGCAGGCCGCCGCCGATGTTCGCCGCGTACACGTTGAGGGTGCGTGAGTCGCCTTGGTGGAGCGCCTTCTTCATGTCCCTCTCGTTCTTGCCCGGCACGACGGTGTACCAGGCGGGGTTCGTCGTCCACGTCGTGCCGACCAGGCGGAAGCGGAACGGGGTGTCCGCGGCGTCGGCGGCGGTGCGCCCGGCGTAGGAGTCGTTGAGCACGGTCATCTGGGCCGCGATGAGGCGCGTCCAGCGGGCCTTCTCGGCAGCGGTGAAGCCGTCGTCGGAGACCATGTGGAAGACGGTGGGGACGGTGACCTCGCCGTTGCCGAGGTACGGCGCGTCGGGCAGGACGCCGTAGGCGTTGGCCTGGTTGTCGGGGTAGAGCTTGGGCTCCGCCGCGCTCGCGCCGTCGGCGACCCGGGCCGCGCTGCCGGCACAGGCCTGCACCTGGGGGGAGGGAGTGCCGGCGGCGGCGGCGCCGGAGACGGCCGCCGGCGCGCCGAGCGCCGTGACGAGTGCGCCGGCGGCGGCGAGCCGGGTGAGGGCGGAGGTCAGCGAGGTCATCGAGGTCCCTTCGGTCGGGCGACCCGTTCGGGTGCGCGCGGTGCTTGCGGAAGGTACCGGCCCGGGACGCCGCGCGGGAGGGCCCGTGCCCGCCCTGTGCGGTGAACGGCCGATTCGGCCGCCCCGGGGCGGGCCGCTAGCATGGGCCTTTGGCGTCGTCCCGGTCGTCCGCGCCCTCGCGCGGCCCGGAGCGCCCGGCCCCGCCCGGTCCGACGACGCCCGACCGTCAACCCCGACACCCCAGGTGGAGTCCCCGAAGTGAAGAGTGCCGTCGAGACCCTGAGCCCGACCCGGGTCAAGCTGACCGTCGAGGTCCCGTTCGACGAGCTGAAGCCACTGCTCGACGACGCGTACCGCACCATCGGCGCGCAGATCCAGGTCCCCGGCTTCCGCAAGGGCAAGGTCCCCGCGCGGATCATCGACCAGCGCGTCGGCCGCGGTGCCGTCGTCCAGGAGGCCGTCAACGAGGCCCTCCCGCGCTTCTTCGCCGAGGCCGCCGAGGCCGAGGAGGTCCGCGCCATCGGTCAGCCCGACGTCGACGTCACCGCCGTCCCGCTCGAGGACGGCCAGGACCTCGAGTTCACCGTCGAGACCGACGTCCGCCCGACCATCGAGCTCCCCGAGCTCACCGGCATCGCGGTCACCGTCGACGACGTCTCCGTCGCCGACGACGACGTCGAGGAGCGGCTCACCGCGCTGCGCGAGCGCTTCGGCACCCTCGTCGGCGTCGACCGCCCCGTCGAGGACGGCGACCACGTCTCCATCGACCTCTCGGCCGAGATCGAGGGCGAGGAGATCGACTCGGTCACCGGGGTCTCCTACGAGGTCGGCAGCGGCAACATGCTCGCCGGGATGGACGAGGCGCTCCTCGGGCTCTCCGCCGGCGACACGACGACCTTCACCGCCCCGCTCGCCGGTGGCGACCGCGAGGGTCAGGACGCCGAGTGCACCGTCACCGTGCAGTCGGTCAAGGTCCGCGAGCTCCCCGAGCTCGACGACGACTTCGCCCAGCTGGCCTCCCAGTTCGACACCCTCGAGGAGCTGCGCGCCGACGTCGTCCAGCAGGCCGAGCAGGCCAAGCGGTACGAGCAGGGCATCCAGGCCCGCGACAAGGTCCTCGAGCACCTCCTCGAGACCGTCGACGTGCCGGTGCCGGACGGCATCGTGCAGGCCGAGGTCGACGCCCACCTCGAGGGCGAGAACCGGATGGAGGACGACGAGCACCGGGCCGAGGTCGACGAGTCGACCCGCAAGGCGCTCAAGGCCCAGTTCCTCCTCGACGCGATCGCCGAGCAGCTCGAGGTCCGCGTCGAGCAGCCCGAGCTCATCGAGTACCTCGTGATGAGCGCGCAGCAGTACGGCATGGACCCCAACCAGTTCGCCCAGGCGCTCGACCAGCAGGGCCAGGTGCCCGCGATGGTCCAGGAGGTCGCCCGCCGCAAGGCGCTGGCCGCCGTCCTCGACGAGGCCACGGTCACCGACGCCAGCGGCAACGCCGTCGACCTCGACGCGCTCGTGCCGGACGCCGAGGGTGACGAGGCCGCGGACGCCGCCACCGACGAGGCCGCCGACGCCACCGAGGACACCGAGGAGCCGGCGAAGGCCTGACCCGGGTCGCCGACCCCGGCGACTTCTTGCGCATCCCCCACCTCGGGAGGCCCGGTCCGGGCCCGTCGAGGTGGGGGATTCGCCATGAGTGGGGCACCGGGGGCCGGCGCCCCGGGTCTCCGTGGCGTCCGCGGGGTCAGGCGGGCGGCGGAGCGGTCGTCGTGCCGACCCGGAGCGAGACCGGGAACGGCTCGTCGGCGACCGCCTCGCCCTCGAGCGCCCGCCGGACCAGCCGCCCGAGCGCCCGGCCCTTCTCGACGCCGGGCTGCAGCACGGTGGTCAGGGTCGCGTCGAGCCACGGCAGGTCGACCCCGTCGAAGCCGGTGACCGAGAGGTCCTCGGGCACCCGCAGGCCGAGGGACTCCGCGGCCCGCACCACCCCGGCCGCGAGCAGGTCGGCCTGGCAGACGACGGCGGTGGGGCGCAGGGGCGCGGGACGCTCGAGGAGCAGCCGGCCGGCCTCCTCGCCGGCCCCGACGGTCAGGTCGGCGGCCTGGACGACGGGCGCGTCCGCGCCCACGAGCGACCGGAAGCCGCGCAGCCGACCGGCGGCGTCGGGGTACTCCGCGCCCTCGACGTCGCTCACCCGGACCGGCCCGGTCACCGCGCCCGGGTGCAGGGCCATCGAGACGTGCGCCACCCGGGTGTGCCCGAGGTCGAGGACGTGGCGGGTGGTCAGCCCGATCGCGGCCTCCTCGTCGGTGCGCACGTGCGCGATGCCGGCGGCCTCGGGGGAGCCGCTGCCGACGAGCGGCACGCCTCGCGCCGTGAGGTGGGCGACGACGGGGTTGTCCCGGACGCCGCACAGCGGGAAGACGGCCGCGTCGAGGGCCTGGCCGGCCAGCTGGGCGACCGCCCGCTCGGGGTCGTCGGCGGGCTGGGCGACGAGCAGCATCGTGCGCCCGGCGACCTCGAGCTCGTCGGCGAGGCCGTCGAGCACGGCGAGGGCGAACGGGTCGCGGAACGCGTAGCGCAGGGGGGCCTCGACGACGACCGCCACCGTGCCGACCCGGCCCTGGCGCAGGGAGGACGCCAGCGGGTCGGGGCCGGCGAACGCGAGGGCGGCCGCGGCCTCGCGCACCCGCTCGGCCGTGGCCGCGGAGACCGGACGCTTGCCGCTGAAGACGAGCGACGCGGTCGAGGTCGAGACGCCCGCGCGGACGGCGACGTCGCGCAGCGTCGGGCGACGGTCCCCGGCTTGACGTGGGCGGCTCATGCGTCGGAGAATATCGAATCGATTCGATCGAATCGATTCGACCCTCGGCGCGGCCCTCACGAGCCCGTCGCCACCCAGCCCCGAGAGAGCCCGTGAGCACCGCCATGTCCGCCGCCGCGCCCGCCCTGCCCCGCGAGCGGGTGACGACGGCCCGCACCGCCGTCTTCGTCGTCTTCGCCCTCGCCGGCCTCGTCTTCGCGTCGTGGGCGGCCCGCATCGCGGACACCAAGGTGGCCCTCGGGCTGAGCGCCGGCGAGCTCGGCGCCACGCTCCTCGCGGCGAGCGTCGGCTCGGTCACGGGCCTGCCCCTCGCCGGGCGGGTCAGCGGCCGGATCGGTGCCGGGCGGACCGTGACGGTCGGCGCGGGCGTCTCGCTGGTCGGGCTCCTCGCCACCGGCGCGGTCGTCGACGCCCACGGGTCGCGCTTCCTCGTCATGGCCGGCCTCTTCCTCGTCGGCCTCGGGGTCGGCCTGTGGGACGTCGCCATGAACCTCGAGGGCGCCACGGTGGAGCGCGAGCTCGGGAGCTCGGTCATGCCCCACTTCCACGCGGCCTTCTCCGGCGGCACCGTGCTCTCCGCGCTCGTCGGGGCCGGGATGTCGGCCGCGCACGTGCCGTTGACCCTCCACTTCGCGGGTGCCGTCCTCGTCACGGTGGCCGGCGCCGCCTGGGCGCTGCCGCGCTTCCTGCCGCGGGCCGCGGAGGACGAGCCGGCCGGGGCCGAGGGCGTGGCCCCACCCCGGCAGCGGTCGGCGTGGCTCGAGCCGCGCACCCTGCTCATCGGGGTGGTCGTCCTCGCGGCCGCGTTCACCGAGGGCACCGCGAACGACTGGCTGGCCGTGGCCTTCGTCGAGGGCCACGAGCTCCCGGCGTGGGCGGGCGTGCTCGGCTTCGCGACCTTCCTCACCTTCATGACGGTCGGCCGGCTCGTCGGCACCCACCTCCTCGACACCCGCGGACGGGTCCCGGTGCTGCGGGTCAGCTTCGGGCTGGCCGTCCTCGGCGCGGCGCTCGTCGTCTTCGGGGCCGACTGGCTCGCGTTCGTGGGCGCCGCCGTCTGGGGCATCGGGGCCGCCCTCGGCTTCCCGGTCGGGATGAGTGCCTCCGCCGACGACCCGCAGCGCGCCGCGGCCCGGATGTCGGTCGTCGCGACGATCGGCTACGTCGCCTTCATCGCGGGTCCGCCGCTCCTCGGCTTCCTCGGCGACCACGTCGGGGTCCTCCACGCGCTCCTCGTCGTCGGCGCCCTCGCCGTCCTGGCCCTGTCCGTCGTCCCCTCGGTGCGCGAGCCGGAAGGTCGTCCGGCCGCGCAGCGGCGGGCCGCGCCGGCGGCGGGGGGGCCGGTCGGCTGAGCCCGTCCGGGGTCCACCCGGGGCGGTTGTGCTCACGGCGAACACGGCGCCGGTGGTGGAGTGCCGCGGGGTGGGCGGGCGTTAGGGTCACTGACAGGAACGACCCCATCACGAGCGAGGAGCATCCCAGCGTGACCAGCACCGAGATCGTCGCCGCGGGCGAGGGCCAGAAGGCCGGCCTCGACGACTCCATCTACAACCGTCTCCTCAAGGAGCGGATCATCTTCCTCGGGTCCGACGTGCGTGACGACAACGCGAACGCCATCTGCGCGCAGATGCTGCTGCTCGCCGCCGAGGACTCCGACAAGGACATCTGGCTCTACATCAACAGCCCCGGCGGCTCGGTGACCGCCGGCATGGCCATCTTCGACACCATGCAGTGGGTGCCCAACGACGTCGCCACGGTCGCGATGGGGATGGCCGCCTCGATGGGCCAGTTCCTCCTGTCCGCCGGCACCCCGGGCAAGCGCTACGCCACCCCGCACGCGCGGGTCATGATGCACCAGCCGTCCGGCGGCATCGGCGGCACCGCGTCCGACATCAAGATCCAGGCCGAGCAGCTGCTGCACATCAAGAAGCAGATGGCCGAGCTCATCGCCGAGCACACCGGGCAGACCGTCGACCAGATCGAGGCCGACTCCGACCGCGACCGCTGGTTCACGGCGGCGGAGGCCAAGGAGTACGGCTTCGTCGACCACGTGATCACCAAGGCCGACATGGCGGGCCGGCACGCCGACAACCCCGTGACGTCGGACTGACCCGGCCGAGACGACGCGAGAGAGAGACATGAACGCAGACCTGACCGGCCGGCTCCACGTGCCGGGCCCGCAGAGCCGCTACATCCTGCCGCAGTTCGAGGAGCGCACCTCGTACGGCATGAAGCGCCTCGACCCGTACACCAAGCTCTTCGAGGACCGCATCATCTTCCTCGGCGTGCAGGTCGACGACGCCTCGGCCGACGACATCATCGCCCAGCTCATCGTGCTCGAGTCCCAGGACCCCGACCGCGACATCCTCATGTACATCAACAGCCCGGGCGGCTCGTTCACGGCGATGACGGCGATCTACGACACGATGCAGTACATCCGCCCGGACGTGCAGACCTTCGTCATCGGGCAGGCCGCGTCCGCGGCCGCGGTGCTGCTCGGCGCCGGCGCGAAGGGCAAGCGCTTCGCGCTGCCGAACAGCCGCGTACTCATCCACCAGCCCGCGATCGAGGGCACCGGCGGCATGGCCTCCGACCTCGAGATCCACGCCAACGAGATCATCCGGATGCGCGAGTGGCTCGAGGAGACGATCGCGCACCACAGCAACCGGACGGTCGAGGAGGTCCGCAAGGACATCGAGCGCGACAAGATCCTCTCCGCCGAGGGTGCCAAGGAGTACGGCCTCGTCGACGAGGTCCTCGCCTCGCGCAAGGCCTCGAGCGTCTGAGCCGCCGCCCACCGCACCACCGCCGCCGCCCGGTCCCCGCGACCGGGCGGCGGTCTCGTCCCCACCCCCGGTTCCCGTCCCGCCGCCCCGACCTCGCCCCGCCGCCCCGACCTCGCCCGGCCGGGGCGTCATGACGCGCCGGCAGAGCGATGGAACGGCGGTATGACGGAGTCGGGTCGACCTCGCCGTGCCGACCCGGTCCTGCCGGCCCGACCCGACCTCGCCGTGCCGACCCGGTCCTGCCGGCCCGACCCGATCTCGCCTCGCCGTCCCCATCTCGTCCTGACGCGTCGGTGCCGCCGTGCCGCAACGCCGACCTGGGGCCGGGGGCTGTGGACAACCCGACGGCCGGTCCCGGAGGTGCTGCCACGCTCACCGGATGACGGCTCTCCACCTTCCGGTGCCCCTCGACCCCGGTCTCCTTCGGCTCGGGGTCGACCTGCGGCGCGCGGGCGTCGAGCCGAGCCGCGCCGTGGACGACTGGCACCATGTCCGCCACGGCGTGTGGGTACCGAGCGCCCACTGGGCCGAGCTCGCGCCGGGTCAACGCCACGCCGCCGTGGTGCACGCCGCGGACCTCGTCCGCCGACCGGGTCACGACCGGGTCGTGGCCGCGTGGTCGGCCGCGGCGGTGTGGGGGATGCCCCGGGTCGAGGACTGGCCCTCCTGCGTCGGCGTGCTCAGCCACTCACGCCGCGCCAGCCGGTCGGGTGGTCTGTGCCCCGTCGTCGGTGGCGACACCGAGCCCGTGACGGTGCAGGGGCTGAGCGTGACGCCACCCGCGCGCACCGTGGTCGACCTCGCGCGGACCGGCACCCTCGAGTCAGCCGTCGCAGCCGCCGACCACGCGCTGCGGAACGGTCTGTGCACCGTCGCGGACCTCTCGGCCGAGGTGGCGGCCGTGGCCCCTCGGGTGGCCGGGCGTCGCACCGCGGCCCTCGTGCGCGACCTGGCCGACCCGGGCAGCATGTCGGCCGGTGAGAGTCTCTCCCGGGTGCAGATGTACCTGCTCGGGCTGCCACGACCACGCCTCCAGGTGCCGTACACGGACGACCGAGGACTCATCGGCTACACCGACTTCGGCTGGGCCGGCGTCGTCGGGGAGTTCGACGGCCGGGTCAAGTACCGGGTCCCCGAGGGAGCGGACCCCGAGACCGCTGCGCAGGTGCTCTGGGAGGAGAAGCAGCGGGAGGACCGGCTGCGTCGCCAGGCGCGGGTCGCTCGCTGGGTGTGGAGCGTCGCCCTCGACCGGCCCGCCCTCGGGCGCCTGCTCGGGAGTGTCGGGATCCGGCCCGAACGTCACAGCACGTGGTTCGACCTCGGCGCGTCCGTCAGCTGAGCGAGTGGTGACTCGTCCCGCCTCCGGCTGCCGGGTGGTGCCGTGCCGGGGTGGCCTCACCGTGCCGTGGTGGCCTCACCGCGCCGGGGCGGTCTTGCCGTGCCGGGGTGGCCTCACCGCGCCGGGGCGTCATGGCGGGGCGGCGGGGCGAGGTGGCCGCGGCAGGGCGGGATGGGGGCGGCGAGGCGGGACGACGGCGGCAGGGGCGAGGTGACGGCGGCAGGGCGGGGTGAGGGCGGCGAGGCGGGGGCAGCGGGCGTCAAGACGGCGTCAGGACGCCGTCAACACGGCGTCGACGCGGACCGGGCCGGCCGCTGCGGTGGTGCGCTGGACGCATGCGCGACCGTCGTGACCTCACCCTGCTGCACGTCGCCGCGGCCGTCGGGCCGTTCGCCGTCGCCGCGCTCCTCGGCACGGTGCGCGAGTCCGTCGAACCGGCTCCGGCCGCCCTGGTCCTCGTGCTGTCCGTCGTCGCCGTCTCGGCGGCCGGGGACCGCGTCTCGGGGGTGGTCGCCGCCGTGAGCGCGGCGCTCGGGTTCGACGTGTTCCTCACCGTGCCGTACCTCAGCCTCGCCATCGCCGGCCGCAGTGACGTCGAGCTCGTCGTCGTGCTCGTCCTCGTCGGGCTCGCCGTGAGCGAGATCGCGCTCCGGGGCCGCCGCGCCCAGGGCGTCTCGGCCCGCCGGGAGGGGTACCTCTCCGGCGTCGCCGCCCTCCTCGACCTCCCCGACGGGGTCGGCCGGGCCGAGCGGGGTGCCGCGCTGGCCCGGGCGGTGGCCGAGGTCGTCGGGGTCGAGCGGGCCCGATGGCACGACGGACCGCCCGACCGTCGCGACGCCGTCGTCGACGCCGAGGGGGTGCTGACGCTCGAGGGCCGGGTCCTCGACCCGGCCCGGGACGGCCTGCCGACCGACCGGGTCACCGCGGTCCCCGCGAGCGAGGGCGGCACGGTGCTCGGGCACGTCGCGCTGACCGCCGCCGCGCGGGTCGTCCGGCCGGGGGCCGAGCAGCTGCGGGTGGCCGCCCTGCTCGTGCGGGTCGCCACCCGCGGCGGCGCCCCGGGCGACCGCGCCGTCCCGGAGGGCGGGAGGCCGCCGGGCGCCGCGTTGCGCTGACAGCGAACCGACGCGACGCGCCGGGCCGGTGGGGGCTTCAATGGGTGCGACGGGATCCGTCGGCGGGTACCGTCGGGGGCGTTGTCGAGCCGAGGTGGAGGACGTTCCGTGGCACGAGTCGGAGAGACCAGCGACCTGCTGAAGTGCTCCTTCTGCGGCAAGTCGCAGAAGCAGGTCAAGAAGCTCATCGCCGGCCCCGGCGTCTACATCTGCGACGAGTGCATCGACCTCTGCAACGAGATCATCGAGGAGGAGCTCGCCGAGTCCGGCGACCTCGGCCTCGACGAGCTGCCCAAGCCGCGCGAGATCTTCGACTTCCTCGAGAACTACGTCGTCGGCCAGGACGTCGCCAAGAAGGCCCTCGCCGTCGCCGTCTACAACCACTACAAGCGGATCCAGGCCGGCGAGGCGGGCACGAAGAAGGACGCCGACCACGTCGACATCGCCAAGTCGAACATCCTCCTCATCGGGCCCACCGGCTGTGGCAAGACCTACCTCGCCCAGACCTTGGCCAAGATGCTCAACGTCCCCTTCGCCATCGCGGACGCGACGGCCCTGACCGAGGCCGGCTACGTCGGCGAGGACGTCGAGAACATCCTCCTCAAGCTCATCCAGGCCGCGGACTACGACGTCAAGAAGGCCGAGACGGGGATCATCTACATCGACGAGGTCGACAAGATCGCCCGCAAGTCGGAGAACCCGAGCATCACCCGCGACGTGTCGGGCGAGGGCGTGCAGCAGGCGCTGCTGAAGATCCTCGAGGGCACGACCGCGTCGGTGCCCCCGCAGGGCGGGCGCAAGCACCCGCACCAGGAGTTCATCCAGATCGACACGACGAACGTGCTGTTCATCGTCGGCGGTGCGTTCGCCGGGCTCGAGAAGCTCATCGAGTCGCGCAACGGGAAGAAGGGTCTCGGCTTCGGTTCCGAGCTGCACACCCCGAAGGACCTCGCCGAGAGCATCCACGAGGTCATGCCCGAGGACCTGATGAAGTTCGGCCTCATCCCCGAGTTCATCGGCCGCCTGCCGGTCATCACCACGGTGTCGCCGCTCGACGTCGAGGCGCTCGTGCGCATCCTCACCGAGCCGCGCAACGCGCTCGTCAAGCAGTACCAGAAGATGTTCGAGATCGACGGCGTCGTCCTCGAGTTCAGCGACGACGCCATCGAGGCGGTCGCCGAGCAGGCCCTGGCCCGCGGCACCGGTGCCCGCGGTCTGCGGGCGATCATGGAGGAGGTCCTCCTCCCGGTGATGTTCGACGTGCCGAGCGACGAGGAGATCGCCAAGGTCGTCGTGACCCGCGACGTCGTCCTCAAGAACGTCAACCCGACCATCGTCCGGCACGAGCCCGAGAGCGGTCGCAAGCGCACGCCGCGCAAGCGTTCCGCCTGACCGCACCCCGTCCCGTCCGGCGGCGGCTCGGCTCAGCGGGTCCGGGTGGCCCGCCAGACGAGTGCGGCCGTCCCGGCGACGAGGAGGAACGCGGCCGCCAGGACCCACGGTCCCGCCCCGGCCGGCGTGCTCGACCCGAGCACCCCGATGCCCGCGGCGATCCCGCCCACGGTGGCGACGACGAAGCCCTGGGTGACCCAGCGGCGCACCGCGGCGTCCGGCAGGGCCGCGCCCGGTGGGTAGGCGGCGAGCATCGACAGGGCGAGGTGCGTGCCGACGACGGCCGCCCCGGTCACCGCGGCGAGCGCCCAGTCGGTGAGCGACACCGGGGCCTCGCGGGCCACGCCGACCCCGACCACCTGGAGGACGAGGAGGGTGAGGGCACCCCAGCCGGCCGGCCGGTGCAGGGCCCACGCGGTGGCCACCACGAGCAGGGGGGCGAGGAAGGGCAGCAGACCGGGAAGCGCCACGCCGGCGACGAGGAGGACGAGGACGTCGGCGCCGACGACGACGCCCAGCGCGGCCCGGCGCCAGCGGGCGGCGGGGGTCATCGGGGCGTCCCCGCACCACGCGCCCGCCGGCCGACACCGCGCAGGACGAGGTCGAGCGAGCCCGGGCCCCGCCAGCGCACGACGGGCACACCGGCCGCCGCGCAGCGCCGCACCTCACGCTCGCGGTCGAGGAGGCGCAGCCGCCAGACGAGCGAGGCCGTGCGGTCGTCGTCCTCGACACCGGTGGCGGCGCGCAGCTCCTCCGGCGCGGGGTGCCCACCGCCGAGGGACTCGGGCAGGGTGTCGACGACGATGACGACGTGCCCGCTGCGGGCGAGCCGGACGGCGTGGGCGAGCGGTTCGGCGGACACGAGGGCGGAGAGGATGACGACGACCGCGCCGGGCGGGACCGCCCGGCCGAGCTGGGCCCGCAGGGCTCGCTCCTCGCCGATCGTGCCGGTGCTCGGCTCGGCCCGGCCGAGGGCGAGGAGGAGGCGGGTCAGCTGGTGGTTGCCGCCGACCGCCGGTACCTCGACGAGCCCGGCGCCGCCGAGGACCGAGAGCCCGACCCGGTCGCCGGTCGAGAGGTAGTGGGCCGCGAGCGCGCCGGCCGCCTCGACGGCGGTGTCGAGGCTCGAGGAGGCTCCCGTCGCGGCGTCGTGCTCGCCGAGGTCGCGCAGGCCGTCGACGACGAGCCGCACCTCGGCGTCCTGGTCGGCGTAGGCCGTCGTCACGTGGAGGGTGCCGGTGCGCAGCGACACCGGCCAGTGGATGCGGCGCAGCCGGTCCCCGGTGCGGAAGGCGCGGATGTCGGCCAGCTCGGTGCCGCTGCCCGGGCGGGTCGAGCGGTGCTGTCCGACCAGCCCGACCGGGTGCGGGAGGGCGGCCCGCGAGGCGAACAGCCCGGGCCGCGGGACGCTGCTCACCGACTCGACCCGTTGTTCCGGGCTGACCCAGGCGAACCCCGCGAGGTCGGAGAAGGCGACGACCTGGGCCGGGCCGAGCCGGCGCACGCCCCAGCGCACCGCCTCGGCCGAGATCGCGACGGGGGTGTCGGGCGCGGAGCCGTCGCGGGCTCGCTCGACCGTGGCCGCCACGTGCCCGTGGACCGGCACGGTGCGGGTCCAGCGGTCGCCGGCGAGGTGGGCGACGACGTCGCGCAGGCCGGGGACCGATTCGACGTCGACCCGCCAGGTCAGCGACTCGCCCTCGCGGACCACCCGGGTGTCGAGCCGGCTGGTGATCCGGGGCGCGTGCCTGGGCGCGGTGACGAGGCTCCACACGACGACGGCGAGGAGGGGCACACCGGCCACCGCGAGGTCGCCGCGGCCCAGCCCCGCCCCGAACGCGAGCATCGCGAGCCCCACCGCGGCGGCCCGGCCGAGCGCGCGGGTGGGGCGCCAGCGAGCGGTCACGCCGTGCGGACCGGCGTGCGCGGGGTCGGGACGGTGCGCAGGACGTCGGCGACGATGCTGCGCGGGGTGACGTCGCCCATCCACAGCTCGGGCCGGACGACGACCCGGTGCTCGAGGACGGACGGCGCGACGGCCTTGACGTCGTCCGGGGTGACGTAGTCGCGACCCCGCACGAGCGCGGTGCCGCGCGCGACGAGCATGAGGCCGAGCGAGCCGCGGGGGGAGGCACCCATCAGCGAGTGCTCGTGCTCGCGGGTGGCCCGGGCCAGGGCGACGCAGTACCGGCCGACCTCCGCCGGCACCGTGACGTCCTCGAGGGTGGCCTGCAGCTCGAGCAGCTCGGTGGCGTCGACGACCTGGCGGGCCTGCTGGTCCTCCTGCCGTCGCGAGATGCGGCGGTCGAGGACCTGCCACTCCTCGTCGGCGGCGGGGTAGCCGAAGCTGACCCGGACGAGGAAGCGGTCGAGCTGGGCCTCGGGCAGCGGGTAGGTGCCCTCGTACTCGACCGGGTTCGCGGTGGCGAGGACGTGGAAGGGCCGGGGGAGCGGAAAGGTCTGCCCCTCGACGGTCACCTGGTGCTCCTGCATCGCCTCGAGCAGCGCGGCCTGGGTCTTCGGCGGCGTCCGGTTGATCTCGTCGGCGAGGAGCAGGCCGGTGAACACCGGGCCCCGCCGGAACTCGAAGGCGTGGCTGCCCTGGTCGTAGACGAAGCTGCCGGTGAGGTCGGAGGGCAGCAGGTCGGGGGTGAACTGGGCTCGGGTGAAGTCGAGCCCGAGGGCCTGGGCGAAGGTGCGGGCCGCCAGCGTCTTGCCGAGACCGGGGTAGTCCTCCATGAGCACGTGTCCGCCGGCCAGCACGGCCGCGAGGACCACCTCGGTGGCCGCCCGCTTGCCGACGACGACGGTGTCGACCTCGTCGAGGACGGCGAGGGCACGGCGGTGGGCGGTGGGGATGTCGGTCACGGGGACTCCTCGGGCGACGACGGTGGGGGCGGGACGGACGGGGTGAGGTGCTCGAGCTCGGTGACGAGGGTCTCGACCTCGGCCCGGGAGAGCCGCCGTGGCGGCGCCGCGAGGTAGCGGCCGAGGTCACCGGAACCGTAGGGCGCCGGGGAACCGGCCGCCGGGGGCCGGCCGAGTCGGTCGTCGGCGATCGCGCCGACGAGGTCGTGGAGCTGGCGCGGCGCCTCGGTGTCCTTGGGCCCGGGGTCGAGCAGCCGCCGGAGGGTGGCGATGCCCGGCTCGGGCGCCGGCTCCTGCGCGCGCTGCGGGAGCCAGTCCCAGTCGACGCCGTCGGCGCGCTGGAGCGGGACGACGGCCCCGAGGACGGTGACGACCACGGCCAGGGTGCCGAGGGCGAGGAGGGCCACCGGTCCGCGCACGACGACGAGGACGGCGACGAGGACCAGCCCGCCGGCGACGGCGGCCACGACCCGCGGGGACGGACGGCGCTCAGCCACGTGCGGCTCCCGGGGACACCGAGCGGGCGGCGCTCAGCGCGGCGTCGAGCTCGCGCAGGGCTCCCTCGGCGCGGTCGCGGTCGTCCTCGGTCAGCGGGTGCGCGGACCAGCTCGCCTCGCGGTAGAGCTCGGCGAGCGACCGCAGCGTGGTGGCGTCCACCCGGAAGCGGGAGAGGACCGCGACCGTGGTCTCGGTCGAGGTGCGGGAGGCGGGCAGCGGGACGCCGCTTCCGCGGAGGGTCTCCTCGAGCCGGGCCCACGCCGCGATGATGCCCTCCGCCGGCGTGCCCCGCCCCAGGGCCCCGAGGCGTCCCTCGGCGTCGAGGGCCAGCGCCGCGCCGACCCGCTCGAGGTCGGGTCCGGCGCGGGCGTCCTCGTCGACCCCGCGGTCCTGGCGCGAGGCCAGCCACGCCCGGACGGCGGCGACGAGCAGCGCGAGGACGGCTCCGGCGACGATGGCGACGGCGAGCCAGCCGAGGGCGGTGCCGAAGACGTTGGCCTCCGAGCGCGGGCCGGTGTACTTCGCGGCGTTGATCTCGGTGCGCGGTGCGAGCTGGGTGTCCTCGCCGCGGGCCTCGGAGAGGGTGCGCGTCGGGTGGGCCACCTGGATCGGCGGCTCCGGCGGCGGCACCGCCGCGGCCCAGACCACCGCGAGGCCGGCGAGGGCGGCCACGACGACCAGGACGACGGTGCCCGTCGCCCTGCGCCCCCACGGTCCCGTCGTCCGCACGGGACACACCCAACCACATGGGTGGTGGCGCCGTGGCCGATCCTTGGCGACGATGTGCACGTGGCGACGACCTTCCGGCTCCGCGCGGGCGACACCGGTCCGGTCCAGCAGTCCCCGGTGACGTGTGGCTCCGCGTGCCTCACCGTGGCCCGGATGCTCGTCGACCCGGTCTTCGCGTCCTGGGTGCGCACCGGCGAGCCGCACCCGCCCGGCTCGCCCCAGGGGGCCACCGAGGCCGAGCGGTTCGCCGCGTACGAGCGGGTCGTCATGCGACGGACCAACGGGGTGCTCGCCGGTGGGCGCCGGCCCAACCTCCCGTGGCCCCGGGCGCTCGGCACGCCGCCGTGGGGCGCACTCCACGAGCTGGAGTTCGGCGCGTCGCGGATCGGGACGCGCTACACGGTCGACGTGCTGCGCGGTGCCGACGAGTACGGCCTCGTCGAGCGCTTCGACACGCTCGTCGACGTCGTCGCCGACGGCGAGCCCGGCCTGCTCTACATCGGCAGCCGGCTGCTGCCGCGGCACGTCGTCCTCGTCCTGCCCGGTGACGGCGACCGCAGCCTCGACGTGTACGACCCGGCCACCGGGCGGGTGGGGCACCTGCGCCGCGACGCCGTGGTCCAGCACCGGCTCGGGCTCTCCGGCTGGAACGTGCCGTGGGTCGCGGTGCGCCCCACCGGGTTGCGCCGCGTCGAGGTCCGCCAGCCGGCCCCGTCCCTCGGCCCGATGCCGGCGTAGGCCCCGATGCCGCTCCCCGAGGACACCGCTCCCGGCCGCGCCCTCGAGCTGGTCGAGGAGCTCGGTCGCGTCGTCGTCGCGTCCCCGGCCGGCGTCCAGTACGTCGTGCGCGCCGACGGCCGGCACGTCGTCCGGCACGCCCTCGTCGGCGGCGTCCTGGCGTTCTGGGTCGGACGCCTCCTCTCGGCCGCGTTTCCCGTCCCGGTCGCGCTGCTCGTGGCGCCGCTGTTCCTCGTCCTGGGTGCCGCGGGCTGGGCGCTGCGGTTCCCGCCGCGGGCCGCGGCGTGGGTGCAGGTCGACCGGGTCTCCCCGGAGGACGAGGTGGGCGGCACCGTCGCCTGGGCCGGGGTCCGCTCGCGGGACCGGCTGCCCGACACCGTCGACGCGCTCGTCGAGCGGGTGCGCGAGGGGTCCGTCGACGGGCTCCCCGAGCACACGGGGCTCGACCGCGTCCGGCTGCGCTGGCGCCTCGCTCCGCCGGCCTGACGAGAGGGTCGGCCGGTCTCGGGGCCTCAGGCGGTGGGCTTGGCGACCGGGACGAGCTCGAGGTCGCGGGTGGCGACCTCCTCGCCCTCGGCGTAGTCGAGCGTGCCGGTGAGCCGGCCCGCGGCCCGCAGGTCGCCCTCGCCGGACCGCACGTGCTCGAGGACGTCCGCGGGCCCGACGATCGTCGCCGTCGGCACCTCGGCGCGCATCCCGACCTTGGCCTCCGACTTCGCCTTGCGGACCACCGCGAGGGCAGCCCCGACCGCCGCGAGGACCGCCGGGTCGCCGCCGGCCGGCACCTCCTCGACCGTGGGCCACGGCGCGCGGTGCACCGAGCCCTCGTGGGTCCAGCTCCAGACCTCCTCGGTGACGTACGGGAGGATCGGGGCGAGCAGGCGCAGGACGACGTCGAGGGCGAGCCGCAGGGTGGCCCGGGCGGAGGCCGCGGCGGCGTCGCCGCGCGATCCGTAGGCGCGGTCCTTGACGAGCTCGAGGTAGTCGTCGCAGAAGGTCCAGAAGAAGGACTCGGTGGCCTCGAGCGCGCGGGTGTGGTCCCACGCCTCGAAGCCCGCGGTCGCCTTCCCGACGACCTCGCGCAGCGCGGCGAGCACCGAGCGGTCGAGCGGGTCGGTGACCTGGGCCGCGAGGTCGCCGGAGACCGCTCCGAAGGACAGCGCGAACCTGCTCGCGTTGAGGACCTTGATGGCGAGGCGCCGGCCGACCTTGATCTGCCCGACGTCGTAGGCGGCGTCGGTGCCGAGCCGGCCGCTCGCCGCCCAGTAGCGCACGGCGTCGGCGGAGTGCTCCTTGAGCAGGTCCTCCGGCGTCACGACGTTGCCGCGCGACTTGCTCATCTTCTTGCGGTCGGGGTCGAGGATCCAGCCGGAGATGGCGGCGTCGGTCCACGGGACGGTGCCGTGCTCCCAGTGCGCCCGCACGACGGTGGCGAACAGCCAGGTGCGGATGATGTCGTGGCCCTGCGGGCGCACGTCCATCGGGAACACCTTCTCGAACAACGGGTCCGGGTCGACGCCGTCGCGTCCGCGCCAGCCCCCCGCGATCTGCGGGCTGAGCGACGAGGTCGCCCAGGTGTCGAGGATGTCGGGGTCGCCGACGAAGCCGCCCGGAACGCCGCGCTGGTCCTCGGTGTACCCCGCGGGCGGGTTGGCGGCGGGGTCGACGGGCAGCTCGGACTCGTCGGGCAGGATCGGGTGGTCGTGGTCGGGCTCGCCGTCGGCGTCCACCGGGTACCAGACCGGGATCGGCACGCCGAAGAACCGCTGCCGCGAGACGAGCCAGTCGCCGTTGAGGCCTTGCACCCAGTTCGCGTACCGGCTGCGCATGAACGAGGGGTGGAAGTCGATCTCCTCACCCCGGGCGACGAGCGCGGCGTTGAGGTCGGCCTCGCGCCCGCCGTTGCGGATGTACCACTGGCGGGTCGTGACGATCTCGAGGGGCTTCTCGCCGCGCTCGTAGAAGTTGGCCTTGCGCTGGGTCGGGGTCGGCTCGCCCTCGAGGTCACCGGAGTCGCGCAGCGCGCCCACGATGGCCTCGCGCGCCGAGAACGCCGTCCTCCCCGCGACCTGCTCGGCGTAGAGCGCCGCGCCGGGGGAGCCGACCAGCCACTCGGGCGTCTCGCTCTGGAGCCGGCCGCTGCGGGTGATGAGCGAGCGGGTCGGCAGCTGCAGCTCGCGCCACCAGAGGACGTCGGTGAGGTCACCGAAGGTGCAGCACATGGCGATGCCGGCGCCCTTGTCCATCTCGGCGGCGGGGTGGGCCACGACCGGCACCTCGACGTCGAACAGGGGTGTGCGGACGGTGGACCCGAAGAGCGGCTGGTAGCGCTCGTCGTCGGGGTGGGCGATGAGCGCGACGCAGCTCGGGATGAGCTCGGGGCGGGTCGTCTCGATGTGCACCGGGCCGTCGGCGCCGTGGAAGGCGACCCGGTGGTAGGCGCCCGGGTAGTCGCGGGCCTCGAGCTCGGCCTGGGCCACCGCGGTCTGGAAGGTGACGTCCCAGAGGCCCGGCGCCTCGGCCTGGTAGGCCTCGCCGCGGCGCACGTTGCGCAGGAAGGCCTGCTGCGACGTGGCCCGCGAGTGGTCGTCGATCGTGCGGTAGCCGATCGACCAGTCGTAGCTGTGCCCGATCCGGCGGAACAGGGACTCGAAGGCCTCCTCGTCCTTGACCGTCAGCTCGTCGCAGAGCTCGATGAAGTTCTGCCGCGAGATGGGCAGCTCGTCGGCCGCCTTCGTGCTCTTCGCGTCGCCGCGGAACGGCGGCTCGAAGTCGGGGTCGTGGTGCAGCGAGGCGTCGCCGCGCACGCCGTAGTAGTTCTGGACGCGCTTCTCGGTCGGGAGGCCGTTGTCGTCCCAGCCGATCGGGTAGAAGACGTTGAAGCCGGCCATCCGCTTGTAGCGGGCCATGCAGTCGGTGTGCGTGTAGCTGAACACGTGCCCCATGTGCAGCGAACCGCTGGCGGTCGGCGGCGGGGTGTCGATGGAGAACACCTGCGAGCGGTCGCCGGCGAGGGCGGCCTCACGGTCGAACGCGTAGGTGCCCTGCTCCTCCCATACCGCCCCCCACTTCTCCTCCAGGCCGTCGAGGGACGGCCGGTCCGGGATGGCGGAGGCGGCGGGGGAGGCGTGCTCGGTCATGGCGGACATTCTCACAGACCGCGGCCCGCGGCCTCATCCGGGTTCAGGCGGTGCCGCGGCGGCGGGCGAGGCGCACCAGCGCGAGCCCGAGGAGCGCGGTCCCGGCCGCCACCGCCACCCAGAGCACCTGCCGGCGGTCGGCCGCCGCGGGGTCGGGGACGTCGGCGACGGCGAGCCGGGTGGTCGCGACCGTGGCGCGCGGCTGCGGGGTGGAGCCGGGCAGCGGCGGCCCGGCCATCCCGGCGTCGAGGACCGCGGTGAGCGCCTCGACCGGCTGGACCACACCCCACCCGACGGCGTCGTCGCGGGCGTCGCGCCGGTCGCGGGCCGCCGTCACCTCGAGCCGGTGCGCCCACAGGTCCGGGCCCTCGGCGGGGAAGCGCTGGGCGAGCAGTGCGGCGGCGGCGCTGACGTAGGCCGTGGCGTAGCTCGTCGAGCCGGCGTCCGAGTCGAGGTAGCAGTCGCCCCACGCGCCGTACGTCGTGAGGACCTGGACCCCGGGAGCCGCGACGTCGACGTGCGTGCCGCGCACCGACGTCGCCGTGGCGCGGTCGGAGGCGTCGGTGGCGGCGACCCCGAGGACGCCGGGGTAGGCAGCCGGGTAGCGCGGTGCGCGGACCGGCGCGTCCTGGGTGGTGTTGCCGGCCGAGGCGACGACGAGCACCTTCCGGGCGCGGGCGTGGGCGACGGCGGCACGCAGCCGGGCGTCGTCGGTGCCGGTGCTCAGCGAGACGTTGACCACGCGCGCGCCGTGGTCGACCGCGTAGGTGATGCCCTCGGCGAGCGTCCCGGCGTCGGTGTCCGGGCCGTCCTGGGCCTGCTGCTCGTCGGGGACGACCTTGACCGGGAGGATGCGGGCGTCAGGGGCGAGGCCCTCGACCCCGGAGGTCGTGCCGAGGCTGCGTGCGGCGATGATGCCCGCGACGGCCGTGCCGTGCAGCCGACCGTCGGTGCGCTCCGAGCCGCCGACGACGCTCGTGCCGTCGAGGACGCTGCCCGCCGGGAAGTGCGCGTTGCGCGCGACGCCGCTGTCGACGACGCCGACGGTGACGCCCCGCCCGGTGGCGAGGGTCCACGCCTTCCGGGCGCCCAGCCGGATCAGGCCGGCCGGGGTGTCGGTGACGTACTGGGTGCGCCCCTCCTCGCACGGTTCGCCGGCCGCGGGCAGGGCGGCGGCCGGGACCGCGGCGGCGGGGGTCGCGACGCCGGCCGCGAGCGACCCCGCGAGCGCCGAGACGGCGACCAGGGCCGCCAGCCGGGCGGACCTCACGAGGTGCCCGAGACCACGGTCCGCGCGGCGTCGGTGCCGAGGGCCGGCCCCGAGCGGAAGAGCTCGGTCCAGGCCACGGGGACCGGGACGACGTCGTCGTCGGCGTAGCCCAGCCGGGCGAGCACCTCGGAGTCGGCTCCGACGACGGAGTAGGCGGTGGCGGTCTGGTCGACGGCCAGGACCGGCCCCTTGCCGAGGACCTGCCCGGACACCGCCCGGACGAGGGCGCCGTAGCCGGTGTCGACGGTGGTACGACCGCGCTCGGCCTCCGGGGGGTCGGCGGTGACGGTCGCGAGCGAGACCGCGGGTGGGGTGCCGGGCGCCGTGGTCAGCGTCGCGCACGGCGTCGTCTCGAGCGGCGTGGGCAGGGCGTCCGGCCAGTCGGTGGGCGCGGTGCGCTGCGGCTCGACCTGCAGCCGCGCGATCTGGGCGGCCTGCACCGGGACGTCCTGGGTCGAGGCGCCCGACCCGAGGCGGTACATCGCGAGGGCGAGGTCGGGCAGCGGTTCGAGGGTCCCGAGGGGCGTGACGAGGTAGTGGCGGGTGTCGTTCTCGAGGCGCAGCACCGAGCCGACGGTGGCGCCGGTGGGCAGGCCGGGCAGCGGCTTGCCGAGGTCGTCGACGCGCAGCGGGGCGAGGGCGGTGCCCTCGGGGAAGAGGTTGAGCCACTCGGCGGGCGCGGCGGTCGGCGGGCGGCCGTCGAGCCGCAGCGCGACCGAGACGGCCGAGAGGTCCTTGGCGGCGACCGGGTAGCGCATCCCGTGACCGACGACGAAGGCGCGGGTGCCGGACCGCACGACGAGCGCGGCGCCGTCGGCGGCGTCGGCCCGGCGTGAGGGCCCGATGGCCGTCGAGACCTGTTGTCCCGCACCGAGGCACGACACCCAGCCGGTGTCGACGAGCCGGTCGGCGGGCGCGAGGGAGTCGGGGGCCCCGAGGATGCCGAGGGTCGGCCCCCGGCGCAGGTCGGCGAGCTCCTCGTCCGGGACGGCGAGGACCTTGAACCGGTCGCTGGGGATGAGCAGGCGGGCGCTGACCGTGTTGACGACGGGGTGCAGCACCCCCTTGACCGAGACGTAGCGCGCGCCGCTGTCCTCGGCGATGACGAGCCGGTCGTTCTTCCAGTCGTCGGGCAGCGCCGAGCGCAGCCAGCCGAAGGCCATGCTGCCGAGGACGAGCACGACGGTCAGCGCGAGCCCGCCGACGACGGCGCGCAGCGGACGGTCGGGCTCGACCTCGCGCCCGCCCGGGGCGCCGCTGACGAACGCCGTGGTCAGCCGGCGCCTGCTGAACGACTGGGCCTCGACGAGGTCCTTCTTCGTCGCCACGTCAGAGGACCCCGGTCGTCGCGGCGGCGAGCGGGAGGAGGGCGACGAGGGCGAGGCCGTCGAGGGTGTCGGCGACGCGGCCGAGGCGCACCCGGGTCCGAGGGGCCAGCACCGCCAGGACGACGACGACCGCGCCGGTCGCGCCGAGGACGACCGCGAGCGCGGGCCGCCACGCGGGGTGGGCGAGGGCGGCGACCACGGCGGCCAGCGCCAGCCCGAGCACGCCGGTGGCCATCGCGAGGACCACCGTGGCCCGGGTGCGGCTGTGCCGCGTGCGCAGCAGCGTGGCGACGCAGCCGGCGACGACGAGCACGGTGCCGGCCAGCCCGCTCGCCGCCAGCTGCGCGGTGGCGAGGAGCGCCGCGCCCCCGGTGGCCAGCCCCACGGCGACCATGGTGTCGTGGCCGCGCGCGACCTGGGCGCGCACCCGGTCGCGGTCCACCTCCGGGGCGTCGGCGTCGATCTCGGCCTCGGTGCGGGGGGCGTGCGCGCTGAGGCGGCTCGAGGAGAGCCCGAGCCAGGGCAGGACGTTGCCGAGGACGACGGCGAGGACGAGGAGGACCGCGCACGACGTGGTCATCGCGACCCCGGCGATCCCCGAGGCGATGCCGAGACCGGTGGCGGCGACGCCGACGAGCACCCCGGCGGCGAGGACGAGCCGGTGCCGCGGCACGGCGAGCGCGGCGGCGAGTCCGACGACGGCGACCGCCGCACCGACCCACACGAGCCCTCGGCCCCACAGCGGGTCGGCGGGGGAGAGGGCGCTGCCCGCCGTCGCGGCGTAGGCGAGGGCGGTCAGTGCGAGCGCGAGCGCGCCACCGGTCTGGGCCCGGGTGTGGAGGACGGCCGCCGCCCCGACGAGGAGCAGGGCCACCGCGAGCGCGACCGCCGCGACGAGGGCGCCGGTGTCGCGGGCCGTGAAGAGCGCCCACGCCGCGCAGAGGAAGAAGACGACCGAGGCGCCGACGGCCGTCCCGGCGCTGTGCCGGGCGGTCCACGGCGCGAACTGCGTCTCGACGACGTCGGCGACGGCCTCGACGACGTCGTCGTAGACCTTGTCGGTGGACGGGTCGACGACCTCGAGGCTGAGCACCGCGCCGTCGCCGACACCCTGCGCCGCGAACGAGCGGTCGGGGTCGAGCAGGGTGCCGCCGCCGGCGACGAGCCGGAAGCCGTGCGAGGCCTGCTCGGCGTCGAGCACCCCCAGCTCGCGGGCGAGCTCGGGGACGATCTCGACGACCGGGATGCCCCCCGGCACCCCGAGGTCGGCGCGGCGCGTGCCCGACGACACGGACACGCGCACGAGCGACGCTGCGGCGCTGCTCTGGCTCACGGTGCTGCTTCTCCCCTCCGGTGGCACCCTCCTGGTGCCGGTCCCGACGCGCACCGAGCATAGACGCGCGACCTTCGGGGAGTTCTCCCCATCGACCGGTTCCCCGTGGCACCGTAGGGTCGAGGGCGAGACGAGGGGACGGCACACGAATCCACGTCTGCAGGACACCAGCCCTTCAGGGGGTCAGTGAAATCGACTGCGGCACGTTCGTCGTCGCACGAAGGAAGGACACATCATGGGTGACCAGTTCAGGGCCGGCGCAGGGGTCGTCAAGGCCAGCGCCGACATCGTGTCGGCGGCGCGGGGGGACCTCCGCACGCAGGTGAACAACCTCCGCACGCAGATGGAGGCCGTCAAGGCGCACTGGGAGGGCCAGGGGGCGGCCAGCTTCCAGAACGTCAGCGAGGCGTGGAAGGTGCAGACGCAGGACATCGTCGACGTGCTCGACACGTTCGAGGCCAACCTCACCGGCACGCAGCGTCAGTACGACGCCGACGACGCCGCGGCGTCCTCGAACCTCAGCAAGTACAGCAGCATGCTCGGCAACGGCTGAGCCGCGACCGAGAACTCGGACGAAAGACGAAGGGGACGACCACCATGGGTGACGGAATCAAGGTCGGCGGCGCCGGCATCGACGCGCTCGTCGACGACATGCAGAAGGGCCTCGGGGCCATCGAGACGCGGCTCGCGGACATGAAGAACGACCTCGCGAAGTACGTCGAGCAGTGGGACGGTTCGGCCCGCTCGGCCTACCGCCAGGCGCAGGCCGACTGGGACAAGCAGATCGAGGAGTGCCGGCAGCTGCTCGGCGACGTCCGCCAGGCGGTCATCCAGTCCAAGGAGGACTACCTGGCCGGCGAGCTGCGCAACACCAACATGTGGGGCTGAGGCCCGACTGACGCACGCCGCGTGCCGGCGCCCCGGGTCGGGGCGCCGGCGCCGTCGGCGTGACGGGGAGGACGACCGGAGGGCGAGGGGCCCTCCACCGCGACGAGGAGAGACCGTGCCACGACTCGACGACGGCCCGGGGGCGGGCCCGATCCAGTACCCGACCATCCTGCAGACCCTCGGGACCGACTACCAGTCCAACTGGACCGGCTCGACGCAGGAGGCCCTCAAGACGGTGAAGTTCACCTACGCGTCCGCGTCGACGTTCGGCGAGATCCCGGCCGCCAAGGACTTCGCGAGTGTCTACCTCGCCGCCCAGCACATCTACGAGGCCACCCTCCGCGGCATCAAGGACGACCTGACGGCCGCCGCCGAGGCGCTCTCCCAGGCGGCCACCGAGATCCGCGAGCGCGACGAGGCCTCGGGTGACGCGTTCCAGACCCTCCAGGCCCGGTGGGGCACCGACGGCGACGGGTCCGCGACCGCGCAGCAGACCGTCGACGCCACCGACGACGAGCCGGTCCGCGAGGGCTCCGAGGCCCAGGTCCGGTTCACCGAGGGCGCCCAGCAGCCCCCGACCCCCGAGACCGACACCACCGACACCACCCCGGCGGCCGGCACCACCCCGACGACCGGCACCCAGCCGTCGACGGGCACCCAGCCGTCGAGTGGCATGGACGCGGGCTGATGGCGCGACCGTCGCGCCGGCGCGCCGCCGTGGCCCTGGCCCTCGTGGCCGGGCTCGGCGGTGGCCTCCTCGCGCCCGCCACCGCGGGCGCGGCCACGACCGCGCACGTCCCGGCCGCGGTGCAACCGCTGCCCGGTGAGTGGTGGTGGAGTGCGATGGGCGTCGACGAGCTGCACCGCAAGGGCACCGGGAAGGGGGTCACCGTCGCCGTCATCGACGGCCCGATCGACTCCTCGGTGCCCGAGCTGCGCGGCCGGGTCGCCTCGAGCCGGAGCTTCTGCAACGACCCCCGCCGCGGCACCGACTTCGTCAAGCGCTCCCCGCGGGCGACCGGCAAGGACGCCGAGCACGCGACGAGCATGGCAGCGCTCATCGCGGGCTCCGGGAAGGGCACCGGCCCCGGCGGTCGGGGCATCCGCGGCATCGCCCCGGACGCGACGATCCGGCACTACGCGGTGAGCTACCTCGCGGCCGACGGCAGCTACCGCTGCGGCGTCAAGCTGCCGGACGGCACCGAGCAGAACCAGGCCATCGCGGACGCCATCCGGCAGGCCGCCGTCGACGGTGCCGACGTCATCAGCATCAGCCTCGTGAGCAACTTCACCGCGTCGATGGTCGGGGCGCTCCAGGCCGCCTACGGCCACGACGCCATCGTGGTCGCGGGCACCCCGAACGAGAACGTCGTGCCCCAGTGGCCCGGGCTCGGCAACGGGGTCCTCCTCGTCAACACCGTGGACCGGCAGGCCCGGATCCCGTCGTTCGCGGTGCAGGGCAGCCCGTTCATCTCGCTCACCGCGCCGGGCAAGGACGTCATGGCCGCGAGCTACGACGCCTCGGGCTGGCACAGCGAGACGGTGGCCTCCGGGTCCTCGATCGCGACGGCCCTGGTCAGCGGCGGCATCGCCGCGCTGCGCTCGGCGTACCCGTCCGCCACCTCCGGGCAGATCCTCCACGCGGTCAAGGACAACGTCGGGCTGCGCAAGTCCGGCTCCGGCTACGAGACCTGGTTCCGTCGGGTCGGCACCGACCTCCCGCCGGTCCGGACCGCCAACAAGGCCTACGGCTGGGGCATCTTCGACCCCACCGACGCCGTGGCCGTCGACCCGACCACCCTGCCCAAGGACAACCCGTTCGTCCGCGAGGGCGCCGCCGAGGAGCCGTCGGTCGCCGAGGTCGCCGCGGCGATGGGCCTGGCCGGCGCGTCCGCGTCCGCCAGCCCCACACCGTCGGCGAGCGCCTCGTCGGCACCCGCGGCGAGCACGTCCGACGCGGACACCGCGCAGGACTCCGGGACCCCGTGGCTGCCGGTCGGCATCGGGGTGGTCGTCGTGGCGCTCCTCGCGGCGGGTGGCGTGGCGCTCGCCCGGCGCTCGCGGGCCCCCGGCCCCATCGACCCGAGCCACCCGGATCCGAGCCGCACCGACGAGGTCGCCACCGGCGACCCCACGAGCCAGGGCGCCGTCGGCGCCGAGGGGAGGAAGCACTGATGGTCATCCCGGACGAGGGTCCGAGCAACCCGCCGCTGCCGGAGGACGCCGGCCCCAACGAACGCACGCTCTACGACATCTACGGGTTCTCGTCGGTGCTCGTGCGGATGACCGCCGAGGACTGGGGGACCACCTCGACGACGGTCAGCGACCTCGCTCGCGAGGTGCGCGACGTCGTGCGCAAGCTCCAGGGCGCGCAGCAGCCGTGGACCGGCCCGGCCGCCGACTCCGCGTACGCGACGCTCACCGTCCTCGCCGGGCAGCTCGACATCCGCGCCGGCGAGATCGACGGCATCCGCAAGGGCCTCGAGAGTGCGGCGAGCGCCGCGGACACCGCCCGGCAGGCCTACCAGGGCCAGGTCCGCAGCGTCTCGACCGACGTCGACCGCTCGAGCTACGAGAGGACGCCGGCGCGCCCCCCGGGCGGCGTGCCGGTCCCCGACGGCACGGTGTTCGACCGCGCCGCCTACGACGCCGCGGTGGCCGACAAGCGGGCCCAGCGCGAGACGGCCGCGGCCCAGGTGCTCGCGACCTTCCACCAGGAGATGACCGGTGCCGCGAAGCAGATGCCGGTCGAGGCCCAGGAGAACCCGGTCCGCATCACGCCGACGAGCGGCGGGGGCGGCTCGACCCCCGGGGGGTCCCCGGGCGGCAGCGTGCCGCCGGGCGGCACCTACACCGGCCCCACGGGCACGACCGGGGGCCCGACGCACCCGCCCCGCAACCCACCGCCCGTCGACCCCCCGCTCGACCCGCCCGCGTACCACCCGCCGCCGCCGCTGCCGCCGACCTCCATCGGCGACCCCCCGTGGCCCACGCCGGTCGACCTCGACGGCGGGACGACCGGCGGCCTGACCCCCGGCGGCCCGGGCAGCACCGACTGGGCGGGCACCGGCTCGACCGGCGGCTCGGCGTCCGGGCCGGGTGTCGGCGGGGCCGGGACCCTCGGTGGCGGGATGCTGGCCGGTGGTGCGGCGATGCTCGGCAAGGGGGTGCTCGGCCGGCTCGGGGGCGGTGCCCTCGGCGCGGCGGGTCGCGGCGGCCTCGTCGCCGGTGGCTCCGGCGGCACCGCGGGGCGCGCGGCCGGCGGCGCGTCCGGGCGTGGCGCGGCGGGCGCGGGGCGCTCCGGCCTCGTGGCCGGGGGCCAGGGCTCGGCGAGCCGCGGCGGGGGCCGGGGCTCCGGCGTCCGTGGCGCGAAGGGCACCGGCCGCTACGGTGTCCCGAAGGTCGGCGACGGCGCGAAGGGCGCGAAGGGTGGCCGAGGTGCCGCCGGCGCCGGCTCGGGCGGCCGCGGCACGGGGCGTCGCCGGGACGGCGAGGCGCAGGACGTCGAGTACCTGACCCACGAGGACGAGGAGACCTGGTTCGAGGGGGAGGAGGACGCCACGCCGCCGGTGTGGCGCTGACCCCTCCCGAGCCCGACGCCCGCGGCGCCTCCCTCAGCCCGAGGTGAGGCGCCGCAGTGTCTCGACGAGCCCGCCCGCGACGAGCGCGAGCGGCAGGACGAGGACGACCGCCAGGCCCTCGAGCCGGTCGGCGGTCCGGGAGAGCCGGGTCGAGGCCCACCCGCCGGCGATCGCGGCGGCGGCCACGACCCCGACGACGCCGAGCCCGACGGCGGCGCCGACGAGCGCCCAGCGCGAGGCCGCGTCCCAGTCGAGGACGGCGACCGAGGCGCTGACGGTGAGCGACGCGGCGGCCCCGAGCATCGCGAACCGCGCGAGCCGGTCGCGCACGTGGCGGGCCTGGTAGCCGAGGGCGAGGGCACCGGCGACGAGGACCGCCCAGCGGGCCCACGGCGCGAGGGTGGACAGGGGCGCCGAGACGGCGAGGACCCAACCGGCTCCGGCGGCGAGCAGCGCGAGGTACGCGGTGCCGACCGAGACCACCGAGCGCGCCTGGTCGACCCGGCCCCGGACGTCGAGGGCGGACACCCGGCGACGACGTGCCGCGTGCCGCTCACGAACCGACCACACGGTGGTCGAGAGCCGGTCGGTGTCCAGGAGCTGGGTCGGGTCGACGTCGAGGCTCGCGCTCGGCAGGGCCCGGACGACGACCGGGACGAGGCCGACGGCGAGGGCGGCGGCCACCTCGACCGGCACGCCGCCGAGCACCGTGCCCGCGATGAGCACGGCCAGGCCACCGAGGCAGGCGGTGGCGGTGCGCTCGCCCCGGTCGGCGGGGGAGCCGTCGGACGAGGCGAGGGCCAGCACGACGGCGCCGAGCGCGCTGCCGAGGACGAGGGAGACGGCCACCCGGGACGGCGAGTCCGCGAGCGGCACGAGCATCCCGGCCGCGACCGCGAGGGCCGGGGCGCCGACCAGCCGGACCAGCCCGCTGCCCTCGCGGTGTCGCGGGGTGAGGACGATCGCCGCGACCGCCGCGGCGAGGAGCAGGCCGGCGACGCCCCACCGGACGCCGACCGAGCCGAGGAGGCCGGTGCCGGCCGACGCGGGCGCCGGCAGCGCGAGGGAGCCCGCCACGAGGCTGGTCAGCGCGGTGGCGGCGACGAGGGACGGCGCGAGCTCGGCGCCGCCGGCGCTGCGGCGGCGCCGCCGCGGCGCGCGCCGAGGCCGGCGGTCGGCGTGCAGCGCGGCCCGGCTGACGGTGGCCTCGGCGTCGTCGACCTCGTCGCGGCGCCGGGTGGACTCGTCGACGAGCGAGACCGCCGGCTCCGCGGCCGGGGCCCGGGTGCGGGACCCGCCCGCCCACGCCGGGGCCGAGGAGCGCGCGCCGGGGGCGGAGGAGGAGCGGTCGAGGCTGACCACACCGCGGTGCACGGTGTGGGTCGTCGTGCGCACGACGGTGAGCACGGCGCCGGCGGGCAGGTCGTCGGCGATGCGGTCCTGGGGCCCGAGGACGAGGCCGGCCGCGGTCGCGACCGAGCTCGGGGTGGCGCTCGAGGAGATGCCGAGGACCGCCAGCACCTCGCTGACGCGGGTGCCGACGGGGACGACGAGGTCGTAGCTGCGCTCGTCGGCGACGAGCGTCAGCTGCTGCGTCGGCCCGGTCATCGACCCCTCCCGTCATCGTCCCGGCCCCGGTGCGGGCCACTGCCCGCGAGGAACAGTATCCACGGGTACGGTAAGGCGAGCGCCAGCAGCACGACCTGGAGGGGAGGCAGGATGACGGTGCCCGCACGCAGCGGCACGCGCGAGAAGGCACCCGAGGTGCCCACCGGTCGCATCGTCCTGCAGCCCCCTCCGGAGATCACCCCGTCCGAGGGGGCGAGCGGGCTCCTCATGCAGGCCGTCCCGATGCTCGGGTCGCTCGGCTCCATCGGGTTCGTCGCCCTCTCGCAGACCGGTCCGCGGGCCTGGTTCACCGCCGGGATGTTCCTCGTCGCGAGCGTCGGGTTCGTCGCCGCCAGCGGGGTGCGCCAGCGCCAGCAGCACTCCGCCGGTGTCCTCGCCGCCCGCCGCGAGTACCTCGCCTACCTCTCCGAGGTGCGCGGCACGATCCGCGACGCCGCCGCCCGCCAGCGCGAGGCGGCCCTCTGGGACTACCCCGACCCCGCCGCGCTGCCGGTCATCGCCGCCGAGGGCAGCCGGGTCTGGGAGCGCAGCGTCTCCGACCCCGACTTCCTCCAGGTGCGGATGGGCACGACGGCCCAGCCGCTCTGCCTCGAGCTCGAGCCGCCGGAGACGGCGCCGCTCGCGCAGCTCGACCCGGTCGCCGCGTCCGGGCTGCACCGGCTGCTCGCGACCCACCGCGTGCAGCCCGGCCTGCCGGCCTCGGTGGCGCTGCGGGCCTGGCCGCACGTCGAGGTCACCGGCGACGCCGACCCCGCCCGGTCGCTCGCCCGCTCGGTCGTCCTCCAGGCCGCGATGCAGCACGCGCCCGACGACCTCGTCGTCGCCGCGCTCGTCTCGCGCGAGGCGCGGGCCGAGTGGGAGTGGCTCAAGTGGCTGCCGCACGCGCTGAGCCCGCGCGAGCACGACGCGGTCGGTCCGGTGCGCCTGGTCGGCGAGTCGGTCCACGACCTGCTGCCGCTGCTGCCCCAGGAGATCGTCGAGCGCCCGCGCTTCGGGCCCAGCGAGCGCGCCTCGCTCCCGCACGTCCTCCTCGTCGTCGACGGCGGCCACGTGCCCCCCGGCAACCCCGTCGTCACCCCCGACGGCGTCCTCGGGGTCACCGTCCTCGACCTGCCCGAGCAGTGGGGCGAGCTCGACTCCGCGACGACGCTGCGGCTCGCGGTCGGCCAGCGGGCCACGAGCGGGCCGCGCGCCGGCACCGCCCCGATGGAGGTCATCAGCCTGGCCCGCGGGGTCGCCCACGGCGTCGCCGACCAGGTCTCGACCACCCGCGCCGAGGCCGCCGCCCGTCGTCTCGCGCCGCGCTACGCCGCCGACGAGCCCGAGGTGCGCGACGCGCTGACCGCCTCCACCGAGCTCGTCGACCTCCTCGGCACCGGCGACGTCCGCGACTTCGAGACCGAGACCGCGTGGCGGGCCCGGCTCCAGCGCGACCGGCTGCGCGTCCCGATCGGCGTCGACGAGAAGGGCTCTCCGGTCGCCCTCGACATCAAGGAGTCCGCCCAGCAGGGGATGGGGCCGCACGGCCTCGTCATCGGCGCCACCGGCTCCGGCAAGTCCGAGCTGCTGCGCACCCTCGTCCTCGCGCTCGCGATGACGCACTCCCCGGAGTCGCTGAACTTCGTCCTCGTCGACTTCAAGGGTGGTGCCACCTTCGCCGGGATGGCCGACCTGCCGCACGTCTCGGCGGTCATCACCAACCTCGGCCAGGAGCTCACCCTCGTCGAGCGCATGCAGGACGCCCTCCAGGGCGAGATGACCCGCCGCCAGGAGCTCCTGCGCTCGGCCGGCAACTTCGCCAACGTCACCGACTACGAGCGGGCCCGCGCCGGCGGGGCCGACCTCGAGCCGCTCCCGGCGCTGCTCATCGTGGCCGACGAGTTCTCCGAGCTGCTCGCGGCCAAGCCCGAGTTCGCCGACCTGTTCGTCGCCATCGGCCGGCTCGGCCGCTCGCTGTCGATGCACCTGCTCCTCTCCTCGCAGCGGCTCGAGGAGGGCCGGCTGCGCGGGCTCGAGTCGCACCTGTCCTACCGCATCGGCCTGCGCACCTTCTCGGCCGGCGAGTCGCGCACCGTCATCGGCGTCCCGGACGCCTACGAGCTGCCGCCGGTGCCGGGCCTGGGCTACCTCAAGCCCGACCAGACGACGCTGACCAAGTTCAAGGCCGCCTACGTGTCGGGGCCCCCGAAGGGCCGCCGGCGTCGCACGGTGAGCGAGGGCGCCGCGGCCAGCGGGCCCTCCGAGATCCTTCCGTTCACCCTCGCCCCGGTCACGGCCGGGCGCCGCGCCCCGGTCGAGGAGGCCGCGAGCGCCCCGCAGGAGAGCGCCGAGGAGCGCGCGGTCTTCGACATCGCGGTCTCCCGGATGAAGGGCAAGGGCCGTCCGGCGCACCAGGTCTGGCTGCCCCCGCTCGACGTCCCGAACTCGATGGACCAGCTGTTCGGCGACCTCGCGGCGGACCCGCGGCTCGGCCTCGTGAGCCGCTCGTGGCGCGAGCGCGGCGACTACGTCCTGCCGGTCGGCATCGTCGACCGCCCGCTCGAGCAGCGACGCGAGCTCTACGTCCTGCGCCTCGGCGGGGCGGGCGGCCACGTCGCCGTCGTCGGCGGGCCGCGCTCGGGCCGCTCGACCTTCGCCCGCACGCTCGTCTCGGCCATCGCCCTGACGACCACCCCGCTCGAGAGCCAGGTGTACGTCCTCGACTTCGGCGGCGGCACGTTCACGCCGCTCGCCAAGCTCGCCCACGTCGCCGGGGTGGCCAACCGCAGCGAGCCCGAGGTCGTGCGCCGGCTGGTCGCCGAGATCCGCGGCATCGTCGACGCCCGCGAGAGCTACTTCCGGGCCAACGGCATCGACTCCATCGAGACCTACCGCCGGCGGCGGGCCGAGGGCCGGGTCGACGACGGCTACGGCGACGTCTTCCTCGTCGTCGACGGCTGGCCCACCGTGCGCGCCGAGTTCGAGGAGCTCGAGCCGCAGATCACCGAGCTCGCCGGTCGCGGCCTGACCTTCGGCGTCCACGTCGTCCTCACCACCTCCCGCTGGATGGACTTCCGCAACCAGATCCGCGACGTCCTCGGGACCCGCGTCGAGCTGCGGCTCGGCGACCCCACCGACTCCGAGGTCGACCGCCGGCTCGCCGGCAACGTGCCGAAGGGCCGGCCGGGTCGAGGTCTGACGACGACCAAGCACCACTTCCTCGGCGGCATCCCGCGGGTCGACGACCGGGGTAGCGTCGACGACCTCGGCGACGGCGTCGAGGACCTCGTCGCTCGCGTCAACGCGGCCTGGCAGGGGCCGCGAGGTCCGAAGCTGCGGCTGCTGCCCGAGGAGATCACCCTCGACGCCGTCCGCGAGCTCGCCGGGCCGGAGGAGCGCCGGCTGCTCCTCGGCGTCGACGAGGCGAGCCTCGCCCCGATCGGCCTCGACCTCGCCGAGGACCCGCACCTCTACCTCCTCGGTGACGGCGACAGCGGCAAGACCGGCTTCCTGCGCACCGTCGCCCACGAGGTGGCGCGCCTCCACACCCCGGACCAGGCGAAGCTGTTCGTCGTCGACTACCGCCGGGGCCTGCTCGGCGAGCTGCCCGAGGCACACCTCGGCGAGTACCTGACGACCGAGGAGCAGACGGTCGCAGCCGTCGAGGGCATCACCGAGTTCCTCCGCTCGCGGCTGCCGGGCCCGGACGTCACGCCCGAGCAGCTGCGCGCCCGGTCGTGGTGGAGCGGTGCCGAGGTCTTCTTCCTCGTCGACGACTACGACCTCGTCGTCACCTCGTCCGGCTCGCCGCTGCGGCCGCTCGTGCCGCTGCTCGCGCAGGCCGGCGACGTCGGCCTGCACCTCGTGGTCACCCGGCGCTCCGGTGGCGCGTCGCGGGCGCTCTTCGAGCCCGTGCTCCAGGGCCTGCGCGACCTCGGGGCGCCCGGGGTCCTGCTGTCCGGCAGTCCGGACGAGGGGATGCTCATCGGCCGGGTCAAGGCGTCGGTCCAGCCGCCCGGCCGGGCCCGGATCGTCTCGCGCGACCTCGGCGACCAGGTCTTCCAGACCGCGTGGCAGCCTCCGCGGCACGACTGACCTAGGCTGCGGGCATGGAGCCCGTGTACCGGCCCGTGATCCACGCGGCCAAGACGCTCTTCCGGTTGCAGGGCACGCAGTTCACCATGACCGGCACCGAGAACGTGCCGCGCGAGGGTGGCGCCGTCATGGCGATCAACCACACCTCGTACCTCGACTTCATGTACGCGGGGCTGCCGGCCTGGCCGCACCGCCGCTACGTGCGGTTCATGGCCAAGCAGTCGATCTTCGCCCACCGGGTGTCCGGGCCGCTGATGCGCGGCATGCGCCACATCCCGGTCGACCGCCACCAGGGCGGTCAGGCGTTCAAGGACGCCGTCCGCGCGCTCAAGGACGGGGAGATCGTCGGCGTCTTCCCCGAGGCGACGATGTCGCGCTCGTTCGAGCTCAAGGAGTTCAAGCCGGGCGCCGTGAAGATGGCGCAGGTCGCCGGGGTCCCCGTGCTGCCGGTGACCATCTGGGGCGGGCACCGGGTGTGGACCAAGGACCTGCCGAAGCGGATGGGCCGAGCGCACATCCCGGTGCACATCGCGGTCGGCGAGCCGATCGAGGTCGGCCGGCGCGAGGACGTCGCCGAGGCCACCGCGCGGGTCAAGGCCGCGATGCAGGCCCAGCTCGACGCCCAGCAGGCCGCCTACCCCGAGCTCGTCGGCGACGAGCGGCGCTACCTGCCGGCCCGGCTCGGCGGCACCGCGCCCACCCCGGAGGAGTCGCACGAGGCGGACGCCTCCGACATGCGACGTACCCGCGACAAGTTCACCGGCTGACCCCTGCGCCGGGCGTCACCCGGTGAGCACGGCCTCCAGCAGGTGGCCCAGGTGGTCCTGGCAGGTGTCGGTGCCCAGGCCCTGCACCCGCCGCAGGTGCTGCCAGGTGCGCACGTCGAGGACGACGACGGCCAGGGCGAGGGCTCGCTCCCGCTCCCGTGGGGGAAGGCGGTCCAGCCGCGGAGCCAGCACCTCGCGGACCCAGCCGCGGTGGTGCTCGTCCCCGAGCCGGAGCACGGGACGCAGCTCGGGGAGCCGCTCGACCAGCTCGATGGTCCGGAAGGTGCCGTCGCCGGTCGTCTCGTAGTCGCGCAGGACGGCGGCCACCACGGAGTCGACGTCGCCCGCGACGGCGCCGCTGCGCAGCTGCTCCACGACCGGCCCGAGGCGCTCGGTCACACCGCTGAGGTACAGGCCAGGCTTGTTCTCGAAGTGGTTGAGGACGGTCTGGGTCGACACGCCGGCCGAGGCGGCGACGTCGGCCAGCGTGACCTCCTCGTAGGGCGCGGCGGTGAACAGCTCGACCGCCGCGTCGAGGATGGCCTCGCGGGTGCGGCGACGCGCTTCTTCACGAGCCGACATGTCGTAGCGCCGCGGCACGCGGACCTCCTTGGCTGGGTGGGCGAGTCATTCAATAGTACTTGACAAAATCCAATTGGTCCTCATACTCATCAAATGTCGCCGCCCGGACCACGGGCGGTGCCCCACCTCGTGAGGAGAACCACCGTGTCCCGATTCCTCGTCTACACCTCCCCGGCCGTCGGGCACACCGTGCCCCTGGTGCCCGGGCTGCTGGAGCTGCAGCGGCGCGGCCACGGCGTCCACGTGCGGGCCCTGCCCGACCTCGTCCCCGTGCTGGAGTCCGTCGGCCTCGAGGCCTCCGCCATCGCGCCCGACGTCCTCGACATCCCGATCACGGACTTCCGGGCCGGGTCGAACGGCGAACGCCTGCGCACGGGTCAGGCGGACCTCCTCGCGCGGGCCCGCCACGACGGCCCCGACTTCGACGACGCCGTCCGCGCCCTGAGCCCCGACGCCGTCCTCGTCGACATCAACGCCTACGGGGCCCAGGTGCGCGCGGAGGCCGCCGGACTGCCGCGCGCCACGGTGCTCCCGTCGGTCGTGCCGATCCCGGAGCGCGGCATCCCCCCCTACGGGCTCGGGCTGCGGCCGGCCCGGGGGCCGCTCGGGCGCGTCCGTGACCGGGTCGGGTGGGCGATGGTCGAGCGGGCCTTCGGGCGCGCGATCCTCCCCGGGCTCAACGCGCTGCGGCGCGAGTCCGGGCTCGAGGAGTGGCGCTCCGCGCTCGACCTGTACGACGGTCGCCACCCGATCATCGCCCTGACGTCGGCGCCACTGGAGTACGAGCGCAGCGCCCTGCCGGACCACGTCCACCTCGTCGGCGCCCAGCCGTGGGACGTGCCTGCGCCGCGTCCCGCCTACCTCGACGAGCCCGGGGACCCGTGGGTCCTCGTCACCTGCTCCACCGACTCCCAGGGCGACCAGCGGCTCGCCGAGGTCGCGGCCGAGGCGCTCGCCGACGAGCCGGTCCGGGTCCTGCTGACCCTCGGCGGCGCCGACGACGCGGGGCTGGCCGGCCGGCTGCCCGCCAACGTCCGGCTCGAGCGGTTCGTCCCGCACGGCCACGTCCTGCCGGAGTGCACCGCCGTGGTCTGCCACGGCGGCATGGGCATCGTGAACCGCGCGGTGCACGCCGGGGTGCCCCTCGTCGTGACCCCCTTCGGGCGGGACCAGCCCGAGATCGCCCGACGGGTGCAGCAGGCCGGCGTGGGAGTGGTGCTCCCGCCGCGGCGCCTCACCGACGAGCGCCTCCGGCAGGCCGTCGCCTCCGCGGTGGAGCTCGGCCCGAAGGCGCGCGAGGTGGCTCGTGGGAGCGACGCGGGTGCGGCACCGGGGCGGTTCGCCGACGCGGCCGTCGGCGTGCTCCGGCACGTCGAGCGGCTCGAGGCGTAGGCCGGGTCGAGGGCCGTCAGGCCGAGAACGCCACCACCCGCGGCTCGACGAAGCGGCGGTCCGACCCGCCCTGCAACGTGCAGCCGACGGCCAGCCAGGCCGCGGTGCGGGTCGGGTGCGGCCGCACCGTGAGGTAGTCCCCCCACGCACCGGTCGCGGGGGCGTGCGTCGAGGTGGCGGCGACCGCCATGTCCCAGGTCCACGGGCGCCCCTCGAGCACCCGGCCGACGGCGAGCGCGGGATGGGTCGGGCCGGCCGTGTACGCGGCGAACCCGACCCGGCCCGACCGGCTGACGGCGGCGCCGGGGTAGGCCCACGCGGCCGTCGCGCTCCACAGGTCCGGCTCGGCGACGACACCGAGGCTCGCCTCGTCGAGGACGACGCTGCGGACGAAGGGGTGCGGGCGGCCGGCCATCCGCCCCGCGGTCCAGTGGAAGCCGAGCCGGCCGCCGGCCCGCCAGCCCGCGGTGACGCGGTCGTCGCACCGGGCCTCGAGCCAGTGTCCGTTGCCGGGCGTGAGCGAGGTGTAGTCCGCGGCGTCCCAGGCGGTGACCGGGACGTCCCAGGCCGTGACGTCGGCCGTGCCGTCCTTCCACGCGAAGACCCGCAGCCGGCGCCGGGGCTGGTCCGAGCTCGCGAACCACATCGTGTCGCCGGCCCCGGAGACGAGCTTCAGCGAGCCGGCGGCGGTCGTGGTCCAGTGCTCACGGTGCAGCCTGCCGTCCCCACCGAGGTCGGCCAGCGGCCACCGGACGACCACGGCGCGCTTCCAGCGGTCCGCCGCGTCGTAGAGGTTGGAGCTGAGCCACAGGTGCCGGTCGGTGACGGCGAGGTCGGGGTAGTCGAACCACAGC
This sequence comes from Phycicoccus sp., assembly GCF_035325325.1. NCBI lineage: Bacteria > Bacillati > Actinomycetota > Actinomycetes > Micrococcales > Intrasporangiaceae > Phycicoccus > Phycicoccus sp. The sequence continues at coordinate 131,868 of NZ_DAOLAC010000002.1, read as the reverse complement.
CCGCTCCAGGCCGGGCTGAGGTCGGCGGGGGCCAGGTCCCACGAGCGCCACGAGCCCGGGCGGGCGGTGCGGCTCACCGCGACCCGGCCGATGTTCGTGCCCCCGCTCGCCTCGTACTGCAGGTACCAGACGTACCGACCGGCTACCCGCAGCACGACCTGGTCGCAGCAGAACCGCCCTCGGGGAGAGGCCATCTCGGTGAACGGGTCGATGACCTGCCAAGTCGCACCCGCGTCCCCGGAGCGGCTCGCGTACCAGTTGCCGGTGACGTAGCGCGACCGCCCCGCGGCCGCGAGGCTCGGCTCACCGACGGTGCCCGTGAGCACGCCGGTCGCGACGTCGTCGAGCGGCAGCTGGTCGAGGACGCGGACCACGTCAGCCGTCCACGGGGTCGGTCGGGGCCGCGTCGACCGCCGGCGCGTCCGGCACGGCGGCGTCGACCGGGTCGCGGGTGGGCCCGGCGGCCTTGCGCCCGCGGGCCTGACGCCGGTCTCGGGCGTCGAGCAGGTCTTCGAGCTCGTCCGGGGCGGGTGGGGGCACGACGTCCTCGGCCGGCGCACCGGGGGCGGGGTCGGTGGAGCTCTCGCGCGCGCTCGAGCCCGGCGAGGCGGTCCCGGCCGAACGGCCGGTCCGACGGTGCGGTGGGGTCATGGGTCCTCCTCGGGCGGCGGGCGCGGACGGTGTCGGGTGGGTCAGGTGGGGCGGGGACCGAGGACGACGACCTTGGCCGCCGCCCAGTGCCGGGCCCGGACGAGGTCGGAGAGGGTGATCGGTGCGGCGGCGTCGGGGAGCAGGTCCTCGTCGAGGAGCGACCCGGAGAGCGCGAGCAGCACGACGCCGAGCGGCGGGGGATCGGCCGCGCTCGTGAGGTCGAGGTCCACGGTGACGGCCGTCGGCAGGTGGGCGGAGAGGGGGACCGGCAGCAGGTGGCGCAGCGGCCCCGCCGCGGTCGGGACCGTGTGCCAGGCGCCCGGCGCGGTCACGCCCGCCGCGCCGCCCGCCGCGTCGAGGCGGAACTGCGGGACTCCGGTGACGTCGAGGGCGCCCGCGGTGAACGGGTCGGCGATCGGCTGCCAGAGCAGCATGGCCCAGGCGTGGTTCGCCGGGAGGGCGCGGGAGTCGTTGTGGTGCAACAGGATCTCGATGCTCGACGGTTCCCGGTAGCCCGTCCACCAGACGCCGTTGACCAACGACTGGGTCGGGGGCACCGCGAGGTACAGCTCGGCCTCGGTCGGCTGCCGGTCGCCGGCCGCCCGGGAGTGCCACGGCTGCCGGTAGACCGCGAGCGGCTGCCCGGCCCCCGCGGCCCCGGTGAGCACCTCGCCGTCCGGCCCGAGGTGGGTGCCCCCGACGACCGCCTCCCACAGCGGCCGGTCGATGACCGCCCGGCCGTCGCCGCGGTGGGCCTTGAGGATGGCCCGGAACGGGGTCGAGAACGTGCCGTCGGCGACGACCGAGGGGTGCAACCACCGGAACGCGGTCTGGAAGGTCCACAGGTCGTACGGGAGGATCGTCCCGGCGGTCAGCGGCGGGTCGCCGGGGCCGAGGCTGGGGAACGGGGGCGCGGTGGCGACCGGCCAGCGCGGCCGCACGACGACGTCCGGGCTCGACAGGTCGGGCAGCACGACGGGGACCCGCGCGGCGTCGACCTGGCGGGGATGGGCGAGTGGCGTCGGCGAGACCCGCCGGTCGTCGGCGTCGTGCACCCGGACCCACGTGTGGCGCGGGGCCGCCGGGCCGAGCTCGAGCTGGAAGAGGCCGCGCGACTGCATCGCGACCCGCAGCACCCGCGAGGTGCGTGCGTCGACGGCGGCGTCGTAGCCGGCGGCGCCGGGGAGCACCCGGGCCGGGTCGACCCACACGGCGAGGTCCTGCGCGGCCGCCCACGGCAGCCCGTTGTCGAGGCGGGTCCAGCCGGCGGCGCCGCCGTGGCCGCCGGTGCGGTCGGCCCGGGTGGCGGTCCACACCCCGGTCACCGTCCCGACGTAGACGTTCGCGGTGGCCACCGGGTCGACGACGACGGCGTACGCGGGGTCGAGCGGCCCGCCGAGCGCGGAACGCAGTGCGGTGGCCTGGAACTCGCCGTCGAGGTTGTTGAAGTAGACGAGCGTCTCGGAGGTGCCACCCCGGAAGGTGAAGGCCGAGACGTAGAAGTCGAGCGTCCCGGGCACCGGAGCGACGTCGGTGAGGGTCATCTCGTCCGAGAGGCCGGTCGTGCCGTCCTTGGGCCAGTACTCGACGTCCCACGTGCCCCCGCCGCGGTCGGTGTAGCGGGCGATGCCCTCGTGGTAGACCGCCAGGAGGGTGCTCGCGTCGGCCCAGCGCAGCGACTCGACGCTGCCCGCGTAGACCCTCGGGGTCCCGTCGAACGGCTGCCCCCAGCGGTCCCCGGCGACGACCATGACGGCGTCCGCGCCGGCGGACGGCCGGGCCCGCCGGTCGCGCCACGCCGTGCCCGTGGTGAACGGCAGGACGCGCCAGGTCGGGGTCGCCGCGTCGGTCAGGTCGTCGCACACCCACACCCGGTAGGTCCCGATGGCCACCCGGCCGGTGTGGGGTCCGCCGGCCACGGCCGCCGCGCCGGAGTAGAAGGCCGAGCGCTGGTCCTCGGTGTCGTTCTCGAGGACGCCCGGGCGGCGGGCCCGGCGCTGCATCGGGTCGCGGTAGCGCGGGTGGTCGCACCGCCAGCTCGCCGACACGTACTGGTCGAGCATCACCTCGGGGTGCCCCGGGTGGAACAGCACGCCGCCGCCGTCGCCGAGGTGCACCTCCTCCCAGACCGTGTCGCCGACCCGGACGACGGTCCCGTTGTCCTGCAGGCCGGCCGCGACGAGCTGGGAGCTGACGGGGTGCACCGCGAGGAAGCCCGGCTCGGTCGTCACGAGCCCGGTGTTGCGCGCGGAGAAGGTCTCGACCCGGCCGGACTCGGACGAGGCGAAGACCCCGCCGTCGCAGCCGACCCACACCTGGTGCACCTCCGGGTGGGCTCCGGACGCCGGGTGGTCGAGCACCCGGATGACGTGGACGTCGGCGTGAACGTCGTGCCCGACCAGCCCGGCGTACGAGGCGCCGGCGGCGGTGTCGGACACGCCGGGGACGGCGACGAGCGCCGGGGTCGGGGAGACCTGGAAGCACCACAGCGAGGCGACGAACTCGGCGCCGTCGAGCAGTGAGGAGTCGACGAGGAGGCGGCCACTGCCCCCGACGTACACGCGGTCCGTGCCGCCCACCTCGACGGCGGCCAGGGCGATGTCGTAGTCGCGCTGGTTGTGCCGCCGGGTGCCGAAGATGTCGTCGCGCAGCCCCGGCACGCGCGTCGCCCGGACCGGGGTCGCGGTGACGTCGTCGAGCCGCCAGAGCCCCGTCTCCCCGGAGCGCAGCTGACCGAGGACGTAGCCCCGGGTGGTGCCGGGGACGAGGGCCAGGGCGCTGCGGCCCTGCAGGCCCCGGAAGAGGCCGGTGCCGAGCCGGACGAACGCGAGGTTCTCGCCGGCGTCGTCGCTGACCACCGGCCCCCAGCCGTCGCAGCACAGGACGAGGCGGCCGTCGGCGCTCCCGGTGTCGACCCAGGCCCCGTCGGCGAAGGCGAACCCGTCGAAGCCGTCCGGTGCGTCGGCCGGTGGCGTGGCCGCCGGGCTCTGCCAGTCGTAGCGCTCCGGCTGCCCACCGCCCGTGGGCACCCGGGTGCCCACGTAGAGGCCGAAGGTCGCGCAGGCGAGCACCCGGTCCGGGCTGTGGCCGTGGGCCGGGCTCGCCGGGTCCGTGGTCTCGACGACGCCGGGGTGGCGGCCCGGCTGGCGCAGGAGCCGGCCGATGGAGACGCCGGTGAAGACGCTCGCCCCGCTGTCGGCCTCCCAGACCGCCGCCGGGTCGGCCGCCTCGACCGGCCCGACGCCGACGAGGACGCCCTTGCCCTCGGAGGTGCCCGCGGAGGCCCGGCTGCTGCTGTCGTACTCACCGGTGCCGACCATGACGTGGTCGTCGGCGGCGGTGGCCCCGAACGCGACGAGCAGCGCGCCGCCGGCGAGGTCGTTGCTCCGCCCGCCGTCCTGCACGGGGACCGCGGGCTGCCAGCCCCCGACCGGCTCCCAGGACGCGCCGGCGTCCGGCGAGTACCAGAGGCCGCCGCCCGCGGAGAGCGCGTAGACCCGGTCGCCGTCCTCGGACACCGCGAGGTCGAGGATGCGCCCCGCGACGTACGGGTACCCGGAGGCCTGGCCCCGCCGGACCGCCGACGGCCCGATCGGCAGCCACCGGTGGTCCTGGGCGTCCGCGAGCCGGCGGGGCGCTCGCCCCCGCACCGGCGCGCCGGCCGCTGCCCGGTCGGCGACGGCGGCGGCCAGGGCGTCGAGGTCAGCCGGGGCCCGCCGGGCGGCGTCCCGGGCGCGCCGCCGGGTCGACCGGGACGGCCGGTCCTCGGTCACGGCGCGCCCTCCGGGTCGGGCCGGGCGGGGCTGACCCGGATCCAGCCCTCCTGCGACTCGTGCGGCATCGGCGGCAGCAGGGCCGACGACGACGCCGCGATGATCGGGTCGTCCCGCCAGGTGAGCGGACCGGTGCGCCGCGTGAACACCTGGTCCTGGCCGAACGCGGCGACCTTGGGGAGGCGGATCTCGGCGGGGTCGACGAGGACCGGACCGACCCGCATCGACGGGGAGAGGACCCGCAACCCGGGGGTGACCCAGTCGTCGGCCAGGGCGAGGTGCTTGCGGGGGGTGATGCCCGAGGTCAGGTGCACGCGACCCGCGGGCAGCATGAGGACGGTCAGCCGGAGGGTCTGGCCGGGCCGCACGAGGAGGGTGTCCTCGAGGGTGAGGTACGGGTGGTCGAGGGGGCGCACCGGGGGGGTCGCGACGGCCCCGAGCAGGCCGAGCTGGCCACGGTGCCGGCCGGTGTCGAGGGCCGCCCCGGCCACCGCCTTGTCGACGACGTGGAAGTGCTCGTAGTCGTCGTCGACGAAGAAGCCGAGGACCGAGTCGTCGGCCCGGCCGAGCTCCCCGACCCGCACCGGGAACCGTTGCGCCGCAAGGACCTCGAACGCGGCCCGGCGGGCCTCGGCGCCCCCCGGGGCGGTGACCGTCACGTCGTCGACGTCGGGGGCGAGCTCGAGCCGCAGGGTGGCCCGGACGACGGCGATCGGCCGCCCGACGAGCCCGGCGACGGTCGGGGAGCCGAGGGCGGCGTAGGTGTCGACCGTCCAGAGCGTCGTGTCGACGGCCCGCAGCAGGGCGGTGAGCGCGCTCGCCTCGGTCGGGGCGTCGCCCGCGGTGCGCGCCGCGACGTCGGCGCGCACCAGCCCGGTCGCGAGCAGCCCGGCGTGCTGTGCGTGCGGGGGCAGGTCGACGAGCGGTCCGGCGTCCGGCGGCACCGGACGCCCCGGCGCCGGCTCCCAGGTGACGGCGTCGGTCACGGTGTCGTGCATCACCTGGCCGAGGGGGTGGCCGTCGCGGTCGAACACCTCGCACGCCTCGTCGATGTGGTCGGGCAGGAGGAAGCCGCAGACCGGGCTGACGGCGAGGTCGGGGTGGAGCTGGTCGACCCAGGCCTCGGGCGCGGCGGCGGGGTCGGCCGTCAGCGGGTGGGCCGGGTCGACGAGGCGGAACAGCCACCGGGCGCCGGCGAGGACGCGCGGGCGCATCCGGACCGTTGCCGGGGTCCCCGTGTCGAGGACCGACGTCGTCAGCAGGCTCTCGTGCGGACCCCGCCGGGTGCGGCCGAAGGCGTCGACGAGCCGCAGCGCGGTGACGGTCGCCGTGCCGCCGACGAGGGGCAGCGGCAGGTCGTCCGCGACCGGGTGGCCGGACTCGTCACGCAGGACCATCCCGTCGTGGACGACCCCGAGCAGCTGCTCGGTCATCCCGTCGAGCGAGGCCGACGCGAGGTCGAGGGGGGCGAGCAGGCCGGAGAGTCCCGCGAGGGCGGTCTCGTCGGCGTCGTCGAGCTCGGAGGAGGCGGGGTCGGCGAGGTCGCGGGCCTGCTCGGCGGCGAGCCACGCCGCGATGGCCTCGGTCAGGGCCCGGCCGACCCCCCGGTGCAGCGGCGCGCGGCCGCGCAGCGTGCGGGTCAGCGGGGTGGTGGCCGGTGCGCCCTCGAGGTCGGTGCCGACCAGCTCCCAGCCGTCGAGGGTGCCCGAGCCGTCGACCCGCACCTCCCACTCGAGGAAGAGCGGCACCCACGGCTGGCGCCACGTCGTCACCGCGACCGGGCTGGGCGGGGTCCCGGGCAGGAGCGAGAAGTCGGCGAGGAGCGCGGCGACGTCGGCGCTGCGGCCCAGCTCGACCCGGTCGTGCTCGGCCCACGCGCCCTTGGTGGCCCGGGCACCCGACCGGGCGACGGCCTGCGCGGCGAGCGCGCCGGAACCGTCGTAGCGGGCGTCCGCGCCGTAGAGCCGCGTCAGCTCGCCGACCATCCGGGTCCCGGCCCGCCCGAGGTCGGTCCCGGGGGTGCGTCCGGCGGCGGCCAGCCACGCCGAGTGGTAGCCGTCGAGCACGCTGGCCTCGCGGACGACGAGGAGCACCTCCTCGGGGACGGCGCCGCTGCCGAGCGTGGGCACGAGGGCCCGGCCGTCGACGACCCCGGGGACGCCCGGCACGCACTCGCTCGGCCGACGGCACCGGAGCAGTCCACTCGCCTCGTGCAGCCCGTCGCCGTGGTGGCGGTGGTGCGGGGCGACACCACGCAGCCCGACGACGAGCGGGGCCGGCCGGAACATCCGCGGCGGGGCCTTGGGCACGGTGCGTCCCGAGCCCGCGCCCGTGCCGGTGGCGGCGGCCGGGGTCGGGGTGCTCGTCCGGCGGGTCGCCTGCGGGGGGCCGGACGTCGCGGCGCGCGCGCCGGGCCGCGCGCCGCGGAGCGTGGCCCGGGCCGAGGCGCTCATCCGGACGGGGTCCAGCCAGGTGACGACCGGGGTGTCGAACGCGGCGTCGGCCACGGCACCGCGACCGAGCCGGCCCACCTTCTGCGGAGAGTACGGCGAGGAACCGCCCTCCCGCAGGACGTCGTCGTGGCTACCGGGCAGGGGGGCGCCGGCGACCGTCGTGAACCCGTCCGCGTGCTCGCGCTCCTCGAGGTCGGCGAGCCCGTCGGTGGTCCCGAGGCTGCTGAGGGTCCCGGCCGTGAAGGCGGCCATCAGCCGTTCGGCGAGGAGCCGCCGGTCGGTGCCGAGCCCGAGGGCCGGGGCGGCGAAGGCGGCCGCGACGTCGTCGAGGTCGGTGCCCGCGGCGGCGGCGAACGCGCCCTCCTCCGGCCGCTCGTCGTAGCCGTCGGCCGACCCGTCGACGGGCACGCCGAGGACCGAGCCGTGGAGCAGGCTGTGGTAGCGGACCGGGGCGGGGGCCAGCACGGTCGAGGCGACCTCGGCCACCGGGATGCCGAGCCCGAGCGGCCGGTCGAGCGTGCGCTCGGCCGTCTTCCCGTGCGCGTCGAGCGTGACGACCTCGCGGCCGTCGTCCGGGGCGGTCATCCCGAGCCGGGACTTCAGACGCCGCTCGCGCCGGTCCGGCTGGGCCTCCTCGGGGTCCGCGTCGTCGAGCGGCACCTCCCAGCCCAGCTCCTGCGCCGCCGCGGTGAGGCCGACCCGTCCGTGCGCGGACGCCAGCGGGTCCTCGTCGGCGGAGGACCACCACCCGGCCACCGTGTACGCCGCGCGGTCGCGGTGGAAGCCGGCGGGGAAGGCGGCCCGCAGCGCGTCGAGGTCGGTCAGCGGGTCGTGGAAGGCGAAGCGGTCGCGGCTCGCGGCGTAGGTCGCGGTCCACAGCGGCGTGCCGGCGGCGACCGCGTCGAGCGGGCTCATCGTGCTCGCCGCGCTCGCCGAGGTCGGCCGGCCGGTGACCTCCTCGAGCGGTGTCACGGTTCCCGTCGCGGCGTCGACGAACCAGCCCGTCGTGTGCACCGCCCGGGCCCCGACCGGGTAGAGGTGGCGCACGACGACCCAGCGGTCCGGCAGCGGTCGCCACCGTGGGTCGCCGGTGGTCTCGTCGCGCTCGGCCCGCAGCAACGCGTCCGGGAGTGCCCAGTGCAGGTGGATGCCCGCGGCCGCCGGGGCGCCGGCGTCGAACGGCTCGGGGTCCCCGCGGGTGCCGCCGACGGCGACGACCACCTCGGGGTCGGTCGCCGTCCCGACGAAGGCCTGGACGTCGACCGGCACGAGCACCCGGGGGTCGCGGGCCAGCAGCCGGTCCCACGTGGCGATGGTCCGCACGTCGGTGCCGGCCGTGGCGAGCGCGCTCCAGCGCTGGGTGAAGACCGCCTTCTCGAGCTGGGCCGGGTCGAGGACGGCGTCGACCCGGGCGAGGCGGGGGTCCCGGCGGCCGTCAGCCATGGTCGGCCTCCATCGTCACGAAGCGGGTCACGAGGTCGGCGTAGCTGACGGTCGGCGCGAAGATCGTCGCGATCGGGGTGTTCCTCGGGTCGCCCCACACCTGCCGGTAGGGCAGCCGGATCAGCTGGAGGGCGTACTCGGCCGAGTTCATCTGGGCCTCGGTGAGCGAGAGGCGGGCTCCGAGCGACCCGCGCAGGGCGTGGATGTCGACGACGCCCGGGGCGCCATCGGCCCGGAACGGGACGGTGACCGGCGCGCCGCCGAGGTCGTCGAAGGTCGCCCGGTCGCGCGGCTGGACGGTGAAGCGGACGACCCCCTCCGGCGCCCCGGGGTCCCGCTCGGCCCCGAACTGCACGCCCTGGCGCGGCTCCTCGAGGTGGACGACCGTCGGGATGCCGTCGAAGAGGACGAAGAGCACCGCGGGCGCGAGCCGTTCGAGGCGCAGCAGGCGCATCCGCTCCGGCTCGTCCTCGGTGAAGCGGGCGTCGTCGGCCTTGGCCGGGTCGCTCGAGAAGGCCCGCACGTGCAGGGCGGGCCAGCCGGAGACCGCCTTCGAGCGCAGGACGAACCCGCTGACCGCCTCGACCGCCCCGCCGAACCGCTCCGAGCCGGGCGGGCGGCGGACGTTGCGCTCCTCGGTGTCGAGCTCGTCGCGGACGGCGGGGTACGCGGCGGTGAGGGCGACCCGGTCGTCGCTGTTGACGGTGCCGACCGACAGCGCGCCCTGGACGAGCGCGTCGGTCCACCGGCGGTCGAGGTAGAACCACCGGATGGACTCCTCGGGCAGCAGCTCGGTGTCCGGGACGAGGTCGGCGAACGGCACGCCTTCGAGGAGGCGCAGCCGCACCAGCCACGCGCGCAGCTCGGCGGGCAGGACCCCGTCCTCGCCGTCGGTCGGGATGTCGCCCAGCGCCCCGGCCGCGGCGGCGGTCACCTCGTCGAGGTAGGCGACGGGCAGCTCGGTGAGCATCGCGGCGGCGTCGGTCCTCACGGCCGGTCCTCCTCGGTCGGGGTGCGGGAGAGTGCGGCGTCGAGCGCGTCGGGCGCGGGGTCGGCGTGCGGCAGCAGGACGCCACCGCCGGGCAGGCCGCCGATGCCGCCGATGCCCCCGACGCCGCCGGCCCCCGGGCCGCCGAGCGTCCCGCGGAGCTTCAGCGCGTCGAGCCCGATCTGGTCCACCGCCACGGCGAGGTCGGTGCGCACGCCGTCGCGGACCATCGCCCCGAGCTCGACCGCGGAGAACGCGACGGGGTCGAGGACCGGGACGGTGGTGGAGCGCAGGGTCGCGGCGAGGTCGGGCAGGGTCCCCTCGAGGGGCACCCCGACGCCCAGCCCCGTCGACAGCGCCGTCGCGGGGTCGAGGTCGAGCCCGAGGTCGGTGCCCCGGGTCACGCGGGGCAGTGGGTCACCGAGCACCTCGGCCGGGGTGAGTGCGATCTGCCGGGCGAGCCCGCGGCCGAGCATCCGGCCGACGTCGCGGCCGGCGACGACCTCGATCCCGAGCCAGGTCAGGTCGGCGAGCCGGGGGCCCAGCACGCTCGTGCGCCGGGCGGCCTGGTAGTGCCCCTGCCGCCAGCGCAGGAGGGCGGCGACCATCGACGGCTGGCTCAGCGCGAGCAGCCGCCCCACCTCGAACGCGACCGCGAGCGAGAGGTCCTCCCGCCGGTCCGGCACGACCGCCCGCAGCTGGTCGGCGGCGTGCGCCAGCGGTAGCCGGGGCGACTCGAGGTCGGCCGGGTGCGGCAGCAGCGGGCCGCGGTACCAGGCCCGGACGGTGTCCCCGACGCGGGTGCGCTGGTCGAGCCCGACGTGACCGGTCTCGGTCACCTCGAGGGGCAGCCGGCCGTCCGGGCGGGCGGCCGACTCCGGCTCGGTGCCGAGCAGGCCCGAGCGCAGCGTCTTCATGAGGTACTCGAAGTCCACGTTGCCGGTCGAGGTGAAGCGCCAGTGGAGGAGGACCGGGAAGCGGTACTCCGGGTCGAGGGCGCGGCCGCCGAGCGGGGCGCGGATGCGGAAGCCGTCGGCCATCGAGGCGTAGAGGCCGTCGGTGACGCCGGTCGTCGTCTGCTTCCAGCCCTCGGAGACCACCCCGAGCCGGGCCTGGTCACCGGCGACGGCGACCTTCCGGGCGACCCGGTCGACCGGCGCGGCCGCCGCGAGGGGGCCGCCGTGGGCCGCGGCGCCGCCGTGGGCCCGTTCGACGTGCTCGTTGTAGCGCTCGACGCCCTCGTCGCCACCCATCGCGACGTGGTCGGCGTCGTCGGTGGCGAGGAGGACGGTCTCGGCGAGGACCGGCAGGTAGGAGGTCGCGACGAGGAACGGCGGCGGGTCGGTCGGCAGCAGCTCGAGCTGGCCCTCGAGGCTCACGAGGCAGGCGAGGTAGGTCATCGGCACCTCGGCGCCGTCCGGGCCGACGCCGGGCAGCGGGAGCCGGTTGCCGATGACGACCGAGAGCCAGCCGTCGTCGTCGCCCATCATCAGCTCGGTGTCGCTGACGTCGACCTCGCGGACGTGCGCGAGGACCTCGACGTCCTGCTGGGTCGGGAACACCCGTCTCACCTGCGAGGCGCGGACCGTGAGGTAGTTGCCGACCGGGACGTCCGGCGGCCCCGGCAGCACCTGGCCGGGCGTCACGCACTCGGCGACCGGTGCGCCGACGACGAGCTCGCCCTCGCCGGGCGCGATGAGGACGAGCGCGAGCCACGGGGTCCTCGGGGTGTCGACCGGGGTCTCGCCCTCGAAGTCCACGCTGCGCTCCCACGGCAGGGTCCGGCGCTTGATGACGACCTGCGGCAGCCGCGCGGCGTACGAGCCCTCGGTGTTCGCCGGCGGGTAGGTCGAGAGCACCTGGTCCGGGGGCAGCTGGAAGCGGCACGAGGTGACCCGGACGTGGGTCTGCAGCGGCGCGACGGCGAGGTCGTCCGCGCCGAGCGCGCCGTCCGGTCCGCTCGCCCCCATCGTCTGGGTGCTCGTGAAGCGGTAGTCGCCCGCGGGCAGCGGCGGGACGAGGGAGGGGTAGAGCTGGAAGTGGCCCTCGGGGACGGTCATCGCGGCCTCCTCGTACGGCGGGGTCGGGCGGTCGGCGCGTCGGTCCCGGTGACCTCGCAGCCGGCGCCGGTCGCCCCGAGGACCCGGGCGACCGGGCCTTCCAGTCCCTGGCGCCCGAGGGCGACGGCCAGGTCCGCCGGCGCCAGGTCGGAGGCGAGGGTGCCGACGACCTGCCAGGCGCCACCGGGGCGGACCTGGAGCCCCACCGGCCCGGCGGCACCGGGCTCGAGAGCGTGGAGGAGGACCGTGCTGGCGCCGAGGACGACGGCCACCGGCGGCAGGGCACGGCCGTCCGGGCCGGTGGCGAGCTCGGCCCCGACGACGGCGAGGTCGGTCGGTGTCGGGGCGGTCGGCACGGTGCCGGTCAACGCGACGGCGAGGGTCCGCGGGGCCGTCGCGAACCAGGTCGTCACGAGGGTGGCGCCGGCGGTGGCCGCGGAGGCGGTCGCCCAGTCGCGACCCGCGGCGGCCGGGCCTTCGACGGCGAGCGTGCAGCCGGGGCCGAGGGCGAGGTGCGACCCGAGCCGGGCCACCCGGGACGCGGCGGTCCACCCGGCGCAGCCGTTGGTGGCCGGGGCTCCGTCGGCCTGGACGGCGACGAGGCCCGCCCCGGGTGGAACGGCGAGCGTGCCGTCCGTGACGACGACGTCCGCGGCGACCCGGCGCCCGACGACCGTCACGACCCGCGCCGTGCCGTCGACCGTGAGGGTGGGGCGCCGGTCGGGGTCGGTGTCGATGCGGGCGTCCGGCAGTTCGAGGGCGACGAGGTCGCCGCTGCGCAGGCGGGTGCCGGCGAGGGCGGCCCGGGCGGCCCTCGAGCGACGCGGGCCCGTAGGGGCCGAGCGTCCGGCGAGCGGTCCGAGCCCGGCGACCAGGCCGGCCAGCTCGGGGGACCCGACCCGCGCCCCGGAGGCGGAGCGCACCGTGCCGACGGCCCCGGTGCGCGGGACGACGCTCGTCGCGACGACCGTGTCCCCGTCCGCCCGTCCGGGCGTGGGGGTGACCCGGATCGTCGCCGGGAGCACGAGGCCCATCCGGCCCTGGACGTCGGCGACACCGGGCGCGGGCCGCCGGGTCGGCCGGCCGTCGGCGACGGTCGTCCCCGACGGCCGCGACCTTGCGCCGGTCCCGGCCCGCAGGTAGGTGCCGACGAACGGCCGCCGCGGGGTGGGCCGCACGGTCTCGGGCACGGGGACCCCCGGACGGGCGCCGTCCGGACCGTTCACCTTCGCGAGCCCGTCGGTGAGGTCGGCGATGCGAGGCGGTGCGACCCGGTCGCGGCGGTAGGCGGCGCGGGCGAGCTCGCTGTGCTGCCGGTCCGCGAACAGCGCTGTGCGCGTGGGGAACAGGGCCGCGGCGGCGACGGCCAGGGCCGCATCGGCGGTCGTCGGGGTCGGCAGCCCGAGCCCGGCGCTCGTCGAGAGCAGGCGGGCCCGGGTCGCCCCGGTCGCGTGCAGCGGCAGCGGGCGGCGGGGCCCGGCCTCGACCCGGTAGTAGTTGACCGGGCTGCCGACCGGCGTCGCACTGACCTGCGCGACGAGCGTCACCCGGTTGCCGGCCGTGACCACCTCGGTCGAGGGCAGCGTCTGGGCGGTACCGAGGGTCTTGGCCGGCCCCCACACCCCGAGCGGGAAGGAGTCGGTCCCGAGCCGCGACCCGGCCGGGTCGGCGCTCGCCGCCCGGAGGTTGGCGCCGAGGGCGGTCAGGCCGGACGAGGGGGTCCACGTGGTGCCGTCGAGGCGTTCGAGCGAGAGGCCGAGCGTCGAGGAGAGGCCGTCCGCCCCCATCGGGGCGATGCCGACCCCGGTCGGTGCCCCGGAGCTGGTCCGCACCGGGACGGTGACCACCCCCGCCACGTCGACGGCGGTGGCGGGCACGGTCGTCGTCACGACGAGCTCGAACTCGGCGAACACCTGGAACGGCAGCGCGGACGAGCCGTCGGCGGTCGGGGCGCCCTGGGGGCTCGACGTCGAGGTGGGCAGTGTGCCGAGGCCGGTGATCGCGGACAGCGCCCGGGCGGCGTCGCCCGCGGACTCGAGGTACTTGCCGACGAAGGCCATCCAGTCGATCGGGTCGGGCAGCGCCTTGTCGCGGCTGCCGAAGTCGACCGGCACGGTGCACGGCCCGATCTCGAACTCGGCGTGGCCGGCGAACTCCGGACCCCAGACCTTGACCGAGGCCCCGATGGTGATCGAGATCGAGATGTCGCCGATCGGCCACGGCAGCGAGATCTTCAGGCCGGCCGAGATGCGGGCGTAGGCGCTGGCCTCGTACCAGAACGGGTCGAACCAGACGATGGCGTCGACGCCGAACGCGATCCGCGCCCAGACGAACCCGAAGTCGACGCTCACCTCGACCGAGAGCCCGGCCATCAGCGCCTCGGACGTCAGCGCGAAGTACGAGCCTCCCTTGATGGTGATGGCGTCGCTCACCGACCACACGAGGCCGAGGCGAGGTACGTCCGGGTATCCGACGGGCACCGGGAAGTCGGGGTGGTACCCGCCGAGGGTGAGGACGAACTGGCCGGCGAGCGGACCCTTCCACCAGACGGCGAACGCGAAGCCGCCGGTGAGCCGGACGTCGGAGTACAGGAGCCAGCTGTTGTCGGTCAGCTGGGCCTGGATGAGGAAGACGCCCTCCTCGGTCGAGAAGTGCGCGAGCAGCGCGAGCTCGATGTTGACGATGCACGCCTGAGGCCGGGGCAGGGCGAGCCGCGCGAAGCCGAAGAGGTTGACGTCGAGGCCGTTCCCGAACGAGACCGCGAGGACGGCGATGCCGTCGACGAGGCTGAACGAGGTGAACGAGATGCCGGCGGCGAACCAGAACTGGCCCTGCTGGGCCGGGAAGTACTCGCGCAGCTCCTGGAGCTGTTGCATCGGCTCCTTGGGCGCGCGCGAGGCGTCGAGCGCCGAGATGAACGGGAAGTCCCCGAAGGTCGAGATGTCCGACGGGATCCGCATCCCGCGGTTGATGCCGAGGCCGCCGCCGATTCCGGTGAGGAAGAACGCCGGTGGCCCGCCGAACGGGCCGTTGACCGCGCCGAAGACGAAGAAGCTGGCGTTGCCGTGCGCGTCCCGGCTGTAGCCGCCGAACACCGACAGCCCGTACGCCGCGAAGCGGCCGACGAGCATCCCGAGGTAGCCGATCTCGCCGTCGTCGACGATCTTCAGCAGCCCGCCCGCGATCGAGGCGCCGGACAGGTCTGCGCTGATCGCCAGGCCCATGAGGTCGACCGACCAGTTGCGGGCGTCGAGCGGGTCGCCGCCGGTCCAGCCGATCGAGAGCCGGTCGACGGCGGCCGAGAAGCCGAAGATCGACAGGCCGCCCGAGAAGAGCAGGCTGACGGAGGTGACCGTGCCGCCGGACTCGGTGGTGTCCAGGCCGATCCGGTCGACGTAGAGCGGTCCGAGCTGGCGCTGGATGACGAGCCACCACGGGCCCGGGGGGTCGCCGGCGCGCAGCGTGACGCCCGCGGTCGCGTCGCCGGGGTGCTTCTGCACCGCGACCGAGGGGGAGAACGTCGGCCGGTGGGTGCCGGACGACGCGCCGACGTCGGCCATGATCGAGCCGGCCATCGGGTTGGCCTGGCCCTGGCCGCCGGGGGCGACGGCCAGCCCGTCGAGCTTGATCCGGGCCCCGCCGCCGACGCCGGTCGCGGTGGCCTCCCCGTAGACGTCGACCTCGATGGCGTCGATGGCCAGCGCGCCGAGGTCGAGCAGCGGCCGGCTCGTGCCGCCCACCCGGACCCCGAGGCCGGCGACGAGGACGCCCGGCAAGAGGACGAGGGCGTCGGCCGTGCCGTGGAGGAGGTAGACCGACAGCCCGGACGGCGGCTCGCCGGTGATCCAGTCCGCGTGCGCGACGATCTCGACCTTCGTCTCGCCGTCGGCGACGACCCAGGTCCGGCCGTCCGGGATGGTGACCCGCAGCCCGAGGTCGCGCGGGTCGGTGGGTGCGCCCGGGGCGGACGGGTTCGCGGCGAGGGCGACCGTCACGACCCCGCCGAAGGTGACGCTCGGGGGCTCGGCGTCGGTCGCGCAGTTCCACGCGAGCCGCTCGAGGCGGGCCAGGAGCCGGGTCGGGTCGTCGGCCGCGTGCACGAGGTCGGTGACCAGCGCCGGGTCCACCTGCAGCCCGCCCCCGGTGAGGACGACCCCTTGCAGCATCCGCGTGATGCGGGCGCTCACGAGGTCGCCGAGCTGGTCGGCGACGAACCCGGACGCCATCCCGAGCGCCACGCCGACGAGCCCGGCGGCGACCTGCTCCGGTGACTGCGACTCCGTGGGTGATGGACCGGCCGTCACGTTCCACAGCTCGACTCCGCTGCCGGAGAACCGGATCTGCACGGAGGCCGGGCTCGCGCCGCCCTCGAGGGCGAGGCCGAGGCCGACGAGCGGGGTGAAGGTGCCGTCGGTGACGCCGGCGCGCACGGTGAGCAGCGGACGGACGACGCTCGGACCGACGTCGATCGCGAACGGGCCGGCGGTCGCCGCGACCCGCAGGCCGTGCGCGTCGATGCGCAGCTCCTCGACGGCGACCCGGCCGACATCGCCGAGCGCGACGTCGCAGCCGAGGACCACGGCGGGGGCCGTGACCGAGCCGTCGACGCCGACCGAGAACGGCCGGACCGCGCCCGGGCCGGCCGGCAGCCGGCCGAGGTGGATCGTGCTCACGGTGCCGGCGGTGCTCACCTCGACGAGCGTGTGCGCGGGGTCGAGGGCGTCGGCGAGCGACTGCAGTGCCGCACCGGCGAGGGCGGGCAGCCGCGCGAGCAGTGCCGCGCCCGGGCCGGGTGGGGCGACGAACGCCTGCACCCTGGCGAGGTCCAGGTGGCCGCCGGCGTCGAGCAGGTCGAGGGCGAGGAGGAACCGGTCGACGACGACACCGACGTCGTGAGGGAGCCCGGCGGCGCCGGAGGCGCGGTCGAGGAGCTCGTCGAGCACCGGCTTGAGGAGCGAGGTCGCGGTGTCCGCGAGCGCTCCGGCGAGCCCGGCGCCGGGCGGGTAGAGGCCGAGGGCGGTGAGCGGGGCGGGGCGGACGAGGTCGAGCCGGACCGGCACCGGCCCGGTGCCGACGGCGAGCTCGAGCCCGCGGCCCTCCACGGTGACCCGGGCGTCGAGCAGCGGCAGGGGCGGTCCCGCGGTGCCGACCGACAGCCCGCCGAGGACCGTGGCGGCGACCGCACTGCCCCCGACGGTGGCGGCGAGGTCGAGCCGGGCGGTCAGCTCGAGCCGGCCGGCGACCGCGGCGTAGCCGATGGTCAGCTCGGGCGTCACCGGCCATCCGGGCTCGGACCCG
This sequence comes from Phycicoccus sp., assembly GCF_035325325.1. Classification (NCBI taxonomy): domain Bacteria; kingdom Bacillati; phylum Actinomycetota; class Actinomycetes; order Micrococcales; family Intrasporangiaceae; genus Phycicoccus; species Phycicoccus sp. The sequence continues at coordinate 115,202 of NZ_DAOLAC010000002.1, read as the reverse complement.
CGCCCGGGGGCGAGGACCGGCGCCAACGCGTCGAGCACCGCGACCGAGGCGGCCACCGGGTCGACCTCGGCGCGCAGCCAGGCCACCGGGTCGCGCAGCAGCGTGGAGGGGACGACGAGCGCGCGGCCGACGTCCGGGACCTCCGGCCCGAGCAGGCCGAGGGCGGCGAGGGCGTCCTCGAGCAGCGGCGTCGTGACCCGCTCGCGCAGCGCCTGGGCGACGCCGGCGAGGAGGACGGCCGGGACCGCGGGCACGAGGACGTCGAGGAGGCCGGCCGCATCCGGGTCCGGGTAGAGCGGCACCGCGTGCACGACCCCACCGGGCATCCCCTGCTCGAGGGACACGGAGACGCCCGCGGTACCGGCTGCGAGGGCGACCCGCACCCCGCTGCCGGTGCCCGAGAAGGCGCCGAGGGCGGCGGTGAGGCCGACGTCGGCCGGGTGCAGCGGGTCGTCGAGGGTGAGCCGCACCGCGAGGTCGGCGACGAGCGGCACCCCGCTCGAGGTGAGGTCGACGTGCCCGGTGACGCGCGCCGTGGCGAGGTCGAGCGTCACCCGGGCGGCACCGCTGCCGAGCGTCACCTCGCTCGCCGGGCGTCCGCTGGGCAGGACGCTGCCGAGGACGGTGCGCAGCGCGGCGGCGACGGTGGCCGGTGCCGCGCGGACCGCCCCGCGCACGGTCGCCGCGGGGTCGTAGAGGAGGTGGTCGAGGCCGGTGGGGTCGAGGCCGCCGTCGCGGACCAGCCCGAGGGCGGTGAGCAGGTCGCCGAGACCGGGGACCGTGAGCATCCGGGAGACGGCCGCGGAGAGGAGGATCCGTGCCTCCGGCAGGGCGCCGACGTCGTCGCCGGTGACGACCCACCGCTCGCGGTACGCCGCGTACGCGCGGGCCTCGTGGAGGGTGAGCGTCGCGGTGCCCCGACCGCCGTCGAAGGGGAGGTCGAGCCGGACGTCGAGCCACCGGGCCTCGAGGTCGAGCGACGACGCGCCGGGTCCGCCGACGAGCCAGCCGTCGTCGAGGGCGAACCGGAGGTCGAGGGACAGGGACCGCAGCGTGGTCAACCGCGGCGCGGTCCGCGCGACCGCGAGCAGGTCGAGGCGGGCGGCGACGCCGAGCGACACGCCGCCGAGGTCGGCGTCGACGGCGGGCAGGTCCACCCCGACGACCGCGCGCTCCGGCAGGCCCGAGGGCGCCGCGGCGGCGGCGAGGCGCCGGTCCTCCACCCCCTGCGCGACGAGGGCCGCGAGCGCCCGGAGGGCGGCGTCCTCGGCGAACGTGCCGAACACGGCGGTGACCCGGACGCCGGCGCCCCGGGGGAGGCCGAGGGGACTCGGGAGGTCGGGGTCGGCGAGCAGCCCGGCCGCCCCACGGGCCACGAGGGCGTGGGCCTGCTGCAGTGCGGTGCCGCCGAGGTCCTGCGCGTCGTCCGGGGCGACCGGCGCCGGGGCCGGGACGAGGGCGCGCAGCAGCCGGAACGCGTCGCCGCCGAGGCCGGTCGCGAGCGCCAGGCTGCTCACCGGGCCCCACGGCGTGCCGACGGTCACGACCTCCGGCGCGACGGCGGCGATGCCGGGCAGGGAGGTCGCGAGCACCGTCGCGGCACCGGCGCCGCCGTGCCCGACGAGGAGGACCGGGGCGGTCCGGGGCGCGAGGGCGGCGGCGAGCAGCTCCGCCTGCGCCCGCACGCCGTCGTGGTCGGTGCGGGTGGCCGCGGCGGCCGGACCGGTCGGGAGGAGGAGGAACCACGGGCCGTCGCCGGTCGCGGGGAGCGTCGCGGGCGACGCGACGGTGAGGTCGAGCCGCGATGCCGCGGGTGCGGCCGCCCAGACCAGCGGGTCGCAGCCGACGTGCACCGCGGCCGGGCCGCCCGGCGCCCGGGCGGGCAGTGCGAGCCCGCGGCGGCGGGCCGAGGCGCCGAGGGCGGCGGCGGTGAAGCCGGGCAGCACGACCACCTCGACGTCCTCGTCGGCGGTGAGGAGGGTGTGCCCGCCGGTCGCGGAGCGCGTCGCCGGGCTCCCGACGAGGCCGTCGGTGCCGACCCAGCGGCCGACGAGCGTCGCCAGGCCCTCGTCGAGCCGGGTGCGGGCGTGGACGAGGTCGCCGAGGTCGGCGAGGTCGGCGCCGGCGGACCGGAGGGCCTCGGCCAGCTGGCCGGCGGTCGGCACGAGGCTGCCCCGGAGCGCTCCGAGCGCGGCGACGGTGGCCGGCCGGAGCGCGGGGTCGCCCGGGCAGCCCGGCTCGGTCCGCACGCTGAGGCCCGGGGACGCCGGGTCGCCGCCCACCGGGCAGCGCCACGGGGCGTCCGGCCGGCCGCCGCCGAGCGGCGCGTCGAGGGTCCCGCCGGAGAGCACCCACGCGACCGGCCCGAGCGCGGCGGCGAGGTGGTCGCAGTCGAGGACGCCGTCGAGCAGCCAGGTCTCGAGGGCGGCGGCCGGGTCGGCGACGAGGTCCCCGAGGGGCAGGTGGGCCCCGCTGCCGCCGGCCCCGTCCCACCCGAGCAGGTCGAGCAGTGCGGTGACGGCGGGCAGCCCGAGGCGCCGGCCGAGCTGGCCGAGGAGGTCCTCGACCTCGGCCCAGTCCGGGGCGAAGGACCACCGGCCGTCCGGCCCGACCGTCGGCAGCGGCACCGGGAGGGCCGTGCCGTCGACGCGGAGCACGAGGTCGGTGCCGGCCGGCGCCGCGCGGAGCCCGGCGCCGGGCGACCACCCGACCGTGACGGAGAGGGCCCGGAACTCGAGGGCGACCGGGCCGAGGTCGAGGCGCGCCGGGTCCGTGCCGCGCGGGCCGAGCCCGACGCTGCCGGTCGCGCGGTCGAGGAAGGTCGCGGTGCCGGTGTCGAGGCGCAGGGTGAGGAGGGTCGCCGAGACCCCGGCCGCGGCGGTGAGGTCGTCGAGGACGTCGAGGTCGGCCGCGACCTGGAGGCCGAGGACGAGCAGTGGCCCGTCCCGCCAGAGGAGGAGGTCGACGGCACCGCCGAGGTCGAGGGCCCACGGGTCGTCGGCGCTGCCGTCGCCGGGTACGTCCACGGCGGCGACGCCGAGCAGCAGCCGCCGCACGGTCCCCAGGACCTCGGCCATCGTGTCGCTCGCGGTGAGGGCGTCCCAGTAGCCGCGCATCGTGCCGAGCGGGTCGCGGCAGAGGTCGAGCAGCTCCGGCGCCGGCACCCCGGTCGGCGGGGTGAGCCCGAGCAGCGTGGCGAGCACGTCGCCGGCCTCGCCGAGCGGGGCCAGCGCCTGGGTCAGCGCGGTGCGCAGCTCGTCCTCGGCGGCGTCGACGACGGCGTCGGGGCTCGAGAGGTCGACGACGGGGGTCACGTGCGAGCCGGTGAGGTCGACGTCGGTGGCGAACAGCCGCAGCTCGGGGTGGCGGTCGGCGTCCAGGCCGACGCCGAGGTGCAGCGACCCGACGTGCGGCGTACCCGTGAGCAGGGGCCCGCCTCCGGCATCGGCCCCGAACACGGCCTCGGCGAGGACGGAGGGGAAGGCGCTCGCCGTGCCGGTGCCGGTGTCGAGCCGCAGCAGCTCGGCGCCGAGCGAGACCGACGCCCCGGCCCGGGTGTCGAGGGCGAGCTCGACGCGGGGCACGAGCACGGGATGGCCGCCGGTCCCGGGGCGGACGTCGAGCCCGAGGACGACGCGCACCGGAGCGACCGTGCGGGTCAGGGTCAGGGCCGTCGCGTCCGGGGTGAAGCCGGTCATCAGGGCGAGCTCGCCGAGCCACGCGGCGCGGGCCGCCGGCACGGTGAGGAGCCCTTCGAGCCACTCGACGAGGGCCGCGACCCCACGGGTCGACAGGTCGGCGAGCGGCAGCTCCGGGATGTCGGCGACCGGCCGCAGCCCGAGGGCGCCGGCGAGCCCGACGACGTGCCGGAGAGCGGCGTCGGCCGGGTCGAGCACGGCGACCTGCGCGCGGACGAGGCCGACGAGGAACTCGAGGAGGTCCGGGCCGACCGTCGCCAGGTCGTCGAGCGAGAGGGTCTGCGTCGTCGGCGTCGCGGCGCCGGGCAGCTGGAGGTCGGTCAGCTCGAGGACCAGCTCGAGGCCGTCACCGGGCGCGGTGGGGATGCCGACCGAGAGCCGCGCACCGCGCAGGAACGCCTCGCGGGGGACCGGCGCGGCCTCGGTGAAGGTGGCGACGAGCTCGATGCCGATCCGGCCGCCGGGACGGCCGAGGACGAGCCACCGCGGGTCGCCGGTGACACTCGACGGGTACGTCGTCCCCCGGGGGACCTGCGCGACGGGCACGTGCGCCCGGAGCGAGACCGACGGGTGCGGCGGGTCGGTGGAGCGGATCGTCGCCTCGACGCCCACGCCGACCTGCACGGTGCCGTTGCCCGGGCTGCCGGTCGGCTCGACGACGGCGAACACCGCGACGTCCGGGTCGGTCTCGGTGAACAGCGGGATCCACCGGGCCGGGCCCTCGTCGTGCGCGTCGGGCGGCCCGAGGACCTCGTCGACGAACGTCTCGAGGGCGGTGCGCTGGCCCTCGTCGCTGAGGATCGTCCTCAGCCCGTTGGCGTTCTTCGTGCTGCCGCCGAGCGGGTCGTCGAACCAGTGTGCGTTGGTCGAGGTGCCGTCGGTGATGCCGAGGGCGTGGGTCAGCGACCCGAAGCCACCGAGGTCGGACTCCTCGAACGGCACGCCACTCACCTCGTCCCGTCGCGCACGACGCGGCTGTCGAAGCGGGCCATCGGCTGGACGACGAAGCGGCTGGGGGCGGCGGCGATGGCCCCGGGGACGAGCGGCCGCCCTCGGGAGTCCTTGCCGCTGGCCGCGGCGATGACCCGGGCGAGCTCGAGGACGCTCTCGGCGGCGAACCCGGTGAGCGCGTCGCTCCAGCGGTCGGCGACGAGGGCGGGGGCCAGCACCCGGTCGAACGCGGACAGGACCAGCCCGGCCGGGACCTTGCGGGTGCCGACGGCGAGCGGGACGGAGACCGTGGCGGTGGCGTCGAGCTGGTCGCACGAGACCTGCACGCCGACCGTGACGACACCCTCGTCGCACGTCAGCGTCGCCGTCCGGGTGCGGACCTCGAGCTCGTCGCCGCCGAGCTGCCAGACGACGACGCCGGACGAGCCGGCGGGCAGGTCGGCGACCCGCCGGACGACGTCGAGGAGGAGCCGCTGGAGGGTCTTCGGCGCGGCCTCGACCGCCGTGTCGGTGCGCGTGCCGGGGTCGAGCGGGCCGCTGACCTCCGGCAGGCGGAGGCGGACGCCGCCCACTGTCGCCGCGATGCGCGCCATACGACCTCCTCACCGACCAAGAGGAGCCTGCTGCCGGCGTGATACCTCGCCGGCGAGGGGGTGGTCTCGTGGACCACCGCTCATTGCAGCAGAGAAGTGATCTGGGTCACAAGCGCTGCGGCGTCGGCGCAGGTCGGCGGCCTCGCCGTGGGGCCTACACGGAGTGGCCGAGGTGGGCGAGCGCCTGCCGGAGCAGCACCCCGTGGCCGCGGTCCATCTCGGCCTGCACACCGGGGTCGAGCGCCTGGGCGGGCGTCAGCCAGGTGAGGTCGAGCGCGTCGTTCTGCGGCGCGCAGTCGCCGGCGACCGGGACGACGAAGGCCAGTGACACCGCGTGCTGGCGCGGGTCGTGGAACGGCGTGACCCCGGGCGTCGGGAAGTACTCCGCGACCGTGAACGGCTGGGGCGAGGCGGGGATGCGAGGGAGCGCGACGGGGCCGAGGTCCTTCTCGATGTGCCGCAGCAGCGCGTCACGGACCCGCTCGTGGTGCAGCACGCGACCGGAGACCAGCTCGCGGCAGACCAGGCCCTCGCCGTCGAGCCGCAGCAGCACGCCGAGGGCGGTGACCTCGCCGCGGTCGTCGACCCGCACGGGCACGGCGTCGACGTAGAGGATCGGCAGCTTCTCGCGCGCCGCGTCGAGCTCCTCGCGGCTCAGCCAGGCGGGGTCGCGGTCCAGCTCGAGGGGGTTCATGGGGGCGATTGTGCCAACTCGCCCGGCGAGCGCTCGCCGGGGCCGGCCGCGCGCTCCGCCGCGCTGGTGAAGGTCACCGGCGCCTCGAACGCGGCCCGCCGGGCGGCCCGGCGCAGCGCCCCGAGGACCGGCCGGGCGGTGACGGCGACGAGCACGGCGTTGGTCACGGCCCGCCCGAGGTCCCAGCCGAGGCTCGTCGCGAGGCTGAACACGACGAACCGGTGGAGGTTCTCGGTCAGCGGCGCGCCCGGCACGAACGACAGCCCGCCGCCGAGACCGGTCGAGAACGGCCAGAACGAGAGGTTGAGGAGCATCCCGTAGGCGAGCCCGGCGAGCGCCCCGTACCCGGCGAGCAGCGCGACCTCGCGCCGCCCGGTGGCCCGGGGCAGCAGCCCGGCGCCCCAGCCGACCCACGCCGCCCCGAGCATCTGGAACGGCAGCCACGGGCCGACGCCGCCGGTGATCAGGGCGGACGCGAAGAGGGTCACCGCGCCCTGGACGAACCCGAAGCCGGCCCCGAAGACCCGTCCGCCGAGGACGAGGAGGAAGAAGACGGTCTCCAGCCCCGCGGTGCCGGCCCCGAGCGGACGCAGCGCCGCCCCCACGGCCGAGAGGACGCCGAGCATCGCGACCGCCTTGACGTCCATCCCGCCCTCGGAGATCTCGGCGAGGACGACCGCGAGGAGCAGCGGGAGGACGAGGGCGAAGAGGAGCGGTGCGTCCGCGGAGTGCGCCAGGCCGGAGTCGGGTCCGACGAGGAGCGGCCAGCCGAACGCGACGAGCCCGGCGGCGCTCACGAGGGCCACCGCCACCGCCGAGCGCGGACGCAGCCGGATCGCCCGGACCCGCTCGCCGCTCACGGTGCACCCCCGGGCAGGGCGGCGCGGACGTCGTCGACGGTCAGCCACGGGCCGGGCTGGAGCACCTTGGCGACCTGGGGGGCGAAGGCGGGGGAGGAGACGACGACCTCGGCGGTCGGGCCGTCGGCGACGACCTCGCCGGTGGCCATGACGACCACTCGGTCGGCGCACTCCGCGACGAACTCGACGTCGTGCGTGGCGACGACGACCGAGCGGCCGCGCGCCGCGAGGTCGCGCAGGGCCGCGGTCAGGGCCACCTTGGCGACCGGGTCGAGGCCGCGGGTCGGCTCGTCGAGGAGGAGGACGGGCGGGTCGGCGGTCAGCTGGACCGCGAGGACGAGGGCCAGCTTCTGCCCCTCGGAGAGGTCACGCGGGTGCCGGTCGGCCGGCACGTCGGGGGCGAGCCGCTCGAGGAGGGCCGCGCAGGCGCCGTCGGCGGCGGTGCTCTCGCGGTCGGCCTGCGCGCACTCGGCGCCGACCGAGTCGAGGTAGAGCAGGTCGGTCGCCGTCTGGGGGACGAGGCCGACGAGGGCCCGGCGCCGGACCGGGGAGAGGGCCGCCGGGTCGACCGGGGTGCCCGCCGGTCCGGTGACCTCCACGCGTCCGGCGCTCGGCGGCGCGCTGCCCTGCAGGGCCCAGAGCAGCGAGGACTTGCCGGAGCCGTTGCGTCCCATGAGCGCCGTCACCTCGCCGGTGCGCAGGGCGAGGTCGACGCCGGCCACCGCGACGACGTCGCCCGGGTGCCGGACGACGACCCCGGCGGCGCGCAGCACCGGCGAGCCGCCCTCCTGCCGCGTGGGAAGACCTGCGGGGGAACCGGACCCGAGGTGCTGGCGCAGCCCGCGGGCCGCGCGCCGGGCGTCGCGCACCGAGAGCGGCAGCGGCCGCCATCCGGCCCACCGCCCGAGCTCGACCACCGGGGAGGTGACGTCGCTCGACTCCATGACCTGCGCGGGCAGGCCCGCGGTGACGAGGCCGTCCGGCGCGACGTGCACGACGCGGTCGGCGTAGTGCAGCACGCGCTCCACCCGGTGCTCGGCGACGACGACGGTCACCGCGAGGTCGTGGACCAGCCGGGTGATCGTCGCGAGGACCTCCTCGGCGCCGGTCGGGTCGAGGGCCGACGTCGGCTCGTCGAGGAGGATGACGCGCGGGTGGGCGGTCAGGACCGACCCGATGGCCACCCGCTGCTGCTGGCCGCCGGACAGCTCGCGCAGGGCCGCGCCACGCAGCTCGGGGATGCCGAGGACGTCGAGGGTCTCCTCGACCCGCTTGCGCATCGTCGCGGCCGGCAGGCCGAGCTGCTCCATCCCGTAGGCGAGCTCCTCCTCGACGGTGTCGGTGACGAACCCGGCGAGGGGGTCCTGGCCGACGACTCCGACGAGGTCGGCGAGGTCGCGCGGGCGGTGATCGCGGGTGTCGCGCCCGTGGACGAGGACCCGTCCGGCGAGCGTGCCGCCGGTGAAGTGCGGCACGCGTCCGCACATGGCGCCGAGCAGGGTGGACTTGCCGGAGCCGGTGCGGCCGACGACGAGCGCGAGCTCGCCCTCCTCGACGGCGAGGTCGACGTCGCGCAGGACGGGGCGGTCGGCCCCGGCGGGGGTGACGGTGACCGACTCGAGGACGACGGCGTGGTGCTCAGGCACGGGCCACCTCCCCGGCACCGCGGACGACGACGCGCGAGGCGGGACGTGGGGGCTCGGGCGTGAGGAACGCCGGCAGGGCGGCGACGAGGAGGGCGGCGACCGCCGCGAGCGGCAGCGCGGGCACGGCGAGCGGCTGCACCGGCATCGTGAGCACGTCCGGGGTCGACCGGCCGACGACCGTGAGCACCGCCGCCGGGACGAGTCCGCAGGCGACGGTCAGCCACTCGGGGCCACTCCACGGGTCGGGCCGGTAGGTCGTCGTGCGCACGTGCCGGCCGCCGAGCCACAACCCGGCGAGCGAGAGGAGCATCCCCGCCACGAGGGCCGGCGTGCCCATGAGCACCGGCGTCGAGGGGTCGAGGACGCCGTAGAGCCCGACCGCGGCGAGGAGCAGGCCGAGGAGGGTCACGGCGCCGGTGGTGCGACGGTGTGCCGCCGCGGCCCCGCTGCGCCCGTAGCCGCGCGAGTCCATGGCGGCGGCCAGGAGGAGCGAGCGCTCGAGGGTGTCCTCGAGGACCGGCAGGGCGACGGCCGGCACCGCCCGCAGCCCGCGCGAGGTGTCGCCGCGCAGCTCGCGGGCCCGGCGCACCCGCTCGACGGACTCGGCGAGCTGCGGTGCGACGGAGACCGACACGACGACCGCGGCCCCCACCTCGTGGAGGGCGGCCGGCAGGCTGCGCAGCAGCCGCTTGGGGTTGGCGAGGGCGTTCGCGGCGCCGATGCACGCGATGATGACGGCGAGCCGCAGCCCGAGGGTCGCGGCGCCGAGCAGCCCCTCGAGGTACACGTTCCCTCCCACCTCGATGCCGGCCGCCCACGACGGCAGCGACACCTCGGGGAGCGGCAGGACGAGGACCGTGCCCACCTTGAGCCCGACGAGCACGTGGAGCACGAGCCGGACGACGACGATGGCCAGGCCGAGCCAGAGGTAGAGCCGGAAGGCCCGGGCCCAGGGGGAGGACCCCCGGCGCGCGGCGACGACGAGGGCCGCCACCGCGAGCGCCAGGAGCAGGAGCAGCGGGTTGGTCGCGGTGCTCACCGCCACGGCGAGCCCGAGCGCCCACCCCCACCAGGCCGCCGGGTGGACGGCACGGGGGAGCGAACGGGTCACCGCGGCATCATCCCAGCCGGCTCAGCTGCGCCGGCGGCGGGCGACCCACACGGCGGCACCCCCGACGAGGACCACGAGCACGCCGCCCGCGACGAGGGTGCCCGTCCCGGCGCCCCCGGCGGCCTCGGTGCTCGTCGGCTCGGCGGCGAGAGTGGTCGGGGCGGTGGGGGCGCTGCCGGTGGGGGGCACAGCCCCCGCCGAGCCGCTCGGGGAGGCCGAGGTGCTCGCCGACGGCGTCGCCGAGGTGCCGGCGGAGGTCGTGGTCGACGGAGTGGTCCCGGTCGGCGCGGTGGCCCCGGGTGTCGGTCGCGGGGCGGTGCTCGTGCGTTGTGGCGCGGGCGTCGTCGTCGGCTTCGGGGTGGGCCTGGTCGTCGGCTTCGGGGCCGTCGTCGCCGCGGGGGCCGGTGGGGCGGTGCGGGGCTGCTGGCCCGAGCCGAACCGGAAGCCGACGACGCTGCCGGCCGGCGGTGCGTAGGACGCGACGCCGGAGGTGCTGTAGGTCCACGAGCCGCCCCGCGGGGCGTGGAAGAACGCCCAGTACGCGTTGGCCGGGGGCATCCGCACGCACGGGTCGGACGACGGGAAGCCGTTGATGCGGCACACGACGGCGCCCGGGTACTGCTGGGGGCTGACGACGGTCGCGACCGCCTGCAGGGCGGTCATGGCCGAGCCGCCGCTCGGCGCGCACGAGGTGCTGGTCGAGGATCCCGTGTCGATGACGACGGTCACCCCGGAGGTGCCGGAGCAGGCCGAGGCCGAGGCCGGGCCCGCCGCCCCGACGAGCCCGGCACCGGCCAGGCCCGCCGCGGCGACGGGGACGAGCAGTCGGGTGAGCAGGCGACGCATCAGGCGTGCGCCCCCCGTCGGGTTCGCGAGGCCAGCACCGCGACCACACCGAGCACGAGGAGCGCGAGCCCGACGAGCACCGGCCCGAGCGGGTCCGCACCGGTCTGGGCGAGCGCGCCGGCCGGAGCGGCCGCGACCGGGTCGGCGGTGCTGCCCCCGGAGCCCCCGGCCCCCGCGGCGGACGTCGGGTCGGTCGTCGCGGACGGCGACCCCGTCGAGGTGGTGGGCCGCGGCGTCACCGCGCACGCGAGGGCCGGGGCCTCGGCCGTCGCGCCCGCCGAAGTCACCGACCCGAGCGGCACCCCGGCCAGCGCCAGGAGGGCCTGCGAGGTGGAGCGACGGTCCGGGTCGGTCGGCACGGCCGACGTGCCGGCGGCGACCTTGGCGTCGTAGGTGGCCCGGTCGTAGGCGATGCCACCGCGGACGGCGGCGGGCAGCGCGCACCCGTACTGCAGGCCGGTGAGGAAGGTGACCGCGGCCCGCGCCTGCGTGGTGCGGCCACCGGCGAGGAAGGCCTGGCCGGCCAGGCCCGTGCTGTTGGCGTTGGCGGCCGTCTGCGGTCCGCCGCCGCCGACGCCACCGCCCGCGGCCTGACGGGTCGCGAGGTAGTCGAGGCCGGCGTTCGCGGCCGCGCCGTGGCCGCCGACGGCGATGAGCGCCTGGACGGCCATCGCGGTCGCGTCGGGGTCGGCGTTCGCGTCGTCGGTGCAGCCCGCGTCGGCCATGTAGAGCTGGAACCCGCCGCCCGGGCACTGCTGGGCCAGGAGGTAGTCCGTGGCCGTGGCGGACACGGTGCCACCGGCCCGGTGGAGGCCGATGAGGGCGAGGGACTGCCCGAAGGTGTTGGAGGCGTCGCCGTACTTCGTCACGTCGCTGAACCGGCCGGAGGGCTGCTCCAGGCCACCGAGCGTCGCGACGAGGTCGACCCCGCCGAAGGCCGTCGGGTCCACGCCCTGGGCGACGGCCACGTTGAGCAGCTTGGCGACCGACCCCGCGTACACCTCGGTCGGGTCCCCGAAGCCGGTGTAGTCGACGAAGTGCGTCGCGAGGGTCTGGGTGGCGAGGGTGGCCTCGACCTGGCCGGTGCCGGCAGCGGCCAGGGCGAGCACGGCGTCGGCCGTGACGCCGTAGTCGGGGTAGAGCGTGCCGCCGAAGTCCACCGAGAGGACGTGGCCCCCGAGTCGCAGCTGCTGCTCGAGGTAGTGCGCCCCGACGAGCAGCGGGTCGCTCGAGGTGACCGGGCCGGTGACCGCGGCGACGCCGTAGCGGCCCGCGTCACCCCCGGCGACGACGGCCGTCGTCGCGGACGGGGTGGCCGTCGGGGTGCTGCTCGGCGACGGGGTGGGGTCCGCCGTGGGCGTGGCCGTGGGGTCCGCCGTGGGCGTGGCCGTGGGGTCCGCCGTGGGCGTGGCCGTCGGGGTGTCGGTGGGCGTCGGCGTGGCCGCCGGGTCCGTCGGCGTGGCCGACGGGTCCGGCGTCGCCGTGGCGGTCGGGGTGGGAGTCGGCGTCGGTGTCTCGTCGGCCGAGGCGACCGACGGCGCGCCGACGAGGGCTGCCGAGAGCAGCAGGGCCCCGAGCGCGCGGGCGCCGGGGCGGAGCGTGGTGGTGGACATGGAGCCTTCCTGAGCGGTTCAAGACGAACGCCCGAACCGCCGGAGCCCCGGCCCTCGGGCTCCGTCCCGCATTCCTCGACGGGTGTGATGGAGCCGCTCGCGCCCGCTCGGGCATTCCGACTCGCCACCTTCGCAGGTGGCCTACGGCTGCGGGACAGTGCCGGACTTCGACCGGCTTCCCCCAGGCGGGTGCGTGTGGTGCCGCCCTCGCGGGCGACGCCGGTGATGCTACCCCGTGCGGAACTCGGTCGGAACCACGCGTCCGCCGCCGGTAGACTCCCCGGCACAGGCGTTCGAGCCGTCATCAGCGGTGAGCCTCCGGAAGAACGGGACGTGAGTCCTCACTAGAACCGGACGTCGGGGTCACGTCACGACCTGGTGCAAGAGCGGTCGTCCCCCGGGGCGGCAAGCGAGGTGGTACCGCGGAGGTGTCCGGCGCACGGCCGGGCCCGTCGTCCTCGTGACGGACGAGTCGACCACCCGCAGGAGCTGCACCCCGATGACCTACCCCCAGGTGTCCACCACCGGCGACCACACCGGTGAGTCCTTCGGCGTCCCCGCCAGCCCGCGCTTCCCGGAGGTGGAGGAGGCGGTCCTCGCGCACTGGGCCGCCGACGGCACCTTCCAGGCGTCGATCGACCAGCGCGACCCGGGTGAGCGCGGCGAGAACGAGTTCGTCTTCTACGACGGGCCGCCGTTCGCCAACGGCCTGCCGCACTACGGCCACCTGCTGACCGGGTACGTCAAGGACGTCGTGCCGCGCTACCAGACGATGCGCGGGCGCCGGGTCGAGCGCCGCTTCGGCTGGGACACCCACGGGCTGCCGGCCGAGCTGGAGGCGATGCGCCTCAACGGGATCAAGACCACCGACGAGATCCTCGAGCTCGGCATCGAGAAGTTCAACGCCGCCTGCCGCGACTCGGTCATGAAGTACACGGGGGAGTGGCGCGACTACGTCACCCGCCAGGCCCGCTGGGTCGACTTCGACAACGACTACCGGACGATGAACGCCGACTACATGGAGTCGGTCATCTGGGCCTTCAAGTCCCTCTACGACAAGGGCTACGTCTACGAGGGCTTCCGCGTGCTGCCCTACTGCTGGAACGACGAGACCCCGTTGTCCAACCACGAGCTGCGGATGGACGACGAGGTCTACCAGAACCGGCAGGACCCCTCGGTCACGGTCGGCTACCTCCTCGACGACACCGGCACCGACCACGTCCTCGACGGCGCGCACCTGCTCGTCTGGACGACGACCCCGTGGACCCTGCCGAGCAACCTCGCGGCGATGGTCGGCTCCGAGATCGAGTACGTCGTCGTCGAGGCGCCGGTCCCGGGGACCGACCGCACCGCCCGGTACGTCCTCGCCGAGGCGCGGCTCTCCGCCTACGCCCGCGAGCTGGCCTCCGCGGAGGGTGAGTTCGCGGTCGTCGGGCGGTACCGCGGAGCCGACCTGGTCGGGCGCACGTACACGCCGCCGTTCTCGTACTACGCCGGCCACGCGAACGCCTTCCGGGTCGTGGCCGCCGACGACGCGGTGACGACGACCGACGGCACCGGGGTCGTGCACACGGCCGGCGCCTTCGGTGAGGTCGACAAGGAGGTGACCGACCGCGAGGGCATCGAGGCGGTCATGCCGGTCGGCAAGGACGGCCGGTTCACCGAGCCCGTCACCGACTACGAGGGCGTCCAGGTGTTCGACGCCAACGCGCTCGTCATCGACCACCTGCGCGCCGCGACCCGCGGCGAGGGCCCGGTCGGATCGGTGTCGCCGGGCACTGTGCTGCTCCGGCGCGAGTCCTACGACCACAGCTACCCGCACTGCTGGCGGTGCCGCGAGCCCCTCATCTACAAGGGCGTCGAGTCGTGGTTCGTCCAGGTCACCGCGTTCAAGGACCGCATGGTCGAGCTCAACCAGCAGATCAGCTGGGTGCCGGAGCACGTCAAGGACGGCCAGTTCGGCAAGTGGCTCGAGAACGCCCGCGACTGGTCGATCACCCGGAACCGCTTCTGGGGCAGCCCGGTCCCGGTGTGGAAGTCCGACGACCCGGCCTACCCGCGGGTCGACGTCTACGGCTCCTTCGAGGAGCTCGAGCGCGACTTCGGCGACCTGCCGCGCGACCGCGAGGGCAACCCCGACCTGCACCGCCCCTTCGTCGACGAGCTGACCCGGCCGAACCCGGACGACCCGACCGGTCGCTCGACGATGCGCCGTGTCGCGGACGTCCTCGACGTGTGGTTCGACTCCGGCTCGATGTCCTACGCCCAGGTGCACTTCCCCTTCGAGAACGCGGACTGGTTCGCGGGCACCGAGACCGAGGACGCCCACTTCCCGGCGGACTTCATCGTCGAGTACATCGGCCAGACCCGCGGCTGGTTCTACACGCTGCACGTCCTCGCGACGGCGATCTTCGACCGGCCGGCGTTCTCGTCGTGCATCAGCCACGGCATCGTCCTCGGCAACGACGGCCAGAAGATGAGCAAGTCGCTGCGCAACTACCCGGACGTCCGCGAGGTCTTCGACCGCGACGGCGCCGACGCGATGCGCTGGTTCCTCATGGCGTCGCCGATCCTGCGGGGCGGCAACCTCGTCGTCACCGAGGAGGGCATCCGCGAGGGCGTGCGCCAGGTCATCCTGCCGCTGTGGAACTGCTGGTACTTCTTCTCGCTGTACGCCAACGCGGCGAACGGCGGGGCGGGGTACGAGGCGCGGTGGTCGACGGCGTCCACCGACCCGCTCGACCGCTACCTCCTCGCGAAGCTGCACGACCTCGTCGGCACGGTGACGGCACAGATGGACGCCTACGACGTGCCGGGCGCCTGCGAGTCGGTGCGCGGCTTCGTCGACGGCATGACCAACTGGTACATCCGCCGTTCACGGGAGCGGTTCTGGGACAACGGTTCCGGGGACTCGTCGGCTGCGGAGGCGGCGTTCGACACGCTGTACACGGCCCTCGAGGTGCTGACCCGCGTCGCCGCCCCGTTGTTGCCGCTGCTCACCGAGGAGGTCTGGCGCGGGCTGACCGGCGGCCGCTCGGTGCACCTCGCCGACTGGCCGTCCGCCGACGAGCTCCCGGCCGACGACGCGCTCGTCGCGGCGATGGACCAGGTGCGCGCGGTCTGCTCGACCGGCTCCTCGCTGCGCAAGGCCGAGGCCCTGCGGGTGCGCCTGCCGCTGCGCGAGCTGACCGTCGTCACCGCCGACCCGGCCGGCTTCGAGCCGTTCAGCGGCATCGTCCGCGACGAGCTCAACGTCAAGACCGTCACCGTCCTCGACGTCGCCGACGCCCACGAGTCCGACTTCGGCATCAGCCAGCGGCTCACCGTCAACGCCCGGGCCGCCGGGCCGCGCCTCGGCCGCGACGTGCAGACCGCCATCCAGGGTTCGAAGTCGGGGGACTGGTCGGTCGCCGAGGACGGCACGGTGACCGCCGGCGGGCTCGCGCTCGTCGAGGGCGAGTACACGCTCGAGACGGTCGCCGCGGGCTCCGACGGGTCCGGTTCGCTCGCCACGGCGATGCTGCCGGGCGGCGGGTTCGTCGTCCTCGACACCGAGGTGACGCCCGAGCTGGCCCGCGAGGGCATCGCCCGCGACCTCGTGCGCGCCGTCCAGCAGGCGCGCAAGGACGCCGACCTCGACGTCTCGGACCGGATCCACCTCGAGGTCTCCGGCGACCCCGAGGTCGAGGCGGCCGTCGAGGCGCACGGCGACCTGCTGGCGGGGGAGACCCTCGCCGAGCGGGTCGAACCCCTCATGGCGCCCGACGGCGAGCGGGTCGCGGTCGTCACGGTCGGTGACGGCCACAAGGCCCACGTGCGGGTGACTCGCCGCTGACCGGAGTCGTGTGCCCGGGTGGTCGCCCCGACGGCCACCCGAGCACACGACCCGGGCCATGCGGGAGGATGGGACGGTGAGCCCTGCACCCGACGCCGCCCAGCGCGAGGCCGCGCACGCCCTCGAGGTCCGCAAGCGGATGCGCGAGGTGGAGGAGGCCATCCTCTCCCGCGCACCGGAGCACGACCTCCAGCCCTCGCTCGACCGGATCGCCGCCGTCATGGAGCTCCTCGGCGACCCCCAGCGCACCTTCCCGGTCATCCACGTCACCGGCACCAACGGCAAGACGAGCACGGCCCGGATCATCGAGTCGGTGCTGCGCGAGATGGGCCTGAAGACCGGCCGGTTCACCAGCCCGCACCTGCACTCGATGCTCGAGCGGATCGCGGTCGGCGGCCGCCCGGTCGACGCCGAGCGCTTCCTCGCCGCCTGGGACGACGTCAGCCCGATCATCGAGATCGTCGACGCCCGCTCGCTCGAGTCCGGGGGGCCCCGGATGACCTACTTCGAGGTCCTCGTCGCCGTCGCGTACGCCGCCTTCGCCGACCTCCCGGTCGACGTCGCGGTCGTCGAGGTCGGGATGGGCGGCACCTGGGACGCCACGAACGTCGTCGACGCGCCGGTCTCGGTCGTCACGCCGATCGACGTCGACCACCGGCACTTCCTCGGCGACACCCCGGAGGCCATCGCGCACGAGAAGGCGGGCATCATCAAGCCCGACGCCATCGCGGTGTCCGGGGTGCAGGAGCACCGCGAGGCCGCCGAGGTGCTCATCGACCGCGCGGCCGAGGTCGGCGCTCGGATCGTCTTCGAGGGCAACGACTTCGGTGTCACCGAGCGCGACGTCGCGGTCGGTGGCCAGCAGCTCTCGCTGCGCGGCCTGGCCGGCGACTACCCCGACCTCTACCTCCCCCTGCACGGCGGGCACCAGGCCCAGAACGCGGCCGTGGCCGTCGCCGCCGTCGAGGCGTTCGTCGGCGGGGGCGAGCAGGCCCTCGACCTCGACGTGCTGCGGGCGGGGCTCGCGGCGGTCGAGTCGCCCGGACGGCTCGAGATCGTGCGGCGCAGTCCGACGGTGCTCGTCGACGCCGCGCACAACCCGGCCGGGGCCCGCGCGCTGCGCCAGGCGCTCGAGGACGCCTTCACCTTCGTCAAGCTCGTCGGCGTCGTCGCGGTCATGGCCGACAAGGACGCCGCCGAGATGCTCGAGGTGCTCGAGCCGGCCCTCGACGAGGTCGTCGTCACCCGCAACACCTCGCCCCGCTCGATGCGGCCCCGCGAGCTCGGTGAGCTGGCGGCGGAGATCTTCGGCGAGCACCGGGTCACCGTCGTCGACGACCTCCCCGACGCCCTCGACCGCGCGGCCGGCCTCGCCGACGAGGGCGGCGTGGCCGGCGGAGTGCTCGCGACCGGTTCGGTGGTCACCGCCGCCGAGGTGCGGATGCTGCTCGGCACGACCGACGTCTGAGCCCGTGGCCGCGCCAGGGCCTCAGAGCCAGCCGGCCTCGCGGGCGATCCGCACGGCGTCGGCCCGGTTGCGCGCGGTCGTCTTGCCGATGACCGAGCTGAGGTGGTTGCGGACCGTCCCCTCGGACAGGTGGAGGGTCCGGGCGAGCTGGGCGATCGTCGCGCCACTCGCCGCCGCCCGGAGCACCTCGGTCTCGCGCGGTGTGAGCGGGGAGTCACCGAGCGCCAGGGAGTCGGCCGCGAGCGCCGGGTCGACGACGCGCAGGCCGGCGTGCACGCGGCGCACGGCATCGGCGAGGGCGTGCGCCGGGGTGTCCTTGACGACGAACCCGGACGCCCCGGCCTGCATCGCCCGGCGGAGGTAGCCGGGTCGGCCGAAGGTCGTGACGACGAGGACGCGCACGTCCGGGTGCCGTTCGCGCAGACGGGTGGTGGCGTCGATGCCGTCGCCCCCCGGCATCTCGACGTCCATGAGCACGACGTCCGGCAGCGTCGCGCCGACGACGCGCACGACCTCCTCGCCGTCCTCGGCCTGGCCGACCACCTCGAGGTCGGGCTCGAGGTCGAGCAGTGCCGCCAGCGCCCCGCGGACGAGGGCCTGGTCGTCGGCGAGGACGAGGCGGATGGGGGTCACGGCTCGCCCCCGGGGACGGTGGCGGACACGATGATCTCGAACCCGCGGGGGTCGAGACGTCGGGCGGTGAGGGTGGCGCCGGCGGAGCGGGCCCGCTCGGCGAGGCCGCGCAGCCCGTGGCCGGCGGCCCGCGCGGCCGGCCCCGGAGCGAGGACGCGACCGTCGTCGGCGAGCCGCAGGCCCGCGCCGTCGATGGTCACCGTGCACGTGCTCGCGCCGCTGTGCCGGATGACGTTGGTGACGCCCTCGCGGACGGTCCACGCGTAGAGCTCGCGCAGGTCGGGGGCGATGCCGTCGACGCGGCGGGGCAGGTCGGCCTCGATGCCCGCCGAGGCCAGCGCCGCGCGGGCCCGCGCGATCTCGCCGGCGAGGGAGATCTCGCGGAAGCCCTCGACCGCGCCGCGCACGTCGGCCAGCGCCTCCCGGGCGAGCGACTCGACCTCCTCGACCTCGGCCCGGGCCCGCGCGGGGTCGAGCTCGACGAGCCGCGCCGCCAGCTCGGCCTTGACCCGGATGACGGTGAGCGAGTGGCCGAGGATGTCGTGCAGGTCGCGGGCGACCCGGTTGCGCTCGTCCTCCACGGCCAGCCGGGCGTTCTCGCGCTGCGCCTCGGCGAGGTCGCGCGAGCGCCGGATGGCGACCGTCGCGCTCGTCACGGCGATCACCGCGAAGGCCATCGCGATGGTCAGGCTGTTGTCGCGGTCCCAGGACTCGAGGCGGTACGCGAGCAGCTCGTAGAGCCCGGCGAGGGCGAGGACGACGAGGTAGGCCCACCAGCCGCCGAGCGTCCACACGCCGGAGACCGCGAGGAAGACCCACGTCGCCGTCGCCGACTGCCCGACGAGCACGGTGGCGACGGCGGCCGTCACGACGAGCGTGGCGTAGCGGACGAGGCCGGGCCAGCGCGGTGCGGGCGGCGGCGTGAGGCCGGTGCGGGTGATCGCCGGCATCGTCGAGGTGAGGAAGTGCCAGAGGTAGACCAGCAGGAACGTCACCAGCGCGAGCAGGCCGACGTCGCCCGCGACCGAGCCCCGCATCCGCCAGGCCGCGACGAAAGGGTCGGCGAGGTAGACGAGCCAGATGAGGGCGATGACCCGGCCCGCGGCGGAGCCGGCACGCGGGTCCGGCGGGACGAGCTGGTCCTCGTCCCGCCGGCTGCCCCACGGCCACCCCGTCACGCTCACAGCGTGTCAGACCCGATCGGTGTCGCGGCGGAAGCGCCACACGGCGCCCGCGACGAAGACCAGCCCCCAGACGACGAGGTTGAGCACCCAGGCCATCCGGAACGGGTCGTGCGCCCCGGTCGTCGTCAGGGTGAGCGGCCAGTGAGCGAGCTGGCTCAGCCCGTAGATCGGGGTGTACTGCGCGATCTGGCCGTAGAGGGAGTCGGTGGGCAGCGGCCCGGAGAACAGGCCGCCGAAGATCGCGAGGATGGCCAGCAGCGGGCCGAGGAACTGCATGGCGTTCTCGCTCGGCAGCAGGTAGCCCATGAAGAGGCCGAAGGCGGCGAAGACGAGCGACCCGAGGACGATGACGACGCCCATCTGCCACCACGGCGCCATCGCGGTGACGTGCGCGGTGCCGGTGACCGCCCCGACGACGAAGGTGACGACGGTGGCGCAGACCCCGAGGACGACGGCGACGAGCATCTTGACGAGCACGTGCGAGAGCGGCCGTGCAGGGGTGAGGCGCAGCTGGCGGCTCCACCCGGCCGCTCGCTCGATGGACACCGAGGCGCCGGCGGAGGTGGTGGCCATGACGGCGCCGTAGACGGCCATGCTCGCCATGACGTAGGCGCCGACGTTGGCCACGGCCTGCGGCCCGATGACGTCGTCCTGGCCGGTGATCTGGCTGCCGATGAACACGAGCATCACCGCCGGGAAGACGAACGTGAAGATCAGGATGCGCCGGTTGCGCACGAGCCGGCGCAGCTCGATCCGCAGCACCGTCGGGTTGAGGAGGGTGCGGCGCGGGGCGGGTCGGCTCGCGACGTCGGTCAGGGGGGAGGTCATCGGGGCAGTCCTTCGGTGGTCTCGGTGGTCGTCGGGTCGTCGGCGGTCCCGGCGTCGCCCCCGGTCAGCGCGACGAAGGTGTCCTCGAGGCTGCGACCGGCGACCTCGAGGTCACGAGCCGCCGTCTGCGTCAGCAGGTGGCGGGCGAGCGCGTCCGAGTCGGTGCTCACGAGGGTCACCGTCGTGCCGCGCACGTCGGCCTCCACCACGCCGGGCAGCGTGCGGAGCTGCTCGGGGTCGGCGTCGGGGAGGGTGGCCCGCACCACGCGGCCGGTGGTCATCGCGCCGAGCTCGGCCGGCGTGCCGTCGGCGACGACCTTCCCGGCCCGGACGACGACGACCCGGTCGGCCCAGGTCTCCGCCTCCTCGAGGTAGTGCGTCGCGAAGACGACGGTGCGGCCCTGCTCGGCATCGGCGTGGATGGCCTGCCAGAAGGCGCGACGGGCGGCGACGTCCATCCCGGTCGTCGGCTCGTCGAGGATGATGAGCTCGGGGTCGGGCACGAGCGCCATGGCGAAGCGGGTGCGCTGCTGCTCCCCACCGGAGCAGTCCTTGATCCGCCGGTCGGCGATCGCGGTGATGCCGGCCGCCGCGAGCGCCTCGTCGACCGGCCGGGCCGAGGGGAAGAGCGCCGCGGTGTACTCCACCGACTCGCGCACCGTCATGTCCTTGAGCAGCCCGCCGCTCTGGAGGACGGCGGAGACCAGCCCCCGGTCGACCGCCTCCCGCGGGTGCAGGTCGAAGACGGTGACGTCTCCGTCGGTGGGGGTGCTCAGGCCGAGCACCATGTCGATGGTCGTCGTCTTGCCGGCACCGTTCGGCCCGAGGACGGCGACGACCTCGCCCTGCCCGATGGTGAGGTCGATGCCGTCGACGGCCCGCACCTGCCCGAAGTGCTTGGTCACGGAGCGGAGGGTGATCGCGTTCATACCGAGAACCATGTCGTGGACCGCGCGCCGGCGCCCGCGACGGCCATCACGAGTGCGTCGTGACGTCCGGGCGGCGGCCGAGGTGACGGATGTCAGGGTCTCCCCGCGCCTCACCTAGGCTGGGCCCATGGGCCTGCTCAAGCTCCTCGTGCTCGTCGCGGCGGTCGTCGCCGTCTGGTACGTGGTGCGCCAGGTGCGGGCCTCGGGCGCGTCCGGCGAGGTGGCGTTCACCCCGGTCGAGGAGCTCGCCGCCGAGGTGCGCGGGGTCATCGACGCCTCCCTGGCGCAGGGCCGGCTCGTCGGCGCGGTCAAGCACTACCGGGCCGCGACCGGTGCCGGTCTCGCACAGTCGCGGGCGGCGGTCGAGACCTACCGGTGGAAGCAGGGCGGGGCGGCCCGGTGAGGCGGCTGCACCTCTACGGCACGCAGGGCCGGCTGACCTTCCGGCTGCTCGCGGTCGCCCTCCTCGGACAGGCGGTCCTGCTCTCCTTCTTCGCCCTCGTCGCGCGGGGGCTCGCCATCGCCGACGGCCGCGCGTCCGACGGCGACCGGCTGCTCTGGGTGGGCCTCGGGCTCGCGGGGTTCTCGCTGCTGGCGAGCGGCCTGATGCGGCGGCCGTTCGGCGTCACCCTCGGCTGGCTCGTCCAGGCGCTCACGTGGGCCAGCGGGGTCCTCGTGACGGCCATGCTCGGGGTGGCCGTCGTCTTCACCGCGCTGTGGGTGCTGCTCCTCGTCCAGGGGGTCCGGGCGGACGCCCTCGTCGCGCGGCGGGAGGCCGAGGCGGCGTCGGGGGCGGGTGCCGTCGCGGACTAGGCTGGCGGCGTGACCACAGAACGCTCGCTCGTCCTCGTCAAGCCCGACGGCTTCGCCCGCGGCCTCACCGGCGAGGTGCTCCGCCGCATCGAGGCCAAGGGGTACCGGCTCGTGGCCCTCCAGGTGCTCACCCCGGACACCGACATGCTGCACCGGCACTACGCCGAGCACGAGGGCAAGCCGTTCTTCGAGCCGCTCGTCGCGTTCATGTCCTCCGGCCCGGTCACCGCGGTCGTCATCGAGGGGGAGCGCTGCATCGAGGGCTTCCGCTCGCTCGCCGGTGCGACCGACCCGACGAAGGCCGCTCCCGGCTCGATCCGCGGCGACCTCGGGCGCGACTGGGGCCGGCCGGTCCAGGAGAACATCGTCCACGGCTCGGACTCGCCGGAGTCGGCCGCGCGCGAGATCGACATCTGGTTCCCCCAGCTCTGACCCCGCGGGCCTCGCGCGTATCGGGTCACCCGATACGGCTGCGCTCCACCCCGGAACCGTTCCCGGGTGAAGCGCGCCCTCCCCGGGTGAGGGCTGGTCGTGGGCGCCTCGGAGGTCCCACTGGCCTCATGAGCCACACCCGACACGTGGATGCCGTGCCGTCCCGGCGGTCCCCGGCGTTGCGTCCGGACGACGCTGCGGGCCGCGCCTAGCCTGCTCGCCATGAGCGGGTGGTCGGCGGGCTGGGTCCGGGGGCGCGACCTCGCCCTCGACCTCGGCACCGCCAACACCGTCGTCTACGAACGCGGCCGCGGCGTCGTCCTCGACGAGCCGTCCGTCGTCGCCGTGCGCACCGGCACGAGCGAGCTCGTGGCCGCCGGCCGCCGGGCCAAGGAGATGCTCGGCCGCACGCCCGAGACGGTCACCGCGGTGCGCCCGCTGCGCGACGGCGTCATCTCCGACGCCGACGTCACCGAGCGGATGATCCGCTGGTTCGTCGACCGCGTCGCCCCGTCCCGGCTGGTCCGCCCGCGGGTCGTCGTGTGCGTCCCCAGCGACATCACGAGCGTCGAGCGGCGCGCCCTCGAGGACGCCACCCTGCGCTCCGGTGCGCGGCGGGTCTACGTCGTCGAGGAGACGATGGCGGCCGCGATCGGCGCCGGCCTCCCGGTCGAAGGGACCGAGGCCTCGATGGTCGTCGACATCGGTGGCGGCACGACCGACGTCGGCGTGATCAGCCTCGGCGGCATCGTCACCTCGCGCACCGTGCGCATCGGCGGCGACGAGATCGACGAGGCGATCGTCGCCCACGTCAAGGCCGAGTACTCCCTGCTCCTCGGGGAGTCCAGCGCCGAGCAGCTGAAGATCGGTGCGGGGTCGGCGTTCCCGCTCACCGAGGAGCTCTCCGAGCGCGTGCGCGGGCGCGACCTCGTGACCGGCCTGCCGAAGACGGTGACCATCGGCTCGGCCGAGGTGCGCCGGGCCATCGAGACGCCGCTCGCCCAGGTCGTCGACCTCGTCCGCTCGGTCCTCGACGTCTGCCCGCCCGAGCTGGCCGGCGACGTCGTCGACCGCGGCATCGCGCTGACCGGCGGCGGTGCCCTCCTGCGCGGCCTCGACGAGCGCCTCTCCCACGAGCTGGGCGTGCCCGTGCGCGCCGCCGACGACCCGCTGCGGGCGGTGGCCCGCGGCGCCGGCCGGTGCGTCGAGGAGTTCCGCACCCTCGAGCGCGTCCTCGTCGACACGCGGCGCCCGTGACGCCGTGAACGCCTGGACGGTGCCCCGGCGCGCGGCGCTGGCCCTCACCCTGCTCACCGCGCTCGTCCTCGTCCTCGACCTCTCCGGCGCGGTCGACCTCGGCGGGGTGCGCCGGCTCGCCGCGGCCGGACTCGGACCGCTCGAGCGTGTCGCCGGCCCGCGTGAGGACGAGGCGTCGCGGCTGCAGGCCGTGAACCCCCGGCTCGCGGCCCGGCTCGCCGACGCCGACCGCCGGCTCGCCGCGGCCGCCGGGGCCGGTGCCCTGCTCGCCGACCCGGCGGTCGACGGGCTGCCGCTCGTCCTCGCCCGCGTCGTGGCCGTCGGTCCGCCCGGACCTGCGGGACCGGAACGCGTGACCATCGACGTCGGCTCCCGCGACGGCGTCGAGGCCGACGAGGCGGTCGTCGCCGCCGACGGGCTCGTCGGGCGCGTCGTCGAGGTCGGCCCGTGGACCTGCGACGTCCTCCTCCTCGGAGGACCCGACGTCGCCGTCGGGGTCCGCGTCGGCGACCGCGGGGTCCTCGGGCAGGCCTCCGCCACAGCCGTTCCCGGGCAGCCGGCGCCGGCGGCTGGGCAGCTGGCCCTCGCGCTCGTCGCCGGGGGCACGGTGGCGCCCGGCGACGCCGTCACCACCCTCGGCAGCCCCGGCGGCCGACCCTTCGTCCCCGGGCTGCGGGTCGGCACCGTGGCGTCGGTGGGGTCCCCGGTCGGACGGCTCGCGCCCAGCGGCACCGTCGCGCCCGCGGTCGACCCGGCGGGCCTCGACGTCGTCGGGGTGGTCGTCGGCACGCGGCGGAGCACACCGCGGCCGACCGCGACCGGGGGCGGCTGAGGTGGGCCTGCTCGGCCTGGTCCTGCGCGGAGCGGGACTCGTCCTCGCCGTGCTCGTCGCCGTCGGGCTCGCCGCCCGGCACCTCACGCCCGTCCCCAACCTCGTCGTCGTCCTCGTCGTCGCCTGGGCGCTGTGGCGCGGGCCGGTCGCCGGGGCGGTCGCGGGCCTCGTCGGCGGATGGGTCCTCGACCTCGTGCCCCCCGGCGCCGAGGTGCTCGGCGTGCACGCCCTCGTGTACGCCGCCGCCGGGATGCTCGCCGGGCGCCTGCGGGTGACGGGCCCGGTGGCCGCCCCGCGGGTCGCGGCGGTCACCCTGCTCGCGTCGGTCGTCGTCGAGGGGGTCGACGTCGTGCGCGCGCTCGCGGTCCAGGCACCGGTCGGGCTCGCCGACGTCGCCGTCCGGTGCCTCCTCACCGCGACCCTCGGCGCGCTCGTCGTCCCCGTCGTCGTGCGGGCCGAGCGCGCGGCGGTGCGCAGGCGGTTCGGGTGAGGCGCGCCACCCGGCACCGCGGCCGCCTGCTCGCGCTCGTCGCGGCCGTCGTCGTCGCCTTCTCCGGGCTCGTCGTCCGGCTCGGACAGGTCCAGCTCGCCGAGGCGGACGGCCTCGCCGCCCGGGCCGCCGCGCTCGACACCCGGACGATCGTCGTCCCGGCCCTGCGCGGACGCATCCTCGACCGCGCCGGCCGGGTCCTCGCCGACAACCGGACGAGCACCGTCGTCACCCTCGAGCGACGGGTCCTCGCCGACGACCGCCCCGCGGCGGAGGAGGAGGTGCGGGACGTCGCGGCCGTGCTCGGGCTCCCGGCGGCCGACCTCCTCGGCCGGACGTGGCTCTGCGGCGAGCCGGGCGCGCCGGGCGCGCCGGCCTGCTGGAGCGGGTCGCCGCAGGTGCCGGTGCCGCTCGCCACGGACGTCGACCCGGTGCGGGCGCTCGCCCTCGTCGAGCAGCCCGGCCGCTTCCCCGGGGTCGCCGTCACCTCGACCCCGGTCCGCAGCTACCCGCGACCCGAGGGGGCGCTCGCCGCGCAGGTGCTCGGCTACCTGGGGCGGGCCACCGCCGAGGACGTCGCCGCCGACCCGAGCCTCACCCCCGACGAGCTCGTCGGGCGGGCCGGGCTCGAGCAGCAGTACGACCGCGAGCTGCGCGGCACCCCCGGCCGCACGGTCGTCTCGGTCGACCCGCGCGGCCTCGTCACCGGCGTCGTCTCGCGCACCGACCCCGTCCCGGGGCGCGACCTCGTCACCTCCCTCGACGCCGTCGTGCAGGCGAGCGCCGAGCGGGCGCTGGCCGCCGAGATGCGCCGGACGCGCACCCGGGGGTGGCCGGCCGACTCCGGGGCCGTCGTCGTCCTCGACCCGCGCACCGGCGCCGTCGCGGCGCTGGCCAGCGCGCCGACCTACGACCCCAACGTGTGGACCGGTGGCATCTCGGCCGCCGACTACGCCCGGCTGACCGGTGCGCGCTCGGGGACCCCGCTGCTCTCCCGGGCCACCGACGTCGGGTTCGCCCCGGCGAGCACGATGAAGCCGGCCTCGGTCGCGGCGGCGGTCCGCGACGGCCGCTCGCTCGGGGCCTCGTACGACTGCCCGGCGGTGTACCGGATCGGGGACCGCGACTTCCACAACTACGAGTCCGCGCCGCAGGGCCACATCAGCCTCGCCCGGGCACTCGAGATCTCGTGCGACACCGTCTTCTACCAGCTCGCCTACTCGGCGTGGCAGCGCCAGGGCGGCCTCGCCGCGCGGTCGACGACGCCCGACCCGTTCGCGGCGACCGCCCGGGGGCTCGGGCTCGGCGCACCGACCGGCATCGACCTGCCCTCGGAGTCGGCGGGTCGCATCCCCGACCGCACCTGGCGGCAGGACCAGTGGGAGCAGCAGCGCGCCGACCTGTGCCGGCGCGCCCGCACCGGGTACCCAGAGGTCGCCGACCGCGAGCGGCGGAGCTTCCTCACGGCGGTCGCCAGAGAGAACTGCGCCTCCGGGTGGCAGCTGCGCGCCGGGGACGCCGCGAACTTCGCCATCGGGCAGGGGGACGTCCTCGCCACCCCCCTCCAGATGGCCGTCGCCTACGCGGCGATCGCGAACGGCGGCACGGTCCGCACCCCCCGGCTCGCCGCCGCCCTCGTCGACCCGGTGTCGGGGGAGCGGGCCCGGGTCGCGGCCGGCCCCGCCCACCGGGCACCGATGACCGCCGCGACCGACGCCTACCTGCGGGCCGGACTGCGCCGGGTCGTCACGTCGGGCACGGCCGCCGGCGCCTTCCGGACGATGCCGGCCGACTGGCCGGTGGCCGGCAAGACCGGGACGGGCGAGGTCGTGGGGAAGCGGGACACCTCGTGGTTCGTCTCGTACGCTCCGGCCTCGCGTCCCCGCTGGGTCGTCGCGGCGGTCGTCGCCCAGGGCGGCAACGGCAGCGACACGGCGGCTCCGGTGGCCCGTGCGGTGCACCTCACCCTGCGCGGGCTGGGCTGAGCGTCGGAGCCAGTCACCCGCCCCGATAGGCTGGCGGGCATGGCTGACTTCGACGTCGTGGTGCTCGGTGCTGGTCCCGGTGGGTACGTCGCGGCGATCCGCGCCTCCCAGCTCGGGAAGAAGGTCGCGGTCGTCGAGAAGAAGTACTGGGGCGGGGTGTGTCTCAACGTCGGCTGCATTCCCTCCAAGGCGCTCATCAAGAACGCCGAGCTGGCCCACACGCTCCAGCACGACAGGGAGCTCTACGGCATCGAGGGGGAGGCGACGATGAAGTACGGCGCCACGCATGCCCGCTCGCGCAAGGTGTCGGCCGGCATCGTCAAGGGTGTCCACTTCCTCATGAAGAAGAACAAGATCGAGGAGATCGACGGCTGGGGCACGCTGACCAGCGCCACCTCGATGGACGTCGCCCTCAACGACGGCTCGACCCGGCAGCTGACCTTCGACCACCTCATCATCGCCACCGGCGCGGTGACCCGGATGCTGCCCGGCGTCGAGGTGTCGCAGAACATCGTCACCTACGAGGAGCAGATCCTCGACGAGAACCTCCCCGGCTCGATCGTCATCGCCGGCTCGGGCGCGATCGGCGTCGAGTTCGCCTACGTCATGAAGAACTTCGGGGTCGACGTCACGATCGTCGAGTTCCTCGACCGGATGGTCCCGACGGAGGACGAGGAGATCTCCAAGGAGCTCCTCAAGCACTACAAGAAGCTCGGCGTGAAGGTCATGCTCGGCACCAAGGTCGAGGCGGTCGAGGACACCGGTTCCGGGGTGCGCGTCACGGTCTCGCCGGCCGCCGGCGGTGACCAGCAGGTGCTCGAGGCCGACAAGCTGCTCTCGGCGATCGGCTTCGCGCCCCGCACCGAGGGCTACGGCCTGGAGTCCACCGGCGTGCAGCTCACCGAGCGCGGCGCCATCGCCATCGACGAGTACGGCCGCACCAACGTCGAGAACGTCTACGCCATCGGCGACTGCACGGCCAAGCTGATGCTCGCCCACGTCGCCGAGGCGCAGGGGGTCGTCGCCGCCGAGCACCTCGCGGGGGCCGAGACGATGCCGGTCGAGTTCGACTTCATCCCGCGCGCCACCTACTGCCACCCGCAGATCGGGTCGTTCGGCTACTCCGAGGCGCAGGCCAAGGAGAAGGGCTACGACGTCAAGACGGCCAAGTTCCCGTTCAGCGCCAACGGCAAGGCGATGGGGCTCGGCGACGCCGTCGGGTTCGTCAAGGTCGTCGCCGACGCCGAGCACAACGAGATCATCGGCGCGCACATGATCGGCCCCGACGTCACCGAGCTGCTGCCCGTGCTGACCCTCGCGCAGAAGTGGGACCTCACCGCGGACGAGGTCTCCCGCAACGTGTTCGCGCACCCGACGCTGTCCGAGGCGGTCAAGGAGGCCGTCGAGGGCATCGCCGGCCACATGATCAACCTCTGACGCGGATGGCTGCCGAGCCGGTCGACCTCGCCGGGAAGCTGTCGCTCTTCTCCGCGCACTGGTCGCCGAAGGTCGTCGCCGAGCTCGACGAGCACGAGGTCAAGGTCGTCAAGGTGAAGGGCGACTTCGTCTGGCACACCCACGAGAGCGACGAGCTGTTCCTCGTCGTCGACGGCGAGCTGACCATCCGGCTGCGCGACGGCGACGTCGTCCTCGGGCCGGGGCAGCTGTACGTCGTGCCGCGCGGGGTGGAGCACTGCCCGCACGCGGACGAGGAGGTGAGCGCCGTCCTCATCGAGCGGCGCGGCACCGTCAACACCGGTGACGCCGGCGGTCCGCTGACCGCCACGGTCGAGCGCATCTGAGCCCACCGGACAGGATGACGCCATGACGCCCGAGGAGTTCCGCGCCGCCGGCCACGCGCTGGTCGACTGGATCGCCGACCACCGGGCCCGCGTCCCCGACCTCCCGGTCGCCGCGCAGGTGCGCCCCGGCGAGGTCCGGGCGGCCCTGCCCGCGCACGCCCCCGACGCCCCCGAGCCGTTCGCCGAGGTGCTCGCCGACCTCGAGCGCGTCGTCGTCCCCGGCGTCACCCAGACCCAGCACCCCGGCTTCTACGGCTGGTTCCCGAGCAACGCGAGCCTGGCCAGCGTGCTCGGCGACATCGCCTCCGGCGGGATCGGCGCGCTCGGCATCACCTGGCAGTCGGCGCCGGCGCTCACCGAGGTGGAGCAGGTCGTCACCGACTGGCTCCGCGAGCTGTGCGGGCTCTCGCCGGAGTGGCGGGGAGCCATCCAGGACACGGCGTCGACGGCCTGCCTCGTCGCGATGCTCGCCGCCCGCGAGCGGGCCAGCGACGGCTCCGAGCACCGTGGCGGGCTGCAGTCCCTCGACGCGCCGCTCGTCGCCTACACCTCGCCGCACGCCCACAGCTCGGTCCCGAAGGCGGTGCTGCTCGCGGGGTTCGGGGCCGACAACCTCCGGTACGTCGACGTCGACCCGGTCACCTACGCGATGGACGCCGAGGCCCTGCGCCGGGCGATGGTCGACGACGTCGCGGCCGGCCGGGTGCCGGCCGTCGTCGTCGCGGCCGTCGGCACGACCGGGACGACCGCGATGGACCCGGTACCGGCGATCGTCGAGGTGGCCCGCGAGCACGGGGCGTGGGTGCACGTCGACGCGGCGATGGCCGGCTCGGCGATGCTGCTGCCCGAGATGCGTCACCTCTTCGCGGGCGTCGACGACGCCGACAGCCTCGCCTGGAACCCGCACAAGTGGATGGGGACGGTGCTCGACACCTCGCTGCTGTACGTCCGCGACGTCGACGAGCTCGTCTCGGTGATGTCGACGACGCCGAGCTACCTGCGCGCGAGCACCGACGCCGAGGTCGTCCAGTACAAGGACTGGGGCATCCCGCTGGGCCGGCGGTTCCGCGCCCTCAAGCTGTGGTTCCACCTGCGGCTGGACGGCGTCGAGGCGATCCGGGCCCGGCTGCGGCGCGACCTCGAGAACGCCCGCTGGCTGGCCGAGCAGGTCGAGGCCGAGCCGGGGTGGCGGGTGCTCACGCCGGTCACCCTGCAGACGGTCTGCCTGCGCCACGAGCCCGAGGGCCTGACCGGCGACGCCCTCGACGCGCACACGCTCGCGTGGGTCGAGGCGGCGAACGCGACCGGGCGGGTCTTCCTCGGCGCCAGCCAGCTCGACGGCCGCTGGATGGTGCGGGTCTCGGTCGGCGCCGAGGCCACCGAGCGGGAGGACGTCGAGGCCCTGTGGACCCTCCTGCGCGAGGTCACGGGGACGGTCGGCGACTGACCCTCGAGCACGGGCGCCACCGCGGCGGATGGCCGGCCGGACCGAGTTTTCGCGAACTGGCCCGCCGGAGGCCATGACCGGTGTCACACTCGCCTCGTTCGCTGGGAGGAGTGAGATGGCCGAGGTCAGACACAGCAGGAGCCACGCGATCGCCGGGCTGACCATGGGCCTCGGCGCCGGGATCGTCATGCTCGGCACCCTGCTGCCGGTGTTCTCCGTGAGCGGCGACCCCGTCCCCGACGGCATCTGGGGCCCCCTCGGGCTGCACGCCCGGGCCGGGACGGTCGGCTTCGACGCCCCCTTCCGGTCGTACATCACGATCACCGGCGCCTGGGTGCTGCTCATGGGCGTGGCCCTGATCATCACCCGGATCCGCTACGTCGGGCCGGTCTGGCGGGTCGCCGCGCTCGTCGGCCTCGCCTCCACCTCGTTCATCACCTTCGTCCTGTGGGTGCTCGTGCTGCGCCCGCTCGACGTCCTCGGCCGGCCCACGTGGTTCACGGACTCGGCGCCGGTCGTCGTCGACGCCCTCCACGGGTCCACCCTGGACGCCGGCCTCGGCCTCTACGTCCTCACCGTGGGCTGCACCGTCGGGGTGCTCGCGGCGTTGGTGCCCGCGTTCCACACCCGGCGGATCGTCAAGGACATGGGTGGCTCCAGCCGCAACGGGCTCGCGCCCGGCTGGTACCCCGCCCCGCACTCCCGCCGCCGGACCCGCTACTGGGACGGCGAGAAGTGGACGGTCGGCGCCTGACCTCGGTGCGGGCCACGGCGCCGCGGCGCTAGCCTCGACCCGGGTCGCCGTCGGGTGGCCCGGTGGCGAACAGGGGTCCGAGATGCCGTCGACGCACTCACCACGGGCCGGCCGGCCCGCCGGTGTCCCCGCGCTGCTCCTCGCCCTCCTCGTCGTCGGCCTCCTCCTCGTCCTGGTCGCCGGGTGGCTCGTCCTGCTCGCGTTCGACGACGGCTGGACCCGCCTCCTCTGGGCGGTCGTGGGCGTCCTGCTGTTCTGGCAGCTGCTGCCGCGGCCCCGGCGGGTGCCGCGCCGGGCCGTCCGGATGACGCCGGCGGAGGCGCCGGGACTCGACGGCCTCGCGGGGGCCGTCGCGGCGGCGGTCGGCGCGCGAGCGCCGAGCGCGGTGTTCGTCGACACCACCTACGAGGTGCACGTGCTGCCCACCGGCTACCTCGGCGGTGCGGCGCTCGTCGTCGGGCTCCCGCAGTGGACCGCGCTCGACCCCGGTGAGCGGGTCGCGGCCCTCGCCCACGAGCTGTCGTGCGCCGAGGTCCGTCGGCGCCCGGCCGGGGTCCTCGTGCGGCTCGCCGACGACGTGCTGACCAGCGCGCGGACCGTGCTGCGCCCGACGGCCTCGCGATCGGGAGAGAACGCGCGGGGCGTCCTGCAGTCGATCGGCGACCTCGGGGCTCTGGGCGTCGGGGCGGACCTGGCCGGGAAGCAGGCCGTGCGCGGCGGCACGGACGCCGTCGGCGCCGCGGGGATGACCGTCGTGGCGGCGCCCGTGCGTGCCGTCCAGGCGCTGCTGGCCCGGCTGTGGCTCCCGGTCCTGCATCACGCGGCGCTCGACGCCGACGCGCGCGCCGCCGCCGTCGCCGGCGCACCGGCCGTGCGCGGCTGGCTGCTCAGCACCACGGGAGTGCCCCGTGGGCTCACCGCCGCGAACAACGCGGCCCGGACCCCGGGGGCCGACCCGTTCACGGCGATGGAGTCGGCGCCGCGACCGGAGGCCGCCGAGCTGGTGCGCCGCCTCGAGGGCGAGCCGGCGTGGTCGCGCGACCTCGAGCACCCGCCGACCCTCGAGCGCCTGCAGGCCCTCGACCGCCCGGTGCCGACCGCGTCCGCGGGCGGCATCGAGCGCAGCGCCGTCGCCGCGGCCGACGCCGAGGTGTTTCGCGTCCGGTCCGGGCTCGTCGCGCGCTTCCGCGAGGAGCTCGTGCACGGCCGCTCGTGAGGGCGCCGGCGAGCGCGCTCAGCCGGCCAGCGCCTCCGGGAGCGGCTCGGCGTGGACCACCGTGAGCGCCGACACGGCGCGGGTGAGGACGACGTAGAGCCGCCGCAGCCCGGTGCGCTCGTCCGGCTCGGCGGCGGCGATGGCCGCGGGCTCGACGACGACCACCCGGTCGAACTCGAGGCCCTTGGCGATGCTCGCCGGCACCAGCTCGACCTGCCGGTCCTCGTCGTCACCGTGCTCGGCGTCCAGCCGGCCGTGCCCGATCTCCGCGCGCTCGAGGGCGCTGGAGAGCGCGTCGAGGAACGCGTCCGGGGCGATGACCCCGACCGATCCGGGCTCGCCGGTCATCGAGCGCACCGCGTCGACGACGGCGGCCGAGCGGCGGGACGGGTCGGCCGCGAGGACCTCGAGCCGGCCGGGGTTGTCGCGGACCGACCGGGGCGCACCGAGCCCCGGGGCCATCGAGGGCAGCAGGCGGGCGGCGAAGTCGATGACGAGACCCGGCACCCGGAAGCCGCGGTCGAGGGTGACCAGCTCGTGGCGGTCGCGCCCCAGGTGGGCCATCGCCGTGTCCCACGACTCGGTCGCCCACGGGGTGGTGCCCTGGGCGATGTCGCCGAGGACGGTGAGGCTGCCGGTCGACGCGCGCCGGCCGACGGCGCGCAGCTGCATCGGGGAGAGGTCCTGGGCCTCGTCGAGGACGACGTGACCGAGGCTCGGTGTGCGGTCGAGGAGGTCGGTCAGCTCGTCGAGGAGGGCGAGGTCGGCGCGGGACCAACGGGCGGCACCCTTGGTGCGAGCGGGCCTGTCCCAGAGCAGCATCGCCTGCTCCTCGTCGGTGAGGACGCCGTGGGCGGCGTCGGCGAGGGCGGCCGGGTCGGAGAACAGGCGGTGCAGCACGCCGGCCGCGTCGAGCACCGGCCAGAGGTCCTTCGCGTACGCGCGCACGGGTGCCGAGCGGGCGATGGCGTCCTGGGCGGTGTCGCCGGGGAAGTCCCCGGAGCGCTCGATCTGCAGCATCACGAGGTGGGCCAGCCGCTGGGGGAGCAGCTCGCGGGCGGCCGAGTAGCGCACCCCGCGGCGGACGAGCGCGTCCACCTCGTCCTGCACCTCGTAGGCCGGGACCCGCCAGCGCCGCGACCCGCGGGGGACGACCATCGGCTCGGTGGCCCGGCCAACGTGCCGCCACACGGCCGCCCGCAGCACCTCGGCCATCCGGGCGTCGCCCTTGAGCAGGGCCACCGCGGTGTCGTCCTCGGCCCGGACCCGGCCGTGGTCGAGGAGGGTGTCGACCGTCGCGTGCCGGACCCGCACCTCGCCGAGCGAGGGCAGCACGGCGCCGATGTGGTCGAGGAACGCGCGGTTCGGGCCGACGACGAGCACCCCCGAGCGGTCGAGCTGGGTGCGGAAGGAGTAGAGCAGCCAGGCGGCGCGGTGCAGCCCGACGGCGGTCTTGCCGGTGCCGGGCGCCCCCTGGACGCAGATGCTCGTCGCGAGGTCGGAGCGGACGATCTCGTCCTGCTCGGGCTGGATGGTCGAGACGATGTCGCGCATCGGTCCCGAGCGCGGCCGCTCGATCTCGGCGGCGAGGATGGCG
Organism: Phycicoccus sp.; assembly: GCF_035325325.1. Taxonomy (NCBI): domain Bacteria; kingdom Bacillati; phylum Actinomycetota; class Actinomycetes; order Micrococcales; family Intrasporangiaceae; genus Phycicoccus; species Phycicoccus sp. The sequence continues at coordinate 81,688 of NZ_DAOLAC010000002.1, read as the reverse complement.
CTGTGGTCGGTGGTGTCGCCCCCGGTCAGGCGCTCGTCCTCGTAGGCCGTGAGGCGACCGCGGTCGACCCCGAACCGCCGGCGCAGCTCGACCCCCATCGGCTCGGCGGGGGAGGCGCGGTAGAAGGCGGTCGAGATCGGCGCCCGCCAGTCGACGACGACGGGATCGCCGCGGCCGTCGCTGACGTGCCGACGGCCGATGTGGAAGGTCTCGGCCCCGTGCTCGGTGCGGCAGTCGATGCGGCCGAAGAACAGCGTCGTGCGCGGGTCGTCCTGCAGCGAGGCGACACGGCGGGCGAGGACGAGGTCGAGGTAGGCGGCGTTGAAGGCGTCGGCGGCGGTCGAGGCGTCGAGCCGCTCGGTGGCCTCGCGCATCCGGCGGAGCTCGTCGCGGGCGCGCTCGAGGTGGGCCTGCTCGCGGGCGAGGACGTCACCCGGGGCGTGCGGGGTCGGCTCGGCGGTCGGCGTGGGCACGGTGGGACCGCCTCCGGTGGACTGGGGATGGGCGTGCTGTGGGGTTCGCATACTGGCGAACCGATGATTGTAGCGCGGTGGCGGCGCTCGTGTCCATCCCTCGGGACGTCGTCCCGGCCGGCGCCTCAGACGGTGCGCGGCACCTTCCCGGTCCAGGTGAGGACGTGGCACATCGCGTGGTGGAACCCGTCGCCGTCCGGGTGGAACATGATCGGGCACCCGCCGTCGATGACGGTGAGGCCGTGGGCGCGTCCCCAGGCGGTGGCGTCGTCCGACACGGACCCGCCGCCGAACGAGCGGTGCATCCACACCGAGCGCACACCGGCGTCGAGGGCCTGCTCCATCGTCTCCTGGGCGTGCTCCGGTGCGGTCCCGATGACGACCGCGTCGACCCCGCCGGGGATGGCCTGGAGGGTCGGGTAGGCCAGGTCGCCCTCGACCCGGTCGACGTGCGGGTTGACCGCGAACACCTCGTAGCCGTGGTCACGCATCCACGTGTACACGGCGTTGCTGCCGTGCCCCTTGGGCTGGTGGGACACCCCGGTCACCGCGATCCTGCGGTGGTCGAGGAACTCCCTGGCCGCGTCCTTCGTGGTCGTCGTGGAGGTCGTCATGGTGCTGCCCCTTTCGTCCCTGTCGATGCTTCCACCGGCGGTCCTCCGGCGCTGTTCCGTGGGTCACGGGCGGGCGGTTGTCGGCGGATGACGGCAGACTCCGCGCATGGACCGATCGAGCGCCCCCATCCAGGTCGTCATCGACTGCGCCGACCCCGGAGCCCTCGTCGGCTTCTGGGCCCAGGCGCTCGCGCCCCGCGGCTACGCAGTGCCCTCGCCGCCGGGCGGCTTCGCCGACTGGCCGGCCTTCCTCGCGGCCAACGGCGTGCCGGAGGAGCGGTGGAACGACGCGTCGGCCCTCGAGGCCGACGGGCACCCCCGCATCTTCCTCCAGCGGGTGCCCGAGCCGAAGACCGTGAAGAACCGGGTGCACCTCGACCTCCTCGCGGGTGGTGGTCCGGCGGTGCCGGCCGACGAGCAGCGGCGCCGCGTCGCGGCCGAGGTCGCGCGGCTGGAGGCACTCGGCGCCACCCGGATCGAGGAGCACACCGAGCTCGGGACGCACTGGGTGACGATGCGCGACCCGGAGGGCAACGAGTTCTGCGTCTGACCTCCCGGCACTGGTGTCAGCCGCTGCCGAGGGGGTAGACCGGAGGTGCACCCGATCCCGTGAGGAGGCACCGATGAGTGACATCCCCGACGAGCCCCTGGACTCCGGCGACGCCGTCGGCGCGGTCGAGGACGAGCTGCTCTCCCGGCCCGACGAGGCGGACGAGGCGGACGTCATCGAGCAGCACCAGCCGGTGCCCGACGACGAGGAGGACGCGCCGCGGGAGGAGCCCGGGTGACGCAGGCCGACGACGTCCGTGACCTGCTCGACCGGCACGGCCGGACCTTCGCCGAGGAGGCGGGGATCACCTTGCGCGACAAGCCCTCGCCGCTGTTCCAGCTGGTGGTGCTGGGTCTGCTGTCCTCGACGCGCATCTCCGCGGACATCGCGGTCGCGGCGGCGCGGGAGCTGTGGAGGGCGGGCTGGCACACCCCGCAGCGGATGCTCGGCTCGACGTGGCAGCAGCGCGTCGACGCCCTCGGCCGCGGCGGGTACCGGCGCTACGACGAGTCGACGGCGACCCGGCTCGAGCAGCTGGCCCGCCGGACGGTCGACGAGTACGGCGGCGACCTGCGACGGCTGCGCCCCGGTGCCGACGGCGACCTGCGTCGGCTGCGGGAGGGACTGACCGGCTTCAACGGCATCGGCCCGACCGGGGCGGACATCGTCTGCCGCGAGGTCCAGGCGGTGTGGCCAGAGGTCGCACCCTTCTTCGACGAGCGCGCTCTGGCCGGCGCCCGGGCGCACGGGTTGCCGACCGACCCCGCGCGGCTCGCAGGTCTGGCGCCGCGGGGCCGCGTCGCCGACCTCGCGGCCGCGTTGGTCCGGGTCGCCTGAGCCCCGCCGCCCGCGGCCGGTCGGGTGGCGTCCGGCGGCGCCCTGGGCCACCATGAGGCATCGACGAAGGGGGCCGCAGTGGTGCAGCTGATGGTCGTGAACGACGCCGAGCGCGTCTGGGTCGAGGGCAACGTGGCCCTGGTCGCCGACTCCGGGGTCGACCTCGACGACGCCGATGCCCTGGGCCGGGCCTTCGACGCCGAGGCGGCGCGGTGGTTCGGGACACCCGAGGGGGAGCGGGGTGACCCGAACGCGCTGGTCAACGCCTTCGGTCTCGCCGTCGGCGAGCACCTGCGCCGTACCTGCGACCTGCACTGGGTCGTCGCGAGCGACGACGACGGCACCGAGATCGCGCTGCACCGCCAGCCCTACGACGTCCTCGTCCACCCGACGGCGATGGTCGCGCGGCGCTGGTACGACGGCACGCGGGGCGAGGTGCAGGCCCTCGTCTCCGCGGTCAAGGACTCGCTCGCCGGGCTCCCCGACGACGCCTGACCCGGCGCCCGGACCCTCCGTGCACCCGGACCACCGTCCTGTTCAGACCCGTTCGACGCGGTCGGCCTGCGGGCCCCGGTCGCTCTGGCGCACCTGGTAGCGGACCCGGTCGCCCGGCTGCAGCGGCTCGGCGCCCCGCAGCACCGACACGTGCACGAACAGGTCCGCGCCGCCCGCGTCCGGGGTGATGAAGCCGAACCCTCGCTCCGCGTCGTAGCGCGCGACGACTCCCTGTCCGCCGCGGGCGGGGGCCTCGGACGCCTCCCGGTGTCGCGGCCGCACGCCGGCCGCGGACCTCGTGGGCGCGCCGCGTCGGCCCGAGCCTCCGGCGAGTCGCACGTCGCGGGCCTGCGGTCCCCGGTCGCCCACCACGACGTCGTAGGTCACCCGGTCCCCCTCGCGCAGGTCGGGCAGCCCGTCGGCCAGCTCCCGGACGTGCACGAAGACGTCGGCGCCGCCCCTCTCCGGGGTGATGAAGCCGAAGCCCTTGTCCTCGTCGTACCAGGACACCGTCCCGTCCGCCCCGTCGGAGGCCACGGTCTGCCGGGCGGCCTGCGCGCCCAGGGGGAGCAGGTGGTCGGCCTGCGGCCCCTTCTCCCCGTCGACGACGAGGAACGCCACCCGCTGACCCTCCGAGAGGACACCGCCGCCCACCACGGCCGAGCTGTGCACGAAGACCTCGGCGCCGTCGTCGTCGGGCGTGACGAACCCGTACCCCTTGGCCGGCTCGTACCAGGCGACGGTCCCGAGCACACCGAGTGGCGCATCGGCGGACCGGTCGGCCGTGACCCGGACGCGCTTGGCCTGCGGGCCGCGGTCGCCCTCACCGATCTCGAACTCGACCACCTGCCCCTCCCGCAGCTGCTTCACCGCGTCGCCGCTGACGATCTCGGACGCGTGCACGAACAGGTCCTCGGCGTCCTCCCCGAGGGCGATGAAGCCGAACCCTCGGTCGGCGTCGAACCAGCGGACGGTTCCCTCGGTCACGGTCGTCTCCTCGGCGAAGGGCGGGTGGGCGTCCACCCAGTGTCCCCGACGCCGGCTCGGCGAGCGGCCCTCGCCGGGGCCGGGTCAGCGGTCCGTCCACGGGTGACATGCTCAGGTGGGGTCGGGGCGGTCGACGAGCGCGACCAGCTTCCTCGGGGCCAGGACGCAGGACGACTCGATGACGAGGTCGGTGAGGCGGCGGACGGGCGCGGCGAATACGCGGCGCCGCAAGAGACGACGAGTTCGTTCGGGCGCTACCCGTTCTGCGACTGGACGGCAGTGGCCCTGATTCCGGCCAGTACGGTGTCGAGGAGCCGTTCTGCTCGCTCCTCTCGATTCGGAGCCGGGTCGATCCGCCAGAGGAAGCCGACAAGCAGGAACAAGTCTTCGGCAGTGATGTCCGCGCGGACCGAGCCCTCCTCTTGCGCTGCTCTGAGCAGGAGCTCGATCGCGGTCAGGTCCGCGACCTGCGAGCGTCGTCCAATCGTCTCGTGCACCAGGGTGCCCATTGCTTCGCTGAGCCCGTTCTTGAGGCGGCCGTAGTCAGCAAGCCGGAGGAGCCAGACTCGCAGCGCCTCCATCGGTGGATGGACTCGAAGGAGTTCAGGACCGGAGGCAGCCAAGTCGTCCAGGTCGACACGATGCACCTCGATGACGAGGTCTTGCCAGGTCGGGAAGTGTCGGTAGATCGTCCCTTGCCCTACGCCGGCGAGGCGCGCCACCGCAGCCATGCCACCGCCTTCGTCCGCATCGAGGACGGTGCGCGCGGCGTCGACTATCCGCTTCCGGTTCTCCACCGCGTCAGCTCTCATCGCCCCTCTCCTCGACAAGCGGACATCTGTCCGGTAACGTATTACCGGACACCAGTCCACTTAGACTATCGCTCCCCTTGGGGACGAACAACCGACGGCGCGCTGCGCCGGAACGGAGCAATCAGATGTTCGACTACGCACAGCCTCTGGCCGGGAAGGTTGCCGTCATCACCGGCGGCGCCCAGGGTGTCGGCTTCGGCATCGCTGAGGAGTTCATCGCGCAAGGCGCTCGGGTCGCCGTCACGGGCCTGGATGCGGGCGTCCTCGAAGGCGCGGAGCGCAGCCTCGGCACCTCGTCCATCGCCCTGGTCGCGGACGTTCGGAGCGAGCGCGCGATGACTGACATGTACGAGCAGGTCATGGCCCGATTCGGTCGCCTGGACATCGTGGTCGCGAACGCCGTCGTCGGCGACAGCAACCCCCTCGGGAAGATCACCGAGGCTCAGTTCAACAACATCTTCGACACCGACGTCAAGGGCGTCCTCTTCACCGTCCAGCCGGCAATTCCCCTGATGAGCGACGGGGGCAGCATCGTCATCGTGAGCTCGACCGCGTCGGTCAAGGCCAACGAGGGGATGAGCCTCTACGGCGGCGCGAAGGCCGCTCTGCGCAGCATGGTCCGCGCATGGACCCTTGAGCTGCGCGGCACGGGAATCCGCGTGAACGTCCTCACCTCCGGAGCCGTCGACACCCCCTCCCTCCGATCCGCGCTCGCGGACGCGATGGGCGAAGATCAGGTCCCCGCAGCGGTGGCCAGCATGGGCGAGGGCTCTCCGCTCGGCCGCCTCATCCAGCCCCGCGAGATCGGCAAGGCGATCGCGTTCCTGGGCTCCGAGGCGTCCTCCGCGATCATGGGCGCAGAACTGTTTGCCGACGGCGGGATCGCCCAGGTCTGAGTGACGTCGAGCGCTCCGCCCAGGGCAACCTCATGCCATAGGAAATGGTTGAGGCGGCAGATGCGGGACGTGGCGCGGCACAAGGCAGCGTCACGCACAGGACAGGTCAGAAAGGTGGGTCGCCCCGTGGGGTCGGCCGGGGCCGTGGCGGGTGCATCCCGGTCACGGTGACGGGTCGTGGGGGTCGGCGCACCTCCAGCCGACACGCGCGAGGCGCGGGCGGCGACCCGCCGACGGCGTGCTCCAGCCGGAACTCGAGGGCCGAGTGCCGGGCGTCCGGTGCTCGGGGCGGAGGAGGCGGAAGGTCGGCCGCCGCGGGCAGGACGAGGGCGCGGTGGTCGACGGGAGCGGTCTGCCGGGTGCGGCCGGTGGGGTCGGTCCAGGTCATCGTCCCGTCGTCGGCCAGCCGGGCCGACCACCCGCGGCGCTGCTTGACGCGGTGGTGGCGCCGGCACAGGCAGGCGAGGTTGCTCGCGGACGTGGGACCGACGGGCCACGCGAGGACGTGGTCGAGGTCGCAGAACCGGGCGGCGACGTGGCACCCGGGGAAGCGGCAGTGGCCGTCACGCGCCCGGACGAGGGCGGCGAGGCGGGCGCCGGGACGGTAGGCGGCGGTGTCGAGGTGACGTCCCGCGTCGAGCAGTGCGCCGGTGGCCGGGTGCAGCACCGGGCCGGCTGGGGCGTCGACGGCCTCGACCTGGGCGAGCCATCCGCGCGCCACGAGAGCGGGCTCACCGGCGCGGAGGCCGTGGACGGCGACGAGGTCGTCGGGGGCCCCGGCCTGCCGCACTTCGGAGGGCGGAGAGCCGGGCGACCCCGCCGGTGCCACGAACTGGACCCGCAGCTCGACGGTGGCGTTGGTCGTCACGAGGTCGGTCAGCGCCTTGCCCCGGGCTCGTTCGACGTGCGTGCAGATCCCGTCCTCGACGTACCGCTGGGCGAGCGCGTCGATGGCCGCCCACGCCGCGCAGGCCTCCTCGGGGGGGAAGGTGCCGAGCCACGTGTCGACGCCCGGCTCGTCGACCCACCGGCGCAGCCCCGAGGTGGCTCGGGCGCGGACGGCGCGCTGCCGCAGCAGGTCGGGGGAGATGGCCGTGAGCACCCGGCGCACCCGTCGCCGCAGTCGTGTGGCGTCCTCGCGGGCGAACCACGGCGTCAAGGACTCGACGACGCCGGCGGCGAGCTCGGCGGGCACCTCCTCGAGCTCGTGGGCGACGACCTGGGCGCGGTACGCGTCGAGTCGACCCTCGGCCATGGCCGCGTGCAGCCCGCCCAGGCCCGTGCTGGTGTCCGTGCCGGCCGGCCCGTCCGCCGCCCGGCGGACGGCGTCGCGCACGCGCCGCTCGGCGTGGACCGCGGAGAGGGTGAGGACGCCGGAGACGACGGACGGTGCGTCGAGGGCGACGTGCCCGAGCGCCCGGTGGGTGTCGACGACCTCCCCGGACTCGAGCTCGGCCGGCTCGATCGCGGCCAGCCGGACGATGGCTTCGTCCTGCGCGGCAGCGACGACGTCGGCGAGGGACTGGAGCTCGCCGAGCGCGCCGGCCCAGTCGGTGACGGACCCGGACGACCCGGCGGGGGAGAGGACCCCGGCGACGAGCGACCGGGCCGCGACCGCCGCCGCGCACACGTCGGCGGCATCCGCTCGCTTCGCGATGTCGGTGGCCATCGGCACCCCCTCCCCTCGTGTCCCCAGCATACCCCTCGACAGTCTCGGGCGGAAGTGTTGTCCACAGCGAATCTGCCTGTGGCGCAACGGGACAGAGTGCCAAGGGAGGCCGTGGTGACGAGGGTGGCCACGGCCCCTCTCGGCTCTGCGCCACCGCCTCTCAGCCGGCCGCCAGGAACGCGTCGATCTGGTCGATCGCCGACCGCGAGCCCTCCTCCATCCCCATGTCGAGGACCTTCTGGAGCGCCTCGGCGCTCTCGAAGGTGCTCGTGTACGTGGCCGTCGTGCCGCCGTCGGTCGGCTCGAACGTGTAGGTGTTGTGCGAGACCGGGAGGTCGGGGTTCGGCTCGAGCTCGGCGGTGGCGAAGCCGTCGTCGAAGGTGAACCGCCCGGGCGCCTCGACGCCGGTGACGTCCCAGTACCCACCGAAACGCTCGCCCTCGGGGGAGGTCATGTAGTACGTCGAGCGGCTGCCGGGCCGCAGCTCGTGGGACACGAACGTGGCCGGGTACTCCGGTGGGCCCCAGACCTGCTCGAGCTGGCGGGCGTCCTCGTAGAGCGACCACACGCGCTCGACGGGGGCCGCGAACTCCGCGGTGATGGTCAGGCGGCGGTTCTCGACGTCCTTGGTGATGTCGGTGACGGGCATGTCAGGTCTCCTCGCTGAGTAGTGCGTCGATGCGGGCGATCCGTCCCCGCCAGACCTCCTCGAGCTCGGTGAGCATCGAGGAGACCGACCGGACGGCCTCGACGTCGCCGCTGGCCAGTGCCTCGCGGCCGTGGCGCCGCTTGGTCAGCAGGCCCGCCCTCTCGAGGACGGCGACGTGCTTCTGGACGGCGGCGAAGCTCATGTCGTAGCTCGCCGCCAGGGTCGTGACCGAGTGCTCCCCGGCCAGCACCCGGCGCAGGATGTCGCGCCGCGTGCGGTCCGAGAGCGCGTGGAACATGGCGTCCGCCCGGTCCTCGCTCGTCTCGGTCACGGACACAACATACAACCAAACGGTTGTAGGTTGTCAACCCCCGCTGCCACTCGACCGGCCCCACCGGCGCAGCACCGCACGACCCGCTGGCGGGGGACTCGCCGCGGGGACGTGCGAGCGCGCTCAGCCGGCGGTCTCGAGGTTGAGGATGTTCCCGTCGGGGTCGGCGAACCACGCGCTGAGCAGGCCGTCGCCCATCGAGGCCACGCCGTCGGACCAGGTGAGCCCCGGTGCCTCGAAGGTCTGGAACTCGATGCCACCGGCCCGCAGCGCCTCGACCTCGGCGGCGAAGGCCTCCGCGCGGACCTGGAAGGAGACCGCGGTCGCCTTGTTGGTCCCGGCGAACGCGGACGGGTAGACGAACAGCCGCGAGCTGCCGGTCCGGTACATGACGCCCTCGGGCGGCTCACCGTCGGGGACGAGGCCGAGAACGCCCTCGTAGAACTCCCGGGCGCGCGCGAGGTCCTTCACCGCGAGGGTCGGGACAGGGGTGTGGTCGCCGAGCATGGGTCCTCCACGGCGGACCGGGCGACCGTCGTCCGGCCGGCCGTTCCCGACGGTAGGGAGCGCGGGTCCACCGGTCAATGAGCCGACCGGGCCACTCCCGCCCATCGCCGTGACATGACTCTCACCACCGTCGGCGGACACGCCGCGGGGCACTCGGGCGAACGGCCCTCCTGACCTGCGCGGACGCGCATTCCCGACCGTTCTCAGCCCGCTCTGGGTGCGCCCCGTCCCACTTGAGGGCCCCGGCAGGTCTCGGCAGGGTGGTGCTGATGGAGCAGCAGACCCGCAGGCCCGCCCTGCCTGCGCTGACCGGCCTCCGCGCGCTGGCCGCGGTGTGGGTCGTCCTCTTCCACTACCGCGCGGAGGTCCTCGCCCTCGAGCCCGCGCTCGCGCCCCTCGACACCGTGATGAGGGCCGGCTACCTGGGAGTCGACCTCTTCTTCGCCCTGAGCGGCTTCGTCCTCGCCTACACCTACGCGGACCGGATGCGCACCTTCCGCTGGCGCGACACGGGTCGGTTCGTGCGCAGCCGGTTCGGGCGGGTGTGGCCGGTGCACGTCCTCGCGCTGCACGTCGACCTCGTCATCGCCCTCCTCCTCGGCACCCTCGGCCGCACCGTCGAGGACAGCCGGCGCACCGCCGACGCGTACGTCGAGAACCTCGCGATGGTCCACTACTGGGTCAGCGACCGCCCGAGCTTCAACACCCCGGCGTGGTCGATCAGCGCCGAGTGGTTCGCCTACCTCCTGGCCCCGCTGCTCTTCCTCGCCGTCGCACGGCTGCGCCGGGCCGCGACCGCCCTGGCCCTCGCCGCTGCCTCGTACGGCGTCATGCTGTGGATCTTCGCCACCTACGCCCTGCCCAACGGCAACCTCGAGGGGATGTTCTGGGTGCGGATCATGTTCGAGTTCGTCGGCGGGATGCTGCTCTGCCTCGCCTGGGTGCGCGGCGGCGCCCGGCTCGGTCGGCTCGCGCCGGTGCTGCCGGCATCCCTCCTCGTCGTCGCCCTCGTGCCCGCCGCGGCGCACGGTGGCTACTGGATGGCGCCCGCCCTCGGCCTCGGCGTCGCCGCGCTCGCGGCGTCCTCGGGATGGCTGGCCCGGCTGCTGTCCCTGCGCTGGGTCGTCGCGGCCGGCGAGGCCTCATTCGCGCTCTACATGGTCCACTGGCTCTTCGAGTGGCCGGTCGAGCAGGCCGTCGCGCTGGCCCGCGACAACCCCTGGCTCGGCCAGCTCGTCCTCGGCGCCTTCGTCGGTGTGCTCGCCCTCACCTCGTGGCTCGTGCTGCGGTTCGTGGAGCGCCCGGCCCGCCGTCTCGTCGTCGAGGGCCGCCGTCGGTCCGCTCCGCGGTGGCCCACCCGCGCGGACGGCGTCCCGCTCCCGACCCGGCCCACCCTCGCCGCGCTGCGCTGACGTCGCTCGCCCGATGACACCGCGACCGCCCGAGCGGTACCGTCGGCCGGTGGGCATCGCCGCCGACCTCGGCTACGTCCTGCCGCGGCCGAACGCCGGGCAGCGCGCGATGCAGGCCGTGGGGTCGACACGCGCCGGGGCCTGGGTGCTCGCCCGCGTGCTGCCGGCCACCGACCGCGGGGTCGCCCGGCTGACCCGCGGCCGCACGACCCTGTCCGGTGGGGTGAGCGGGCTCCCGACCCTCGTGCTCTCCACGACGGGGAGGCGCAGCGGGCGAGTCCGCGAGGCCCAGCTCATCGGTGTCCCCGTCGGCGACGGGCTCGCACTGCTGGGCACGAACTTCGGCCAGAACCGCACGCCCACGTGGGTGCTCAACCTCGAGGCCGACCCCCGTGCCTCCGTCTCCTACCGGGGCGTGACGTGCGACGTGGTGGCCCGCGCGGTCACCGAGGCCGAGCGGCCCGAGGTCCTGGGCCGGGCGGTGGCGGTCTACCCCGGGTACGCCCGCTACCTCGCCCGGGTCCGCGGTCGCGAGGTGCGGGTCCTCATCCTGGAACGGGCGGACCAGTGACCCGCGGTCGGGAGCCCGGACCGGTGACGAAGTCGGCGACGACCTCGGCGAAACGTTCCGGCCGGTCCTCCTGGACGAAGTGGCCGGCACCCTCGATGACCGTGTGCGCACGGCCCCGCGCACCCGGGATCCTCGACTGCATCCACCGGTCACCACCACGGGTGATCGGGTCACCGTCGCTGAAGGCGGTGAGGAACGGGACCTCGAGGGTGGCCAGCCGCTCCCACGCGGCCCGGTTCGCCGACGCCGCGGGGTCGTCGGGCGTGTTCGGGACGAGCTCCGGGAAGACCCGGATGCCCGTGCTGTGCGCCTCGCTGGGGAAGGGCGCGGCGTAGGCCGCCCGCTCCGCGTCGGTCAGCGGGCGCCGGCAGCCGGAGTCGACCATCCGCCCCACGTCGAGGGTCGGCGCCGAGCGGACCATCCGCCGGAACTGCTGCCACGCCTCCGGCATCGGACGCTCGCCGGTGGGCAGTCCGGTGTTGGACATGACGACCCCGGCGAACCGGTCCGGGTGCTCGGCGAGCAACCGCATCCCGAGCAGCCCGCCCCAGTCCTGGCCGACGTAGTGGACCTGCCGCAGGCCGAGGCGGTCGAAGAGGGCGGCCCGCAGCCACTCCACGTGGGCAGCGAACGAGTACGCCTCCCGGTCGACCGGCTTGTCCGAGCGGCCGCAGCCCACGAGGTCGGGCACGACCACCCGCAGGCCGGCCTCGGCGAGCGGGCCGACCATCCGGCGGTAGAGGTAGCCCCACGTCGGCTCGCCGTGGACGAGGACCACGACCGGCCCGTCCGCGGGACCCGCGCTGACGTGGGCCATCCGCAGGCCGCTCCGCGCGTCGACCTCGACCCAGGCGGGCTCGAGGTCGAACCCCTCGACGACGTCGAACCGGTCGGCCGGGGTGCGCGCGATCTCCATCCGCGCAGTATGTCGCCCCGGCCGGTGGTACCCGGCCCCGACGACCGGGTGCATCCCGGCGCCCGCGGACGGTCAGCCGCCGGAGGGCTCGCGGACCTCGGCCCGGTCGATCTCACCGTCGACGAGGTCCTCGGTGGCCCGGACGAGCAGCGGGTGCAGGTCGGTCTCGCCCCGCCGCACGCGCGCGACGAGCTCGTGGCGCATCCGCGGCTCCCAGAACTTCCTGATGTGCGTCGCGATCTCCTCGGCCGCCTTCTCCGGGGGCAGGGCCTCGAAGTTGCGGACCAGGTCGTGGCCGAGCCGGACGACGGGCGGCACCGAACCGCTCACCGGCGGTGCCTCGCCATCGCCCCCACCGGCATCGACGACGCCTCCGGCGCCTCGCCGGCCTCGGCCCGCGCCGCCTCGGTCGCGACGGTCACCTGCACCGCGGTCACCTTGTACTCGGGGCAGTTGGTCGCCCAGTCCGAGTTCTCGGTCGTCACGACGTTGGCGCCGGTGACCGGGTGGTGGAAGGTCGTGTAGACGACGCCGGCCGGCATCCGCTCGGAGACCAGGGCGGTGAGCCGGGTGGCGCCCACCCGCGAGGACAGCTCGACGACGTCCCCGGTGTGGATGCCCCGCAGCTCGGCGTCCGACGGATGGATCTCGAGGACGTCCTCGGGGTGCCACGTGGAGTTCGGGGTGCGCCGGGTCTGTGCGCCGACGTTGTACTGCGACAGGATGCGCCCCGTCGTCAGGACGAGCGGGAAGCGGCGGTTGGCGCGCTCGGTGGTCGGGACGTAGACGGTCGGGGTCAGCTGCCCGAGCCCGCGGACGAACTGCCCGACGTGCATCGTCGGCGTCCCGTGCGGCGCCGCATCGGTGACCGGCCACTGCATCGAGCCCTCGGCGTCGAGTCGTGCGAACGAGACGCCGGCGAAGGTCGGTGTGGTGGCCGCGATCTCGTCCATGATCTCCGCCGGGGAGCCGTACGACATCGGGTAACCCATGGCGGTCGCGATGTCGCAGACCACCTGCCACTCGTCGCGTCCGACCCGGGACGGCATGACCGGCCGCACCCGGTTGAGGCGGCGCTCGGCGTTGGTGAACGTGCCGTCCTTCTCGAGGAACGAGGTGCCGGGCAGGAAGACGTGGGCGAAGCGCGCGGTTTCGTTGAGGAAGAGGTCCTGGACGACGACCATCTGCATCGAGCGCAGCGCCGCCTCGACGTGCTGGGTGTTGGGGTCGCTCTGCGCGATGTCCTCGCCCTGCACGTACAGCCCGAGGAACGAGCCCCCGATCGCGGAGTCGAACATGTTGGGGATGCGCAGGCCCGGCTCGGGCTGGATGGTGACGCCCCACAGCGACTCGTAGATCTCGCGGACCTCGGGTCGCGAGACGTGCCGGTAGCCCGGGAGCTCGTGCGGGAAGGAGCCCATGTCGCACGAGCCCTGGACGTTGTTCTGGCCGCGGAGCGGGTTGACGCCGACGCCCTCGCGACCGAGGTTGCCGGTGAGCATCGCCAGGTTGGCCATCCCCATGACCATCGTCGAGCCCTGGCTGTGCTCGGTGACGCCCAGCCCGTAGTAGATGGCGGAGTTCGGACCGGCGGCGTACAGCCGTGCGGCGGAACGCAGCTCGTCCGCAGGGATGCCGGTCTCGGCCTCGGTGGCCTCGGGCGAGTGCTCCGGCCGCGCGACGAACTCGAGGTACCCCTCGTGGCCCTCGGTCCGCGTGCGGACGAACTCCTCGTCGAGCAGCCCCTCGGTGACGATGACGTGCGCCATCGCGTTGACGAAGGCGACGTTCGTGCCGGGACGGACCGGGAGGTGGTGCGCGGCCTCGACGTGCGGGCTGCGGACGAGGTCGATCCGCCGCGGGTCGGCGACGATGATCCGGGCGCCGGCCCGCAGCCGCTTCTTCATCCGCGACGCGAACACCGGGTGCGCGTCGGTGGGGTTGGCGCCGATGAGGAGGATGACGTCGGCCTGCTCGACCGACTTGAAGTCCTGGGTGCCGGCCGAGGTGCCGAAGGCGTGGTTGAGCCCGTACCCGGTGGGGGAGTGGCAGACCCGCGCGCACGTGTCGACGTTGTTGTTGCCGAACGCGGCCCGCACCATCTTCTGGACGACGTACACCTCCTCGTTCGTGCAGCGCGAGGACGAGATGCCGCCGATCGAGCCGACGCCGTGCTCGGCCTGGATGGCCCGGAAGCCCTCGGCGACCCGGGCGATCGCCTCCTCCCAGGACACCTCGCGCCACTCGTCGTCGATCGTGTCGCGGACCATCGGCGAGAGCCGCCGGTCGTCGTGGGCGGCGTACCCGTAGGCGAAGCGACCCTTGACGCACGAGTGGCCCTCGTTCGCGCCCCCGTCCTTCCAGGGAGTCATCCGCACGACCCGGGTGTCGTCGCCCGAGCCCTGGACCTCGGCCTTGAACGAGCAGCCGACACCGCAGTACGCGCAGGTCGTGACGACCGAGCGGGTCGGCATCCCGAGCTTGACGACCGACCGCTCGACGAGCGCGTCGGTGGGGCAGGCCTGCACGCAGGCGCCGCACGAGACGCACTCGGAGTGCAGGAAGTCGGTGCCACCGGCGGAGATCCGGGAGTCGAAGCCGCGGCCCTCGACGGTGAGGGCGAAGGTGCCCTGGGTCTCCGAGCAGGCCCGCACGCAGCGCGAGCAGACGATGCAGGCCGCCGGGTCGTAGTCGAAGTACGGGTTGGAGTGGTCGGTGGTGTCGGTGAGGTGGCTCGCGCCGTCGAGGCCGTAGCGGACCTCGGCGACCCCCGTCTCGCGGGCCCACTTCTGCATCTCGCAGTTCCCGCGGGCGCAGCCGTCGCAGTCGGTCGGGTGGTCCGAGAGGTAGAGCTCCATGACGTTCCGGCGCAGGTCCTGCACCTGCTCGGTGCGGGTGCTCACGACCATCCCGTCGGCGCACGGCGTCGTGCAGGACGCCGGCGTGCCCTTGCCGCCCTCGACCTCGACGAGGCAGAGCCGGCAGGAGCCGAACGCCTTGAGCGAGTCGGTGGCGCACAGCCTCGGGATCTCGATGCCGGCCTCGGCGGCGGCCCGCAGCACCGAGGTGCCGGCGGGCACGGTGACCTCGCGCCCGTCGATGGTGACGGTGGCCGTCGTGTCGGACACGACGCGCGGTGTGCCGTAGTCGGTCTCGGCGCCCGGGGTGCCGGGTCGCTCGTCGATGGTCGTCATGGCCGCGCTCCTCCGTGGGTGCTCGTGGCGGACTCGGGCATCGCGTCGGTGGCGGCGTCGGCCGTGGCGGGCTCGACGCCGAAGTCCTCCGGCCAGTGCTCGAGGGCGCTGCGGACGGGCATCGGGGTCAGCCCGCCCATCGCGCACAGCGACCCCTTGGTCATCGTCGCGCAGAGGTCCTCGAGCAGGATGAGGTTGGCCTCGCGCTGCGTGCCGGCCCGGATCCGGTCGATCACCTCGACGCCCCTGGTCGAGCCGACCCGGCACGGCGTGCACTTGCCGCAGGACTCCTTGGCGCAGAACTCCATCGCGAACCGGGCCATCGCGCCGGCGTCCATTGAGTCGTCGAACACGACGATCCCGCCGTGGCCGACCATCGCGTCGGCGGCGGCGAACTCCTCGTAGTCGGTCGGCAGGTCGAACTTCGACGGCGGCAGGTACGCCCCGAGCGGCCCGCCCACCTGCACCGCCTTGACCGGCCGGCCGGACGCGGTGCCGCCGCCGAAGTCCTCGACGAGCTCGCGCAGCGGGATGCCGAAGTCGGCCTCCACGATGCCGCCGCGGGCGACGTTGCCGGCGAGCTGGAACACCTGCGTGCCGCGCGAGCGCCCGGTGCCGAGCGCGGCGTACGCGGCGCCGCCGTCGGCGAGGACCATCGGGACGGCCGAGAGGGTGAGCACGTTGTTGACGACGGTCGGCTGCCCGAAGAGCCCCTGGAGCGCCGGGATCGGCGGCTTGGCCCGCACCTCGCCCCGCTTGCCCTCCAGCGAGTCGAGCATCGAGGTCTCCTCGCCGCAGATGTAGGCGCCGGCCCCGACGCGCACGTCGAGGTCGAAGCGGCGCCCGCTGCCGAGGACCGAGGCGCCGAGCAGCCCGTGGGCGTAGGCGATCTCGATGGCCCGGCGCAGCGTCCGGACCGCGTGCGGGTACTCGGAGCGCAGGTAGACGAACCCCTCCGTGGCGCCGACCGCGACGGCGGCGATGGCCATCCCCTCGATGAGGGTGAACGGGTCGCCCTCGATGAGCATCCGGTCGGCGAAGGTGCCCGAGTCGCCCTCGTCGGCGTTGCAGCAGACGAACTTCACGTCGGCCGACGCGGTGCGGACCGTCTCCCACTTGATGCCCGCGGGGAAGCCCGCGCCGCCGCGTCCGCGCAGCCCGGACTCGGTCACCTCGGCGACGACCTGCTCCCCGGAGAGGGTCAGCGCCCGCTCGAGACCGGCCAGGCCGCCGTGGGCCCGGTATGCGGCGAGGTCGGTGGGCTCGACGACCCCCACCCGGGCGAAGGTGACGCGGTGCTGGCGGACCAGCCACGGGTGCTCGTCGACGACGCCGACGCAGCGGTCGGTGTCGTCGAGGGCGCCGGTGAGCAGGGCGGCGACGTCGGTCGGCTCGACGTTCGCGTACCCCACCCGGCCGCGGTCGGTCTCGACCTCGACGAGGGGCTCGAGCCATAGCATCCCGCGGGACCCGTTGCGCCGCACGGTGGCCCCGGCGGCCGCGAACGCCTCGGCGACGGCATCGGCGCCGACCGACACGGCGGCGGCGTCGCAGGGCACCCAGACCGTGGTGCTCATGCCTCCCACCCCTCGGTGAGGGCGTCGAGCCGCTCGGGGGTGAGCCGGCCGTGCAGCGCACCGTCGAGGGTGCCGGACGGGCCGAGGGCGCAGTTGCCGAGGCAGAACACCTCGCCGACCTCCACCGCCGTCGAGCCGCCGAAACGGTCCGACGCCGCGGCGAACGTCGCCTCCGCGCCCCGGGCCTGGCAGGCCTCGGCGCGGCACAGGCTGACGCGGTGCGCGGCCGGGGCCGTGCGCCGGAAGTCGTGGTAGAAGCTCAGCACCCCGAGGACGTCGGCCCGGCTGAGGTTGAGCACGTCGGCGACGACCGGCACGTCGTCGTCGTGGACGTACCCGTGCGTCGCCACGACCTCGTGGAGCACCGGCAGCAGCGGGCCGCGGATGCCCGCGAGCTGCTCGGTGATGGCCCGCACGGAGGCCGCGCGCTCGGCGTCGGCGGGCGCCGGGGCGGGCGCGGGACCGGGTCCTCGCTGGGGCACGTCGTCCACCTCTCTGTGGGATGACTCCTGCCGAGCGTACGTCGGGCCGGGCCGTCGCGGCAGGTGTCGGACCCGGGTGACGCGTGCCCAGACCGTGTCGTCTTGTTCCGCGAGACGCACCACGGTGCGCCATGCGCAACAGTGCGGGGCTCAGGCCCGCACGGGGTACACCGTCTCCGGGATCTCCGGCCGAATCCGGTCCTCGACGAAGATGCCGTGCCAGAGCAGCACGACGAGGACGGTCCAGATCTTGCGCGACAGGTCGAACGGTCCGGCCCGGTGCTCGTCGATCATCCGCAGGACGGCCTGCTTGTCGACGAGGTCGTCGGCGCCGGACTCGAGGACGATGCCGCGCGCCCACTCGTACATCTCGTCCTTGAGCCAGTGCCGGATCGGCACCGGGAAGCCCAGCTTCGGGCGGTTGAGCACGTGCGGCGGGACGATGAGCTCCATCGCCCGGCGCAGGGCGTACTTCGTCGTCCCGTGGGTCAGCTTCTCGTCGACGGCGAGGCCGGCCGCGGCGTCGAACACGACCGTGTCGAGGAACGGCACGCGCAGCTCGAGGCTGTTCGCCATCGTCATCTTGTCGGCCTTGACGAGGATGTCGCCGCGCAACCAGGTGAAGAGGTCGACGTACTGCATCCGGGTCGAGCCGTCGAGGTGCGTCGTCGCCGCGTAGTGCTCCGCCGTGACGTCGGCGTGCCCGACGGCGGGGTCGAAGGACCTGAGGAAGCCCATCTCCTCGGGCCGGAAGATGCGGGCGTTGCCGTAGTAGCGCTGCTCGAGGGTGAGCGACCCACGGCGCAGGAGGTCCTTGCCGCGCACGCCCTCGGGGATGAGGGTCGAGGCCCGGCCGAGACCGCGGCGCAGCGGGCCGGGCACCTTGTCGAACGGCGCGAGCGAGATCGCCTCGTGGTAGATCGTGTAACCGCCGAAGAGCTCGTCGGCGCCCTCGCCGGAGAGGACGACCTTGACGTGCTTGCGGGCCTCGCGGGCGATGAAGTAGAGCGGGACGAGGGCGGGGTCGGCCACCGGGTCGTCGAGGTACCAGACGATGAGCGGCAGGGTGTCCATCATCTCCTGCGGCGTGACGACCTTCGTGATGTGCTCCACGCCGATCGCCGCCGCCGACTCCGCCGCGACGTCGATCTCCGAGTAGCCCTCCCGTTCGAAGCCGGTCGTGAAGGTCAGCAGGCCGGGGTTGTGCCGCTTGGCCAGCGCCGCGATGGCGGTCGAGTCGATGCCGCCGGAGAGGAACGAGCCGACGGTGACGTCGGCGCGCATGTGCTTGGCGACCGAGTCCTCGAGCGCGTCGGCGATCCGGCGGTAGAGGGCCTGTTCGTCGCTCGAACGGCGCGGCCGGAAGTCCGGGCGGAAGTAGCGTTCGGCCCGCAGCGTGTCGCCGGGCCGCAGGGTGAAGGACGTGCCGGACTCGACCCGCCCGATGCCCTCGTGCAGGGTGGCCGGCTCGGGGACGTACTGCAGCTCGAGGTAGTGCTGCAGCGCCCGGGTGTCGACGGTGCGTCGCTCCGGCGCGAGGTCGAGGAGCACCTTCTTCTCGGACGCGAAGAAGGTGCCGCGCTCGTCGGTCATCGTGAACAGCGGTTTGATGCCGAACGGGTCGCGGGCCCCGAAGGCCACCCGCTCCCGGCTGTCCCAGATGACGAAGGCGAACATCCCGCGCAGCTCGGAGACCACGGCCGGCCCGAGGTGGTGGTAGCCCGCGACGATCGTCTCGGTGTCGCCGTCGGTCGCGAACCGGGCGCCGAACTCGTCGGTGAGCCGCTGCCGCAGCTCGGGGTAGTTGTAGATCTCACCGTTGAAGACGATGTGGTAGCGGCCGTCCTCGTAGGGCAGCGGCTGGTGCGAGTGCTCGATGTCGATGATCGAGAGCCGGCGGAAGCCGAGGACGACGTCGTCGTCGGACCACACCCCGTCGTCGTCGGGCCCGCGGTGGCGCATGTCCTTGAGGGCGTCGGTGACTCCGCCGGCCAGCGCCGGGGCGTGCCCGTCCGGGGTGATGACTGCGAAGAGGCCGCACATGGGACGGATGCTTCCACGTCCGTGGCTCCCGGCACGAACCCGGCCGCCACCCGTGCGAGCCCCGTCGGGGTCAGTCCGGTGGGATCGGGGGACCGACGACCTCGAGGCCGAACCGCGGTCCCACCTCGTTCCAGCGCGCGATCTCGTCCTCGATCGTGCGGCCCTCGCCCGGGCCGGGCACGTGCATCGACGACGCCGGCACCCCCACCTCGTCGTAGAGGTCCATCAGGCCGCCCGGCGTGGTCAGCGCGAGGAAGCGGGCGGGGGCGTCGCCGACGATCCGGAAGGCGTGCGGCAGGGCGCGCGGGAGGTGGACGAACGAGCCGGGGCCGAGCTCGAACACGTCCTCGCCCGCGCGGTAGCGCACGCGCCCCTCGAGGACGTAGAACGCCTCGGCCTCGTGGGTGTGGCGGTGGAAGGGCGTGGCGGTGCCGACCGGCTGGGTGACGAGCGAGACCCCGAGGAGCCCGTCGGTCTGGCTCGCGGTCACGAGGTGCTCGAAGAGCGACCCCATGGCCCAGGTGCCCGGCCCGTCCCCGGCCCGGTGGAGAACGACGTCACCCATGACGCCTCCCGATCAATTGGTCCGAACTTGCTTCGGACGAATACTGGTACGGTAGGACCCGTGACCGACGCCGTCAAGCCCCGCCGCTACCGCTCCCCCCGGCGGGCCGCGCAGGCCGAGGCGACCCGCCGGGCCGTGCTCGACGCCGCCCGCCACCTCTTCACGACGCAGGGGTACGCGGGTACCGCGGTCGGCGAGGTCGCCCGCCGGGCCGGGGTCTCGCTCGACACGGTGTACGCGAGCGTCGGCCGCAAGCCCGAGCTGGTCCTCGCCGTCCACGACATGGCCCTGGCCGGCGCCGACGAGCCCGTGCCGTCGACCGAGCGGGACTACGTGGCGGCGGTCCGCGCCGCCCCGAGCGCCCGCGCGAAGCTCGAGGTGTATGCCGCTGCCCTGGGCCGCCGGCTGCCGCAGGTCGTCCCGCTCGCGGAGTCGCTGCGCGAGGCGGCGGCCACCGACGCCGGATGTCGCCGGGTGTGGGAGGCACTCGAGGAGCGGCGGGCCGCGAACATGCGGGTGCTCGCCGCCGACCTGCGGGCCGGAGGAGGGGTGCGGCCCGACCTCGACGACGCGGAGGTGGCCCACCGGCTGTGGGTCGGCAACAGTGCGTCCTACTACCGGCTGGCCACCGCGGGCGGCCGCGGGCCCGAGGACTACGTCGCCCTCGTCCTCGACACCTGGACCCGGACCCTCCTGGCCGATTAGGGCGCCGCTGCCCCCGCTGGTAGCCTTGCTGACTGCCGTCAGATCGGCCGCGGATCAGAGAGAGCCCCGGTGAACCAGCCCGGGAGCGCCGCGCAGCAGACACCACGAAGGAGAGTCGTCGCCCCATGCCGCTGAGCACCGACGTCAAGAAGCAGATCATCGCCGAGTACGGCACCGCCGAGGGCGACACCGGCTCGCCGGAGGTCCAGGTCGCGCTGCTGACGCAGCGCATCAAGGACCTCACCGAGCACAGCCGGACGCACAAGCACGACCACCACTCCCGTCGTGGCCTGCTGCTCCTCGTCGGCCGTCGCCGCCGCCTCCTGCGCTACCTGGAGAGCATCGACGTCGAGCGCTACCGCTCGCTCATCAAGCGCCTCGGTCTGCGTCGTTGAGACTTCCGAGAGGGCGGTCCTCACATCCGTGTGGGGACCGCCTTCTCGCATGAGCGGCGCTGCCGCTCGCGAAGAACCCCACAACTGAACACCGTCAGCTGTGACCGGTGCCGCCCCGTGCGGCGCCACCTGAAGGACACACCCGCGCACAACGACGATGCGCGTGCGTGAATGACACGAGAGAAGGAGGCCCCATGGAGGGTCCCGAGATCACTGCGACCGAAGCCGTCATCGACAACGGCAGCTTCGGCACCCGTACCGTCCGGTTCGAGACCGGACGCCTGGCCAAGCAGGCCGGAGGCGCTGTTGCCGCCTACCTGGACGAGGACACGATGCTCCTCTCCACCACCACCGCCGGGAAGAGCCCGCGCGAGGGGTTCGACTTCTTCCCCCTGACCGTCGACGTCGAGGAGCGGATGTACGCCGCGGGCAAGATCCCCGGCTCGTTCTTCCGTCGTGAGGGCCGCCCCTCGACCGACGCGATCCTCACCTGCCGCCTCATCGACCGCCCGCTGCGCCCGACCTTCCGCAAGGGCCTGCGCAACGAGGTCCAGGTCGTCATCACGGTGCTGTCGCTCAACCCCGACCACCAGTACGACGTCCTCGCGATCAACGCCGCGAGCGCCTCGACCCAGATCTCCGGCCTGCCGTTCTCCGGCCCGGTCGGTGCCGTCCGGGTCAGCCTGATCGACGGCCAGTGGGTCGCGTTCCCGAACTTCAGCGACATCGAGCGCTCGACGTTCGACATGGTCGTGGCCGGCCGCGTCGCCGGTGACGACGTCGCGATCATGATGGTCGAGGCCGAGTCCACCGAGCACACCTGGGACCTCGTCAAGACGATGGGCAAGCAGGCTCCCACCGAGGAGATCGTCGCGCGGGGCCTCGAGGCCGCCAAGGGCTTCATCAGGACCCTCTGCGACGCCCAGGCCGAGCTCGCCGCCACCGCGGCCAAGCCGGTCCAGGAGTTCCCGATCTTCCTCGACTACGAGGACGACGCGTACGCCGCCGTCGAGTCGGCCACCAGCGCCGACCTCGCCGCGGCCCTCCAGATCGCCGGCAAGCAGGAGCGGGAGGAGCGCATCGACGCGATCAAGGAGTCGATGAAGGCCTCCCTCGCCGAGCAGTTCGAGGGTCGGGAGAAGGAGCTCTCCGCCGCCTACCGGTCGGTGCAGAAGAAGCTCATCCGTGAGCGCATCCTGCGTGACAAGGTCCGCATCGACGGCCGTGGCCTCGCCGACATCCGCGCCCTGAGCGCCGAGGTCGAGGTCCTGCCGCGGGTGCACGGCTCGGCGATCTTCGAGCGCGGCGAGACCCAGATCATGGGTGTCACCACGCTGAACATGCTCCGCATGGAGCAGCAGCTCGACACCCTCTCGCCGGTGACGCGCAAGCGCTACATGCACAACTACAACTTCCCGCCGTTCTCCACCGGTGAGACCGGGCGCGTCGGCTCGCCGAAGCGCCGCGAGATCGGCCACGGGGCGCTCGCCGAGCGTGCGCTCATGCCGGTCCTGCCGACGCGTGAGGAGTTCCCCTACGCGATCCGCCAGGTCTCCGAGGCGCTGGGCTCCAACGGCTCGACCTCGATGGGCTCGGTCTGCGCGTCCACCCTGTCGCTGCTCAACGCCGGTGTGCCGCTGCGCGCCCCGGTCGCCGGCATCGCGATGGGCCTGGTCTCCGCGGAGGTCGACGGGCAGACGCAGTACGCGGCGCTCACCGACATCCTCGGTGCCGAGGACGCCTTCGGCGACATGGACTTCAAGGTCGCCGGCACCCGCGAGTTCGTCACGGCCATCCAGCTCGACACCAAGCTCGACGGCATCCCCGCCGACGTGCTGGCCGGCGCGCTGACCCAGGCCCGCGACGCCCGCTTCCACATCCTCGACGTCATGAACGAGGCCATCGACGCCCCCGACGAGATGAGCCCCTACGCTCCTCGCGTCATCTCGGTGACGGTCCCGGTCGACAAGATCGGCGAGGTCATCGGCCCGAAGGGCAAGATGATCAACCAGATCCAGGACGACACCGGCGCCCAGATCTCGATCGAGGACGACGGCACCATCTACATCGGTGCCACCGACGGCCCGTCGGCGGAGGCGGCCCGCGCGGCCATCAACGCCATCGCCAACCCGCAGATGCCGGAGATCGGCGAGCGCTTCCTCGGGACCGTCGTCAAGACGACGACCTTCGGGGCGTTCATCTCGCTCCTGCCCGGCAAGGACGGCCTGCTGCACATCTCCGAGGTGCGCAAGCTCGTCGGCGGCAAGCGGATCGACGCCGTCGAGGACGTCCTCGCGGTCGGCCAGAAGATCCAGGTCGAGCTCAAGGAGATCGACCCGCGCGGCAAGCTCTCCCTCGCGGCGGTCATCGCCGAGGGTGAGGAGGGGGCCGACGAGGCGCCGGCCACGACGTCGGCGCCGGCCCCGGCCGACGCGGACGACGCGGACGAGGTCGACGGTGACGAGTCCGCCGACTCCGGTGACTCGGACGAGGCGGGCGACCGTCCGCGCCGCACCCGTCGCCGGCGCGGCGGCCGTGGCCGCGGCGAGCGTGCCGACGCGGGCGAGGCCCCGGCCGACGCCTGACCGGCGCACGACCACGACGGCGCGTCACCCCTCGGGGTGGCGCGCCGTCGCCGTCCCCACGAGGGCGGCCCTTCGGTGACGATGGCACCTTCGTGCCACGGCGCCGGCCGGCGGTGGACTAGCGTGGGGACGGCACGGCCGGGGGGAACGGCCGGGTCGGTCGAGACAGGGGGAGTGCAGTGGACGACGTGAGCAGCGGGACCATGACGGTGGAGGCCGCGGAACCCGGGGTGCACCCGGACGGCCGCGACGCACCGGGGGAGGGCGCGCCCGACGCGCTCTCGTGGCCGGAGCCGGCCGAGCCCGCCGAGCTGCCCGAGGGCGGCGCGGCCTGGGCGTGAGCCGGGGGCACACGACGAGGCCCGCACCCCGGTGGGTGCGGGCCTCGTCGTGGTGGGCTCAGGCGGCCCTGCGCGGGCGCAGCCGCACAGGTGCACTCCAGCGCATCTCCATCCGGGTGCGACCCCGGTCGTCGGTCACCGGCACCCAGCGCGCGGCCAGGCCGGTGCGGGTCGTCGTGGTGGCGCCCTTCTTCATCGCGGGCCCCCTTTCGTCGCGTTCACCTGCTGTTCACCTCGAGGATAGCGGTTTGCCGCCTCGAAGGTGAACAGCACGTGAACGACGGCGCGGCCGGTCCGGCCCGTGGGACACGCCGCGGTGGGGACTCCTCCCCATGTCGGACGGCGCGCCCCTGTGGTCGAATCGACCCGAGCGCGGGCGTCGGCCCGGGCCGAGGAGGGGAGAGACGCAATGCACGACCCGATGGAGGACCTGCTCGACGTCCGCGACGACATCGACCGCGCGGCGCAGCGGTTCGAGCGTGCCGCGGCCCGTCGCACGGACACCGAGGGCAGCGACCCCGACGGCGTCGTCACCGTCGCGGTGACGGCCGAGGGCCGGCTGACGGCCGTCCGCGTCCGGGCCGGGTGGGAGGCCACCGTGGACGCCGAGTCCCTCGGCGGAGCGGTCCTCGCGGCGGTCGCGGACGCCGGAGCGAACGCGGCCCGGGCCTGGGGCGCGGGACTCGCCGAGGAGCTCGACGAGCCCCGGCCGATGACCCGACCGCTCCCGGGCGTCGCGGGCAGCCTGGCCGAGGGCCTGGACGAGGTGACCGACCGCGAGACGCTCGTGCGGTCCGAGCCGGCCACCCTCGAGGCGATGGCCACCCTCCTCGAGCAGATGCTCGGTGAGCTCGACGAGGTCGTCGAGGAGGTGCAGCAGGTCGGGAGCCGCACCGTGGAGGGGCGGGCCGCGGGTTCCGACGTCGTCGTCACCCTCTCGGGCGCGGCCGCGGTCACCGGGGTCACCATCGGCCCCCGCGCCGCCGAGCGGCACGCGGCGAACATCTCGCGCCTCGTCATGGAGGCCTACGCCGACGCGCTGGCCAAGGTCGCCGAGCACGGGGTCGAGCAGGTCCTCGACCGCTCGGTCTTCGGTGAGCTGCACCGGCTCTCGACCGACCCCCTCGCCCTCGCCGACCGGCTCCGGGCCCGCTGAGCACGACGGAGGAGACCGACGATGACCACACTCAAGGCGGCACTGCAGGCCCTCGGCGACGACGCCGCGGTCTGGGACGAGGTGTCGCAGACGCTGAGCACCGCGTCCCTGACGGCCGCCGTCCAGACGCTGAGCATCACCAGCCTCTCGTGGGCGGCCGGCGTCGTGGGGCTCGACACGACGTACGAGTCCTACCGCAGCAAGGTGCACGACCTGCTCGACGGCGGGTCCACCGAGACCGGCACCATCGCCACCGGCCTGCGCAAGGTCAAGACCACCTACGAGGGCTCCGACGCCGCGGCCGTGGACCGGCTGCGCTCCGCGTGGGCCCCCACGACGGACTGAGAGGGAGACGGACATGGACGAGCTCATCCAGCGCATCGAGGACCTGATCCAGCGGATCAAGGACAAGCTCGACTCGCTCCTCGGCGTGGTCAACGACTTCCTCGGCTGGATCCCGTGGGGACTCGGCTGGCTCGCGGACAAGGTCCGCGACGCCTGGGACTACCTCGTCGGGAAGTTCAACGACTTCTGGGACCGGCTGACCTACATCACGACGAACATGGGCGACCGCGACCAGCTGAGCACCTCGGCGAACGCCTGGTCCTCGCAGGTCGCCGGTCCGGTCAGCGCGAAGAAGGACGCCGTCGACGCCTCGGCCGTGCTGCGCGCCGACGACACCTGGGAGGGTGACGCCGCCGACGCCTACGCCGGCCGGGCCAAGCTGCACCAGACGGCGCTGGAGAAGGTGGTCACGACGTACGTCACGACCATCAGCACGGCGCTCGACACCGTGCGCGGCGGCCTGACGAAGTTCTACATGGGCCTCATCACCGCACTCGGGGCGCTCGTCGTCGGCATCATCTCGGCGCTCGCCTCCTCGGCGACGATCTTCGGCATCCCCGCGGGCATCTTCATCGCCGCCGGCGCCGCCCTCGTGGCCGTCGGGGCGTTCTACACGGGCGGCGAGCTGCTCAAGAGCGACTGCACGTCGGCGAAGAACACCCTGACCCAGAAGATGAACGACAACAACGGCTTCCCCGACGGGGCGTGGCCGAGCGGGGCGGTCCTGTGACGGACTCCGGGCGGGCGGTGCTGCGGCTGGTCGCCGCGGCGCTGCTCGTCGTCGTCGGGGTCCTCCTGACGACGATGGCGCCGGAGGCGGTGGCCCCGGACGCCTCCGGGGCCACGCTGGGGTCGTGGCAGGCCGGGGCGCTGCTCGGGGTCCTCGCCGCCCTGCTCGTCGCCCTCGGCAGCGGGATGCAGCTCGCCGACCGGTCGGCTCGCGGCGTGCTGCGCGGGGCCGTCGTCCTCGGCTGGGTCGCAGTGCTCGTCCTCGCGCTCGGCGGCCTGCTCGGGGTCGTCCAGGGCGACGCGGCGGACGCGGCCGTGGGCGTCGCGTTCATCCTCGCCGTGCCCGCCGCGGGTGCGGTGGTCCTCGCCCTCCAGGGCCGCTCGGCCCCGGGGCACGCCACGGACTGACCTGCGGCCGGCCGCCGCGGGCTGGCTACAGTGGCCGCCATGAGTGGGACGAAGGTCGCCGTCGTCGGGGCCGCGGGCCGGATGGGGCGGGCGGTCTGCGCCGCGGTCGAGGCGGCCGACGACCTCGAGCTCGTCGGGTGCTTCGACGCCGGCGACGACCTCGGCGACCTCTCCGGGGCCGACGTCGCCGTCGAGTTCTCGGTGCCCGACGCCTCGCCGGCCAACGTGGCCCACTGCGTCGCGCAGGGGGTCCACGTCGTCGTCGGCACGACCGGGTGGACCGACGAAGGACTCGACACGCTGCGCGGGCAGCTGGCGCAGGCGCCCGGAGTCGGCGTGCTCGTCGCCCCCAACTTCGCCGTCGGCGCCGTCCTCCTCATGGACTTCGCCCGCCGGGCCGCCCCGTTCTTCGAGTCGGTCGAGGTCGTCGAGCTGCACCACCCGGACAAGGTCGACGCCCCGTCCGGCACCGCGGCCCGCACCGCCGAGCTGGTCGGCGCCGCCCGCGACGCCGCCGGCTGCGACCCCGTCCCGGACGCCACGACGCACGACCCCGACGGCGCCCGCGGGGCCCGCGTGCACGGCGTCCCGGTGCACTCGGTGCGGCTGCGCGGCCTCGTCGCGCACCAGGAGGTCCTCCTCGGCGGTCCGGGCGAGATGCTCACCCTCCGGCACGACTCCTTCGACCGCGCGTCCTTCATGACCGGCGTCCTCGCGGCGGTCCGCGAGGTCGGCTCGCGCCCCGGGCTCACCGTCGGCCTCGAGCACTACCTCGGCCTCGGGTGACCACGCTCGTCGGTCTCGAGCTCACCGGGCGCCGCGTCGTCGTCGTCGGGGCCGGGACGGTCGGTGTCCGGCGGGTGCGGCGGTTCGTCGAGGACGGCGCCCGCGTGGTCCTCGTCGACCCCGCCCCCTCCGACGACGCCCGGCGCATCGCCTCGCACGGCGACGTCGAGCTGCTCGAGCGCCCCGTCGAGGAGCGCGACGTCGACGGCGCCTGGCTCGTGGTGGCGGCCACCTCCGACCTCGAGGCCAACGCCCGGGTCGTCGCGTGGTGCGAGGAGCGCCGCACCTTCTGCGTCGACGCCTCCGACGGCGCAGCGGGCTCGGCCCGGGTGGCGGCGTCGAGCACGCACGGCGACCTGCGGATCGGGGTCGTGGGGACGGGGGCTCCCGACCCGCGACGGGCCGCGGCGGTGCGCGACGCCCTCGGCCGGTTCCTCGAGTCCGGCCAGGTCGACCTGCGCCGGCGCCGCGCGGGAGCGGGACGGGTGGTCCTCGTCGGCAGCGGTCCCGGGGCGGCGGGTCTCGTGACGACCGCCGGCCTCGAGGCGCTCGCGACCGCCGACGTCGTCGTCACCGACCGGCTCGGCGCGACGTGGCTCCTCGAGCAGCTGCCGGACGACGTCGAGGTGGTCAACGTCGGCAAGAGCCCGACCAACCACCCCGTGCCGCAGGCCGAGATCAACCGGCTCCTCGTCGAGCACGCCCGGGCCGGGCGCACGGTCGTCCGGTTCAAGGGCGGCGACCCGTACGTCTTCGGCCGGGGTGGCGAGGAGGTGCACGCCTGCCGGGCGGCGGGTGTCGAGGTCGACGTCGTCCCGGGGGTCACCTCCGCCTTCTCGGTCCCCGCGCTCGCCGGCATCCCGGTCACCCAGCGCGGTGTCGCGACCTCCGTGCTCGTCACCTCCGGCCACGCCGGCGCCGACCCGGCGATGCTCGGCGCGCTCGCCGGCGGCGCGACCGTCGTCCTCCTCATGGCCGTGTCGGCGATGCCTCGCATCTGCGCGGCGGCGCTCGAGCACGGCGTCGCGGCCGACCTGCCCGTCGCCGCCGTCGAGAAGGGCTCGACCGCGCACGAGCGGGTCACCCGCGCCACCGTCGCCACCGCGGCCGAGGTGTTCGCCGCCGCGGGCGTCCGCCCCCCCGCCGTCGTCGTCGTCGGGCGGGTGGCGGCCGAGGGGTTCCTCGACGACCCCGTGTGCGCCACGCCCCCGGGCCCCTCGACCGACGATGGCTGAGCCCGCCCTCGTCGTCTGCGGCCACGGCACCCGAGACCCCGCCGGCCGGGCGGTCGTCGCGGACGCGGTCGCCGCGGTGGCCGCCCGGCTGCCCGGAGTCGAGGTCCGGGAGGCCTACGTCGACGTCCACGGCCCGGCGGTGGGCGCGGTCGTCGCGAGCCTGCCGCGCCGCCGGGACGGCCGTTCCGGCGTCGTCGTCCCGCTGCTGCTCGCCGCCGGGTACCACGTGCGGGTCGACCTCGCGGCCGCCGTCGCCGACCGCCTGGACGTCGTCGTCACCCCCGCCCTGGGGCCGGACGACCGCCTCGTCGACCTCCTCCTGGCTCGGATGGAGGCTGCCGGCGTGCCTCGTGACGCCGACATCGTCCTCGCCCCGGCCGGATCGAGCGACGACCGGGCGCAGGCGGACTCGCAGGAGACCGCCCGGCGGCTCGCCGCGCGCTGGGGTGCGCCGGTGCGGCTGGGCTACGCCGCGGGACCATCGCCGTCCGTGGCCGACGCACTCGCCGCGACCGACGGGGAGCGGCTGACGGCGGTGGTCTCCTACCTGCTCGCGCCGGGGTTCTTCCAGCGGCGGCTCGACGCCAGCGGCGCCGACGTCGTCACGGCGCCCCTGCTGCCGGACGCCCGGGTCGTCGACGTCGTCCTCGACCGGTACGGGTCGGCGCTGCGCTCAGGACCAGCCGACGGCACGGAGCACCGCGGCCGTGAGGGCGGCCCCGGCGACGACGACGAGGAAGTTCGCCCGTAGGAGGAGCAGCCCGACGGCGACGAGCAGCGCGGCGGCCCGGGCGTCGAGCACCAGCGTGCCGCCGTCGCCGACGACCGTCTGCACGGCGACGAGCGCGGCGAGCAGCGAGACGGGCAGGAGGGCGATGACCCGCGAGCGGCGCGGTCCCTCGACCCACGTCGCGGGCACGAGGTACCCCGCGAGCTTGAGGGCGTAGGCGGCCGCGCAGGCGATCAGCACCGTCGTCCACGTCGTCACGGCAGGGGGTCCGACCCGTCGAGCTCACCGGGTCGCGCGGTGGGCGATGACTCGTGGCGGCCGGTGTGCCGCAGGCCGACCGCGACGGCCGCGAGCACCGCGAGGATGACCGGCACCCCGGGTGGCAGGACGGGGCTGGTCACGAGGGCGACGAAGACGGCGAGCACGGCGGTCGCCGCGGCGTCCCCGCTGCGCAGCCGGGGCCAGAGCAGCGCGGCGAAGGCCGCGGCCGCTGCGGCGTCGAGCCCGTAGGTGCGCGGGTCGCCCAGCGCGTTGCCGACGAGCGCGCCGACGAGGGTCATGAGGTTCCAGCCCACGAAGACGGCGATCCCGGTGAGCCAGAACCCGAGCCGCTGCGCCGGGGGCTCCGGCTGGCCGACGCCGACGGCGGTCGACTCGTCGATGGTCACCTGGGCCGCGGCCAGCCGGCGCAGGCCGGAGACGCCGAGGAAACGCGAGGTCTGGAGGGCGTAGAGGCCGTTGCGCACGCCGAGCAGGGTCGAGGTGGCGACGGCCGCCGCACCGCTCCCGCCGGCCCCGAGGACCCCGACGACGGCGAACTGCGAGCCCCCGCTGAAGAGCAGCAGCGAGAGCGCCTGGGTCTGCCAGACGTCGAGCCCGGACGCCACGGACAGCGCGCCGAAGGAGACGCCGTAGAGGCCGGTCGCGCCGCCGACCGAGAGTGCCTGCCGGCGCACCTCGCGCCGTCGGGCGTCGGGCAGGCCGGCACCCGCCCCCGGCGCGGCGTCGGTCACGGCCGGTCGGGGTCGTCGAGCCGGGCGAGCACCCGGACCTCGCGCAGCGTCTCGCCCTCGGGCGAGACGACCCGGTCGCGGTAGGCGCCGTCCGGCCCGAGCCCCGAGTCCGCGAGGAAGCCGCGGGTGGCCTCGTCGTCGGCGGGCAGCCACGCGGTGACCGTGTCGGCGCCGGCCTCGCGGAGCACGTCGACGGCGGCGTTGACCAGCCGTGAGCCGTGGCCCTGGCGCCGGGCGTCCGGGTGGACCGCGAGGAGGGTCACCTCGCCCCAGCCGCCC
The DNA here is from genome assembly GCF_035325325.1 of Phycicoccus sp. Classification (NCBI taxonomy): domain Bacteria; kingdom Bacillati; phylum Actinomycetota; class Actinomycetes; order Micrococcales; family Intrasporangiaceae; genus Phycicoccus; species Phycicoccus sp. The sequence goes on along the minus strand of NZ_DAOLAC010000002.1, from coordinate 51,401 downwards.
TCGGCGTCGGGGTCCTGGGACGGGCCGAGCGCGACGGCGCCCACGACCTGCTCGCCGGCGCACGCGACGAGCAGCCGGTGCACGCCCTCGGGCGGGCGGGTCAGTCCCTCGCGCCACGCACGGGCGAAGGCGTCCGGCTCGAAGAGGGCGAGGACCTCCTGCGGCAGCCGGCCGGCGTACGTCGCGCGGAAGACCTCGGCCTGGACGCGGCCGACCGCCGGCGCGTCGTTGGGCCGGGCACGGCGCACGCTCGCGTCGGCGACCGGTCCCGGCCCGTGCTGGTGGTCGTGCGCGTCGCCGTGCGCGTGCGGGTGCTCGTGGCCGGCCATCAGTGCCCCCGGAACGCCGGCTCGCGCCGTTCGGTGAAGGCGGCGCGGCCCTCGCGCAGGTCCTCGCTCGACCAGGCCCGGGCGAAGGCGGCCTCGTAGCGGGCCACCCCGGCCGCGTCGTCGTGGTGGGCGTCGAAGCCGATCTTGGAGCCGGCCTGGGCCAGCGGTGCCAGCCGGGTGGCGGCGGTCGCCAGCGCGACGGCGTCCTCGAGGCCACCCCGGCGCTGGGCGAAGCCGAGCCGCCAGGCGTCGTCGGCGTCGAGCACGGCGGCGGTGAGGACCAGGTGCCGGGCCGCTCCCTCGCCCCAGAACCGGGCGAGCCGGTCGATGGTCCAGTGGTCGACCATGAGACCGAGCCGCGCGACCGGGACGGCGAAGCGCGCGGAGTCGGCGACGACCCGCACGTCGCAGGCGAGTGCGAGCTGCATCCCGAGGCCCATGCACGAGCCCTCGACCGCGGCCACGGTCAGCACCGGCAGGCCGGCGAGGTGGGTGAGCACCTCGGCGAGCCGCTGGGTGAACGAGACGTCCTCGAGCTCGGTGAGGTCGGCCCCGGAGCAGAAGTGGCCCTCGCTGCCCGTGAGCACGAGCGCCCGGGCCCCGGTGGCGACCGACTCGGCCACCGCCGCGTGGAGCTGCTCGAGCGCCTCGAGGTCGAGGGCGCCCCGCCGGTGCGGCCGGTCGATCGTCACGACGGCGACGTCGTCGGTGCGGGAGGCGTGGACGGGCATCCCCCGACCCTACCGAGGCGTGCGCCGGCGCCGGGGTGCCGTCCCGGGCGGCAGCCCCTACGCTCCGGTCATGACGTTGCCGCTCACCGTCGTCCCCGTCCCGGGCCCGGGGGCCGAGGACGTGCTCGTGGGGCCGGACGGGCGGGTGTGGACCGGCACGGCCGACGGCGCGGTGCACGTGCACGACCCCGCCGACGGGAGCGTGAGGACGGTCGCCGCCACCGGGGGCCGCCCGCTCGGGCTGGAGTGGCTCCCGGACGGACGTCTCCTCGTCTGCGACGCGCACCGCGGCCTGCTCGCCCTCGACACCTCGACCGGCGAGTCCGAGACGCTCGTCACCGACGTCGACGGGGAGCGCCTGCTCTTCGTCAACAACGCCGCGGTCCAGGCCGACGGCACGATCTGGTTCACCGACTCCAGCCGGCGCTGGCAGGTCGAGGACTGGAAGAACGACCTCGTCGAGCACACGTGCACCGGGCGGCTGCTCCGGCGCGCCCCCGACGGCACGGTGACGACGGTCCTCGACGGCCTGGCCTTCGCCAACGGCGTCGCCCTGCTGCCGGGGGAGCGCGGCGTGCTCGTCGCCGAGACGGCGACCTGCCGCATCCGGCGGGTCCCGCTGCGCGGCGACGGTCCGGGCGAGCCGACGACGTGGGTGGAGGACCTGCCCGGCCACCCGGACAACATCGCGCTCGGCTCCGACGGCCTCGTGTGGGTCACCGTCGCGTCGCCGACCGACCCCGTCCTCGCCCTCCTCCAGCGCAGCCCGCGCCAGGTGCGGGCCGTCGTGCGGCGGCTGCCCGAGCGGGTCAAGCCGGCACCGCGGCGCACCGCGCGCGTCCTGGCCCTCGACGACGAGGCGCGCGTCGTCCACGACCTCGACTTCGACGCGACCCGCTGGCACGTCGCGACCGGCGTGCGCGAGCACGAGGGTCGGGTCTGGCTCGGCAGCCTCGTCGAGCCGGCCATCGCGGTCGGCCAGCTGCCCTGACCCTCAGCGCCGTTCGTAGGTGACCCAGGCGCAGCCGTCGCCGGGCTCGCGACCCGTCTCGTGCCACGCGTGCGGGTCGATGGCCGGGAAGTGCACGTCGCCCTCCGGCTCCCGGTCGACCTCGGTGACGAGCAGCCGGTGCGCGTACGGCATCGCCTCGGCGTAGACCTCGCCCCCACCGGCGACGAACACCTCGTCGGCCGGTCCGGCGAGCGCCAGCGCCTCGACGAGCGAGTGCGCGACCTCGACACCGGCGTGCGTCCAGTCGGGCCGGCGGGTGATGACGATGGTGCGCCGTCCCGGCAGCACCCGCCCGATCGAGTCGAACGTGCGACGTCCCATGACGAGTGGGTGGCCCATCGTCGTGCGCTTGAAGAACGCGAAGTCGGCCGGCAGGTGCCACGGCATCGCGGAACCGGTCCCGATGACGCCGTTGCGGGCGACCGCGGCGATGAGCGAGACCCGGGTCATACGGCGATCGGGGCCTTGATGGAGGGGTGCGCCTCGTACCCGACGAGCTCGAAGTCCTCGAGCTCGTAGGCGTCGACCGAGGCGCGGGGGGTGATGACCATGGTCGGCAGGGGGAGGGGCTCGCGGGTCAGCTGGAGCGCCGCCTGCTCGAGGTGGTTGAGGTAGAGGTGCGCGTCGCCGAGGGTGTGGACGAACTCGCCGGCCCGCAGCCCGGTCTGCTGGGCGACCATCATGGTCAGCAGGGCGTAGCTCGCGATGTTGAAGGGCACCCCGAGGAAGACGTCGGCGCTGCGCTGGTAGAGCTGGCAGTCGAGGAAGGCCGCACCCCCGTCGGCCGCCGGGCGCACGTAGAACTGGAACATCGTGTGGCAGGGCGGCAGGGCCATGTCGTCGACGTCGGCGACGTTCCACGCGGAGACGATGTGTCGGCGCGAGTCCGGGTTGGCGCGGATCGACTCGACGACCCGGGCGACCTGGTCGACGGTGCGCCCGTCCGGGGTCGGCCAGGAGCGCCACTGGTGGCCGTAGACCGGGCCGAGGTCGCCGTGCTCGTCCGCCCACTCGTCCCAGATCGTGATGCCGCGCTCCTGCAGCCACCGGACGTTGGTGTCGCCGCGGAGGAACCACAGCAGCTCGCCGATGATCGAGCGCAGGTGGAGGCGCTTGGTCGTGAGGACGGGGAAGCCGGCGGTGAGGTCGAAGCGCATCTGGTACCCGAAGACGCTGCGGGTGCCGGTGCCCGTGCGGTCCGACTTCTCCACGCCCTGGGTCATCACGTGGTCGAGGAGGTCGAGGTACTGGCGCACGGGTCCAGCCTAGGCCCGGGCGGGCCGACCCCGCCGGAGGCGCCCGGGGCCGGGCGGGCGCGGTGCGCACCACCCGGCCCCGGAGCGGCTCACGGGCGTCGGAGGAACGCGGTCCGCAGCAGCGGCTGGTTGTTGACGAAGCCGTACCCGGCGCAGGCGGCACCGGTGCAGCTGACCCGCTCGTCGACGCCGACGCGCATGTCGAGGTGCAGGTGGGGCTGGGTGCCCATCGCGTGCGCGCGGGTGCCGACCGTGCCGACCCGGTCACCCTTGGTCAGGTGCTGGCCGACGTGCACCACCGGCCCCGGGTCGTTGTCCATGTGCTGGAAGAACCACAGCCGGCCGAAGGCGTCCTTGACCGTGGCCGTCGCGCCGGCGGTCTCCGAGCCCGGACGGACGGTCATGACGGTGCCGGCGACCGGCGAGACGACGGCGGTGCCGGTGGGGGCGAAGATGTCGGCGGCGTTGTAGTCGTGGTGGCAGTTGGTCCTGCTGTTCCAGCACCACGTGAGCGGCGACTGGTTCTTGACCGTCGCCTGGCTGACGTTGAGCGGGAACCGCAGCGAGGCGTCGCCGATGATCTGCGAGGCGTTGTCGTTCTTGACGTTGGCGTTGAGGTCGACCTTCGCGCCCGCCGGGATGATGTCGTGGACGCCGCCGAAGTCGCTGTTGTAGAAGACGTACACCTGCTTGCCGGTGCGGTTCCACACCGCCGCGGTGTTGTTCTTGACGCACTGGCCGCGGCCGTTGCCGGCGGAGACGAACGTGATGCAGCCGGGTCCGGTGCCGTAGTCGCGCTGGCTGTGCACGAGGTCGACGAGCGAACCCGTGGCCCCGCTGTTGTAGTACAGGCAGAACTCGCCGGACTCGCACGAGCCGTTGCGGGCGGCCGCGTTGGCCGCCGGCGCGGTGGCCACGAGGCCGAGCGCGAGTCCGAGGACGGCGGCGGCCGTGGCCGCCAGGCGCGTGATCATGGGTGCTTCCCCCTCCTGCGGCCGTGGCCGCACGTGACGGCCGCGACGGATCCCCCCGGACGGCCGGGACGCCGGTGGCGCCCGTCGGCGACGCTAGACCCGGGGTCGGGCCCCGGCAACCGGGGCGTGCGGGGAGGACTCCCCGGCGGGTGGCGGCGACCCGGGGGTGGGCGCGCGCACTACGCTGGACCGCATGAGCTCCTCCCCGTTCGGCCGCGTCCTCACCGCGATGGTCACCCCGATGGCCCCCGGCGGTGCGCTCGACGAGGCGGGCACCGAGAAGGTCGTCGAGCACCTGCTCGGCACCGGGCACGACGGCCTCGTCGTCAACGGGACGACCGGCGAGGCCCCGACGCTCACCGACGACGAGAGCATCGCGATGGTCCGCCTCGTCACCGGCGTCGCGGGCGAGCGCGCCCGCGTGGTCGCCGGGGTGGGCTCGAACGACACCGCCCACGCCGTCCACATGGCCGAGCGGGCGGCGGCGGCGGGGGCCCACGCCCTGCTCGTCGTCTCGCCCTACTACAACAAGCCGACCCAGGCCGGGCTCGTCGCCCACTGCCGGGCCGTCGCCGACGCCACCGACCTGCCGGTGATGCTCTACGACATCCCCGGTCGCACCGGCATCCCGTTCTCGCACGACGCCCTGCTCGCCCTCGCCGAGCACCCGCGGATCCTCGCCGTCAAGGACGCCAAGGGCGACCTCGCGGCCTCGACCCGGGCGATGGCCGCGACCGACCTGCTCTGGTTCAGCGGCGAGGACGCCCTCAACCTGCCCCTCCTCGCGATCGGGGCGACCGGCGTGGTGTCCGTCGTGGGACACGTCGCCGGTGCCCAGTACCGCGCCATGCTCGAGGCCGTCGACCGCGGCGACCTCGCCGAGGCCCGCCGCCTCCACCGCGGGCTCGTCCCCGTCGTCGACGCGATCATGTCGCCCTCACAGGGCGCGATCATGGCCAAGGCCGCGCTCGTCGAGCTCGGCGTCCTCGACTCCGCCGCCGTGCGGTTGCCCCTCGTCGAGTCCCCGCCGGAGCACCTCGAGGCGCTCCGGACGGCGCTCGCCACCCTCCCCACCCCGAAGGACTCATGAGTCACCCCCACCCCGACCTCGACCTCCCCGCACCGCTGGCGCCCGGCGGCGTCCGGGTCATCCCGCTCGGCGGCCTCGGCGAGGTCGGTCGCAACATGACCGTCCTCGAGCACGACGGCCAGCTGCTCGTCATCGACTGCGGTGTGCTGTTCCCGGACGACCACCACCCCGGCATCGACCTCATCCTCCCGGACTTCTCGGCCATCGAGGACCGGCTCGAGGACGTGCAGGCGATCGTGCTCACCCACGGTCACGAGGACCACATCGGCGCGGTGCCGTACCTCCTGCGGCTCAAGCCCGACATCCCCGTCGTCGGCTCGCAGCTGACCCTGGCCCTCATCGAGGCCAAGCTGCGCGAGCACCGGATCACCCCGTTCACGCTCGGGGTGGCAGAGGGGCAGCGCGAGCGGTTCGGGGTCTTCGACTGCGAGTTCGTCGCGGTCAACCACTCCATCCCCGACGCCCTCGCGGTCTGCGTCCGCACTCCCGGCGGCACGCTCCTGCACACCGGCGACTTCAAGATGGACCAGCTGCCGCTCGACGGGCGGCTCACCGACCTGCGCGCCTTCGCCCGGCTGGGCGAGGAGGGGGTCGACCTCTTCCTCACCGACAGCACGAACGCGGAGGTTCCGGGGTTCACGACGCCCGAGCGCGAGATCGCGCCGGCCATCGACAAGGTCTTCCGGCACGCCGAGCGGCGGATCATCGTCGCCTGCTTCTCCTCGCACGTCCACCGGGTCCAGCAGGTCCTCGACGCCGCCCAGAAGTCCGGACGCAAGGTCGCGATGATCGGTCGGTCGATGGTGCGGAACATGGGCATCGCGGCCGACCTCGGCTACCTGCACGTCCCCGACGGCGTGCTCGTCGACGTCAAGACGCTCGACGACCTCCCAGACCACAAGATCGTCCTCATCTGCACCGGCAGCCAGGGCGAGCCGATGGCCGCCCTCTCCCGGATGGCCAACCGCGACCACCGGATCGAGGTGGGCGAGGGCGACACCGTCCTCCTCGCGTCCTCGCTCATCCCGGGCAACGAGAACGCCGTCTACCGGGTGATCAACGGGCTCATGCGGCTCGGCGCGCAGGTCGTGCACAAGGGCAACGCCAAGGTGCACGTGTCGGGGCACGCGAGCGCCGGTGAGCTCCTGTACTGCTACAACATCGTCAAGCCCCGCAACGTCATGCCGGTGCACGGGGAATGGCGCCACCTCGTGGCCAACGCCGACCTCGCCGTGGCCACCGGCATCCCGCGGCGCAACGTCGCGGTCGTCGAGGACGGCGTCGTCGTCGACCTCGTCGACGGGCGGGTGTCCGTGGCGGGCGCGGTGCGGTGCGGGTACGTCTACGTCGACGGCTCGTCGGTGGGGGAGGCCGACGAGACCCTCCTCAAGGACCGGCGCATCCTGCGCGACGAGGGCTTCATCTCGGTCGTCGTCGTCGTCGACTCGATGAGCGGCAAGGTCGTCGCCGGACCCGAGATCACCGCGCGCGGCTTCGTCGAGGACGACGTCGTCTTCGACGAGATCCGCCCGCGCATCGAGCAGGCCCTCGACGAGGCCACCGCGCAGGGCGTCACCGACTCCCACCAGCTGCAGCAGGTCGTGCGCCGCACCATCGGCCCCTGGGTGGGCCGCAAGATCAAGCGTCGCCCGATGATCATCCCCACCGTCATCGAGGCCTGACCGCCCGACGTCGACGACCCGCACCCTCGTCCGGGGGTGCGGGTCGTGGCGTGTTCGACGGATCCGTGGGCCGTCCCGCAGGGGTCATCCGTTCGGCCAGCTGTGGCGACACAACCCCAAGAACTCCCCGCAAAAAAGTAAAGAGATCGTAAAGTACTGGTCAGTACAGTTCAAGGAGCCGCTCTTCGGAGTGGTCGTCCCGAAGGGATGGAACGCATGCCGCACCCGACCACGGCCGCCGTCGCGGCCGGGCGGCGCGGTGTGACCTCCGGCGCCCTTCGGAACACCTGCTGACCTGCACGGATCAACCGTTCGGCCGGTTTCCGGAAACTTCGCCGAACCCCTAGCGAAAACAGTAAAGAGTTCGTAAAGTTCCAGTCAGCGCCACGCCAACCGGTCGGAACGGAAGCCACCCGGTCGGCTCGGCGCCCAGGACGCCCGGAGGCCCGCTCCGCGCCACGACCCGCTCCGGCGGGTCCGGCCGGCCACGGCACCACCGGAGTCGCCCGCCGTCTCGGGGGCGACGGGTGCGGCGTCCCGCTCGATGACAGGGGTCGGGCGGGACGCCGCACTTGTGTGCGTGGCCCGCGGTTCCCCGGCGCAGGATCCGACCGCGACGTGCCGCGTGTGACACGTGAGTCGGATGTGACTCTAGCGTAGCCTGCGACGCATGGCGACACGCACGTCCTCCACCTCCCGCGCCCGCAGCGGCAGCGCGCGCCGGCCGGCCACCCGCAAGGGAACGGCCCGGCCCCGCTCGACCCGCCGCGCACCGCGCTCGGGCGGACTGCCGCTGCCGCTGCGGGCCGCCCAGACGACGTGGATGGGGCTGGCGCACGCCACCGGCGCGGTGGCCCGCAAGGTCGGCGACACCGGCCGCGACCTGGAACCCGAGCACCGCCGTGACGGGCTCGGCCTGCTGCTCGTCGCCCTGGCCGTCGTCGTTGCCGCCCGCGAGTGGTGGGGGATGCCCGGTGGGGTCGGTGTGGTGGTCCACGCCGTCGTCGCCGGCACGTTCGGCAAGGTGGGCTACGCGGTGCCGCTCGTCCTCCTCGCCTTCGGCGTCCGGGTGCTGCGCGCCCCGACCGACGAGGCCGCCACCTCCCGGATGGCCGTGGGGACCACCGCGCTGGCCTTCGCCGCGTGCGGGCTGGTCCACGTCGCGAACGACGTCCCGACCCCACCCGAGGGCGCCGACGGGATGCGGGCCGCCGGCGGCATCATCGGCTTCCTCGCCTCCAGCCCGCTCCAGGCGGCCGTGTCGGTCTACGGCACGGTCCCGCTGCTGCTCCTCCTCGGGCTGTTCGGGGTCCTCGTCCTCACCGCCACACCGCTGCACCAGGTGCCCGAGCGGCTGCGCGAGCTCGTCGACCGCCTCACCGGCCACACCCCGCAGCCGGCCGCCGAGGAGCCGAAGCCCACGACCCGCCGCTCGCGGGCCCGGGCGCGTGCGGAGGCCGACGGGCCGCTGCACGGCGACGAGGCCTTCGAGCAGGCGGCCGCGGTCGACCCGCGCACGGGCAAGCGCCTGCGTCCGGGCCAGAAGCGCCCCGCCGCGCCGGAGGCTCCCGCCGCGACCGCCCCGACCGGTCCGGCCGGGGCCGCGGGCCTCGCCCCGGCCCAGGCGGCCGCGACGTCCTCCCTCGAGGCGCCGCCGACCTCGCAGCTGCCCCAGCGCGTCGAGCAGCTCTCGCTGGCCGGCGACGTCACCTACACCCTCCCGGACTCGGGGATCCTCGAGCCGGGCAGTCCGCACAAGGCGCGCAGCGCGGCCAACGACCGGGTCGTCGAGGCCCTGACCACGGTCCTCGACCAGTTCGAGATCGACGCCCAGGTCACCGGCTTCACCCGCGGCCCGACGGTCACCCGCTACGAGGTGGAGCTCGGCCCGGGCATCAAGGTCGAGCGGGTCACGGCGCTCTCGAAGAACATCGCCTACGCCGTCGCGTCCGCCGACGTGCGCATCCTCAGCCCGATCCCCGGCAAGTCGGCGATCGGCATCGAGATCCCCAACACCGACCGCGAGAAGGTCAGCCTCGGCGACGTCCTGCGCAGCCAGGTCGCGCGCGGCAGCGAGCACCCGATGGTCATGGGCGTGGGCAAGGACGTCGAGGGCGGCTACGTCATCGCCAACCTCGCGAAGATGCCGCACCTGCTCGTCGCGGGCGCCACCGGCGCCGGCAAGTCGAGCTTCGTCAACTCGATGATCACCTCGATCCTCATGCGCTCGACGCCGGACGAGGTGCGGATGGTCCTCGTCGACCCCAAGCGGGTCGAGCTGACCGCGTACGAGGGCATCCCGCACCTCATCACCCCGATCATCACCAACCCGAAGAAGGCCGCCGAGGCCCTCCAGTGGGTCGTGCGGGAGATGGACACCCGCTACGACGACCTCGCCCAGTTCGGCTTCAAGCACGTCGACGACTTCAACAAGGCGGTGCGCACGGGCAAGGTCAAGCCGCTGCCGGGCTCGGAGCGGGTCCTCACGCCCTACCCGTACCTCCTCGTCATCGTCGACGAGCTCGCCGACCTCATGATGGTCGCGCCCCGCGACGTCGAGGAGTCGATCGTCCGGATCACCCAGCTCGCGCGGGCCGCCGGCATCCACCTGGTCCTCGCGACCCAGCGTCCCTCGGTCGACGTCGTCACCGGGCTCATCAAGGCCAACGTCCCCTCGCGGATGGCCTTCGCGACCTCCTCGCTCGCCGACAGCCGGGTCGTGCTCGACCAGCCCGGCGCCGAGAAGCTCATCGGCCAGGGTGACGCCCTGTTCCTCCCGATGGGAGCGAGCAAGCCGATGCGCGTCCAGGGCGCGTGGGTCACCGAGTCCGAGATCCACGCCGTCGTCACCCACGTGACCGCACAGCTCAAGCCGGCCTACCGCGAGGACGTCGTCGTCGTGGCGCCCAAGAAGCAGGTCGACGACGACATCGGCGACGACCTCGACCTCCTGCTCCAGGCCACCGAGCTGGTCGTGACCACCCAGTTCGGCTCGACCTCGATGCTCCAGCGCAAGCTGCGGGTCGGCTTCGCCAAGGCCGGCCGGCTGATGGACCTCCTCGAGTCGCGTGGGGTCGTCGGCCCGTCCGAGGGGTCGAAGGCCCGCGACGTCCTCGTCAAGCCGGACGACCTGCCGACGACCCTCGCGCTGCTGCGCGGCGAGGACGTCCCCGACGCCGACGAGCCCTTCGACGGCGAGGCGATGGACGGGGACGCGCACGCACTCGAGCAGGCCGGCGCCGTCCGGGACGGCGACACCGCCGAGGTCCCGGTCGTGGCCTACGGCGGCGACGCCGTCGCGGCCGACCTCGACCGCTACCCGGTGGCCGTGGAGTACGGCGACGAGGACGACGGCTCCGGCGAGGACGCCTGGGAGCTGACCGGCCGCCGCTGACGCGAGACGCCCGCAGTGCGCCCCGCCTGACGGCATCCTCGACCACCCCCGGCTACCGTGTCGGCCATGAGCTCGACGTGGGAGGACGCGCGCGACGCACCGCCGTCGACCTGGCGGCGGTGGCGGGCCACCCTCCGCAAGCAGCCCTCGGCCTTCCTGCTCATGGTGCAGGTGCTCGTCATCCTCCTGCTGCCCTTCCTCCAGGACACCCGGGGCGGACGCTCGGTCATCTCCCTGCTCAGCCTGGCCGCGGTGGTCACCGCCGTCTTCACGGTGCGCAGCACGCCGGCCCTCACCTGGCTCTCGGCCACCCTCGCGGCCCCCGCGGCGGTCCTCGAGGTCTGGAGCCTCGTCGACGAGACCGGGAACGTCATCCTCCTCGCGCACGCGGTGCTCGCGGTCTTCTACTTCTACACCGCGTACGCGCTCATCTCCTACATGTTCGAGGACGCCTGGGTCACCAAGGACGAGCTCTTCGCCGTCGGAGCGGCCTTCACCGTCCTCCTCTTCGCCTTCGCCTACCTCTTCCTGGCCATCCAGGAGCTCTGGCCGAGCTCCTTCACCTCGGTCGACGGGCCGGGCAAGCGCACCTTCCTCGAGCTGCTCTACTTCTCCGGCGCGAACCTCACGAGCGTCGGGCTGTCCGACGTCGGTCCCGTGCGGCCACAGGCCCGGGCCGTGGTGACGATCGAGCAGCTGGGTGGCGTGCTCTACGTCGCGATGGTCATCTCGCGGCTCGTCGCGCTGACCGTCATCCGCGCCCGCCAGTGACCGGAGCGGCGCTCAGGGCCGCGGCCCGTCGAGGTCCTCGATGCGGGCCACGCTCGGGCCCCGGGTGGCCGCCAGGGCGGCGGCGCGCTCCTCGGCCTCGCCGAGCAGCCGCAGCGCGTTGCCGCTCGTCAGCGCGGCCAGGTCGGTGTCGCTCCAGCCGCGGTCCGCGAGGGCCTCGAGCAGCCGCGGGTACCCGCTGACGTCGTCGAGCCCCTCGGGCTGCACGTCGACGCCGTCGTAGTCGCCCCCGAGCCCGATGTGCTCGACGCCCGCGACCTCGCGGACGTGCTCGCAGTGCGCGACGACGTCCTCGACCGTGGCCCGCGGCGCCGGGTGGGTGCGACGGCGCGCGGCCGTGAAGGCCCCGTACGCCGTGAAGTCCGCGGACGAGATGCCCTCCGCGGCCGCGGCGTCGGCGGTCTCGAGGTCCCACTCGCGCACGGCCGACGAGACGAACTTCGGGACGAAGGTCACCATGCAGACCCCCCCGTTGGCCGGCAGCCGCTCGAGGACGTCGTCCGGCACGTTGCGCGGGTGGTCGCACACCGCGCGGGCCGAGGAGTGCGAGAAGACGACCGGCGCCTCGGCGACGTCGAGGGCGTCGCGCATCGTGTCGGCCGAGACGTGCGAGAGGTCGACGAGCATCCCGAGCCGGTTCATCTCACGGACCACCTCGCTCCCGAAGGGCGACAGCCCGCCGAGCACCGGTTCGGCGGTGGCCGAGTCGGCCCACGGCACGTTGTCGTTGTGGGTGAGGGTCAGGTAGCGCACCCCGAGCGCGAAGAGCATCCGGAGGGTGCCGAGCGAGGAGTCGATGCTGTGGCCGCCCTCGGCGCCCATCAGCGAGGCGACCCGCCCGGCGGCCAGGGCCGCCTCGACCTCGGCGCGGGTGGTCGCCAGCGCCAGGTCGCCGGGGAACGCGGCCACCATCTGGTGCACCGCGTCGACCTGCTCGAGCGTGGCGGTCACCGCGGACTCGCCGGCGAGGTCGGCGGGCACGAAGACCGACCAGAACTGCGCCCCGACGCCGCCGGCCCGCAGGCGCGGGAGGTCGGTGTGCGTCGGCAGGCCGCCCGCGGCGAGGTCCAGACGGGACCAGTCGTAGGCCGCCCGCTCGCGGGCCTCCCAGGGCAGGTCGTTGTGCCCGTCGAGGACGGGGTGGTCGCGCAGCAGCGCCCGGATGCGTCCCCCGGTCGTGTCGAGCATGCGCGCGACCCTACCGGGGGTGCCCGAGGCCGTTCGACCCCGCAACTAGAGTGGCGCCATGACCACCAGTGCGACCCGCGGCAGCGTCGCGCTCGTGACCCTCGGCTGCACCCGCAACGAGGTCGACTCCGAGGAGCTCGCCGGCCGGCTCGCCGCCGACGGCTGGACCCTCGTCGAGGACGCCGCCGACGCCGACGTCGCGCTGGTCAACACCTGCGGCTTCGTCGAGCAGGCGAAGAAGGACTCGATCGACACCCTCCTCGAGGCCGCCGACCTCAAGGAGACCGGCCGCACGCGGGCGGTCGTCGCCGTCGGCTGCCTCGCCGAGCGGTACGGGCGCACCCTCGCCGAGGAGCTCCCGGACGCCGACGCCGTCCTCGGCTTCGACTCCTACGCCGACATGTCCTCGCACCTGCGGGCCATCCTCGGCGGGGCGCGGCCGGAGGCACACGTGCCCACCGACCGGCGACGGCTGCTGCCGCTGTCGCCGGTCGACCGCGCGGCGGCCTCGGACGCCGTCGCGCTGCCCGGCCACGACGCCGGCGTCGTGCGCAGCCGACTCGGCTCCGCCCCGTGGGCGCCCCTGAAGATCGCGAGCGGCTGCGACCGGCGGTGTGCCTTCTGCGCCATCCCGATGTTCCGGGGCTCGTTCGTCTCGCGCCGGCCCACCGACGTCGTCGCCGAGGCGCGCTGGCTCGCCGGCCAGGGCGTGCGCGAGCTGTTCCTCGTCAGCGAGAACTCGACCTCCTACGGCAAGGACCTCGGCGACCTCACGCTGCTGGAGTCCCTCCTGCCCGAGCTGGCCGGCGTCGACGGCGTCGAGCGGGTGCGGGTGTCCTACCTGCAGCCGGCCGAGGTGCGCCCCGGGCTGCTCGAGACGATGGCCGCCACGCCCGGGGTCTCGCCGTGGTACGACCTCTCCTTCCAGCACGCGTCCACTCCGCTGCTGCGGCGGATGCGCCGCTTCGGCGGCACCGACGCCTTCCTCGGCCTGCTCGCCGGGGTCCGTGAGCGCCAGCCCCTCGCCGGGGCGCGCAGCAACGTCATCGTCGGCTTCCCCGGCGAGACCGAGGCCGACGTCGCCGAGCTCGAGCGGTTCCTCACCGAGGCGCGCCTCGACGTCGTCGGCGTCTTCGGCTACTCCGACGAGGACGGCACCGAGGGCGAGCGGCTCGACGGCCACCTACCGGAGCAGGTCGTCGCCGAGCGGGTCGAGCGGGTCTCGGCCCTCGTCGAGGAGCTGACCGCCCAGCGCGCGCTCGAGCGGGTCGGCGAGGCGGTCACCGTCCTCGTCGAGGAGCACGACGACGACGAGCCCGGCCTGGTCGTCGGGCGGGCCGACCACCAGGGGCCCGACGTCGACGGCGTCTGCCACGTCCGGCTCGGCCCGCAGGCCGTGCCCCCCGCGGTCGGCACCTTCCTCGAGGGGGTCGTCGTCGGGGCCGAGGGGGTCGACCTGCTCGTGGAGCCGCGATGAGCGAGCCCACACCACACCCTCCGCGTCCGGTGCGACCGGGCCCGCTCGCCGACGGCCGGATGAGCGACCCCTACCGCGTGGGCATCGACCCGGCGAGCCCCGTCGTGCCCGAGACCGGCCCGAGCGCGTGGAACATCGCCAACTACCTCACGGTGCTCCGGCTCGCCCTCGTGCCGGTCTTCGGCTCGCTGCTGCTCTCCCGCGGTGGCGAGTCCCCGGCCCTGCGCTGGGCCGCGTTCGGGGTGTTCGCGCTCGCGATGGTCACCGACCGCATCGACGGCGACCTCGCCCGCAGCCGGGGACTCGTGACCAACGTCGGCAAGGTCCTCGACCCGATCGCCGACAAGGCCCTCGTGACGATGGCGCTCGTCGGGCTCTCCAGCATCGGCGAGGTGATGTGGTGGGTCACCGTCGTGGTCCTCGTCCGCGAGTGGGGCATCACCGCGATGCGGTTCTGGGTCATCCGGCACGGCGTGATGGCGGCCGGGCGCGGCGGGAAGCTCAAGACGCTCCTGCAGACCTTCGGCATCGGCTTCTTCCTCTGGCCGCGCGCGACCCTGCCGGCCCCGGGCTTCTGGGACGCCCTCGCGTGGACGCTCCTCGGCGCCGCGGTCGTCGTCACCGTCGTCACCGGGGTCGACTACCTCGTCCAGGCGCTGCGGCTGCGGCGCACGAGCGAGCGTGCGGTCCGCAAGCGGGCCGAGCGGGCCGAGCGGGCCGCCCGGCGGGCCGGTGAGGGGTCGGGGTGAGCACCCCGCCGGCCCCGCGGGCCGCGGCGACCACCGCGGCCGCCGAGGTCGTGGGCCTGCTGGCGGAAGCGGGCCTGAGCGTCGCCACCGCCGAGTCGCTGACCGGCGGGCTGGTCTGCGCGACCCTCGTCGACGTGCCCGGTGCGTCGGCCGTCGTGCGCGGCGGGGTCGTCGCGTACGCCACCGACGTCAAGGCCTCGGTGCTCGGGGTCGACGCCGAGCTGTTGGCCCGGGTGGGGGCGGTCGATCCCGACGTCGCCGCCCAGCTGGCCGAGGGCGCTCGCCGGGTCCTCGGCGCCGACCTCGGCGTCTCGACCACCGGCGTCGCCGGGCCCGACCCCGCCGACGGCCGGGCGGTCGGCACCGTCTTCGTCGGCGTGAGCGGTCCCGCGGGAACAGCGGTCGAGGAGCACGCGTTCTCCGGAGACCGGGCCACGGTGCGGCGTTCGGCCGTCGACGCCGCCCTCGACCTCGTGGCCCGGACCACCCGAAACCTCCGCGCCGACCCCGGGCCGGCGCGGTACGGTGGTCCCAGGACCGACGGGCCGAGATCTCGAGAGGAGGCGCCGTGATCCTGCTCCGCCACGAGCTGGGCGAGGTGCTCCGCGAGGTGCGCACCGCCCAGGGCCGCACGCTGCGGGACGTCGCGTCGTCCTCCGCCGTCTCCCTCGGCTACCTCAGCGAGCTCGAGCGCGGCACCAAGGAGGCGTCCTCCGAGCTGCTCGCGTCGGTCTGCGACGGTCTCGGGATGTCGCTCTCCGAGCTCCTCGGCCTCGTCCACGAGCGGGTCGAGCACGTCGAGACGATGACCGCTCCGGTCACCCTCCCCGTCGGTCCCGCGCTGGGCGCCGGCGAGGTCTCCGCCTCCGCGGCCTGACACCCCACCTGGATCAGGGGGTGCGGCGGCGGTAGGCGCCGCGTGGCCCCGGGGTGCTGCCGAGCGGACGCTGCGGCCGTCCGTCGTCGGTCGGCGCGAGGCCGCCCTGGCAGCTCGGGCACGAGAAGACGGTGCGCTCGCGTGGCGGGACCCCCGCCATGGCGACCCGGACTGTGTCGCCGCACCGGCGGCACGGCCGACCGGAGCGGGCGTGGACGTACGCCTCCTCACCGGCCCGCTGGATGCCCGTGCTGCCCTGCCACCCGGTGCGCTCCGCCGCCGCCATCAGCCGGTGCAGCCGGTCGAGGAGCCGGTCGAGCCGCTCGGGGTCGGTCGAGGCCGTCGGCGCCCACGGGTGCATCCGCTCGAGGAAGAGCAGCTCGCTGGCCCAGAACGTGCCGACGCCGGCGAGGGAGCGCTGGTCGAGGAGCGCCTCGACGAGGGTGCCCGGGTGGGCGAGCAGGCGGTCGCGGGCGCGCTCGGGGTCCCAGTCCGGGCCGAGGACGTCCGGGCCGAGGTGCCCGACGAGGTCGGCCTCGCGGGCGGTGGGGACGAGGTCGAGCATGCCCAGCCGGAGCCCGAGGCCGGACCACTCCTCGGTGAGGACGGCGGCGCGCAGGTCGGGGCTGCGCAGCCGCCGCTCGGTGCGCGGGCCGGGGTGCTCGACCCGCCACTGGCCCTCCATCCGCAGGTGGGTGTGGAGCGTCGAGCCGGTGTCGAAGCGGTGCAGGACGTGCTTGCCGCGGGCCACGACCTCGAGGGTCGTGGCGCCGCGCAGGTCGACGTCGGGGACCGACGGCCAGCGCAGCTCGGCGTGGGTCACCACGCGCCCGGCGAGGGCGCGGTGCAGCCGGTCGGCGGTCCGGTGGACGGTGTCACCCTCGGGCACGTGGCCTCACCGCCGCATCCGCAGCCCGCGGGGAGTGAGGTGGAAGCCGGCCGCCTCGAGCGCGGCGACGACCGGGTGGTCCGAGCCGAGGAGCTGACCGCCGTCGGCCTTCTCGACGGTGATCCGGCCGAGGTGGCCGCGGCGGACGGCGTCGGCGAGGGCGGTCGCCGCCCGCGCCAGGACCTCGGCGTCGTCGGCGAAGGTCAGCAGGGTCTTGCCACCACGCTCGACGTAGAGCACGAGCACGCCGTCGACGAGGACGACGACGGCGCCGGCCTTGCGTCCCGGCTGGTGCCGGCGGCGCCGGTCGTCGGGGGCGTCGTCGGTGGGGTCGGCGGCGCGGTCGGGCCACGGCAGCGCCGCGCCGTAGGGGTTGGCCGGGTCGGCGGCCGCGAGGACGACGGTGGTCGGCTCGCTCCGGCGCTGGTCCCCGGCCGGTTGGGTGCCGGCCCGCAGCCGGTCGACGGCCCCGGAGGTGCCGAACTGCGAGGCGCCGAGGCCCTCGACGAAGTAGCCGCGCCGCACCCGGCCGCTCTCCTCGGCCTTGCCGAGGACCCGGTAGACGCCGGCGAACCCGCCGGGGACCTCCTCGGCGGCGACGGCGCCGCGGGTGACGACGCCGTACCGGTCGAGGAGCAGCTCGGCGGTGGCCAGCGCCCGCAGGGTGGGGTCGTCCTCGGCCGGCGGCAGGAGCGACCAGCGCCCGGTGACCCGGGCCGGCCCGGTGCGCGCGGGGAGGGCTGGCCGTGAGGGTGCGGACCCCAGCGCGCCGAGCGGCCCGCGCCGACCGCCGTAGCGGGTCCGCCGTGGCCCGGGCGCCGACCGCTTGTGGGTCGTGCGGCCGCCGGCCAGCAGGGCGCGGACCGGCGCGAAGGTGTCGCCGGTGACCCGGCCCGCCCACACGAGGTCCCAGAGGGTCGTGGCCAGCTCCTCGTC
Organism: Phycicoccus sp.; assembly: GCF_035325325.1. NCBI lineage: Bacteria > Bacillati > Actinomycetota > Actinomycetes > Micrococcales > Intrasporangiaceae > Phycicoccus > Phycicoccus sp. Next base: position 34,028 of record NZ_DAOLAC010000002.1, on the reverse strand, counting down.
GTCGGTGCTGCCGACCTGGTCGGAGAGCGAGCGGAAGAAGTGCGCGCCACCACCGGCGAGGACGTCGAGGAGGGCGATACCGCGCTCGTCCGGTACCCGCTCGGGGTCCGGGCCGGGCAGCGTGAGGTGCGCCGAGTCGGCGAGGTGGAGCGAGACCCAGCCGTCGTCGCCCGGGAGCGACCCGTGCCCACACCACAGGACCTCGCCGCTGGCCATCAGCTCGTCGAGGAGGGCGGGGGAGTAGTCGGCCACCCGGGCCGGCAGGACGAGGGACTCGATCGAGCTGGCCGGGAGCACCGCGCCGCTCAGCTGCTCGACGACCCGGACCACGCCGTCGCGACCCCGCAGCCGGCCGCCGACGCCCTGCCACTCGCCGACGAAGCGGCCGAAGGCGTCCGGGGTGACCGGCTCGACCTCGGCCCGCAGTGCCGCGAGGGAGCGCCGCCGGAGCATCCGGAGGACCTCGGCGTCGCAGAACTCGGTGGACCCGCCGCCGGTCGGCAGCAGCTCGCCCTCGACGACCCGGCCGGAGGAGACGAGCCGCGCCAGCGCCGTCGACGCCACGGCGACGCCGATGCCGTAGGCGCGGGCCACCTCGGCCACGTGGAACGGTGCGTGCGTGCGGGCGTACCGGGCGACGAGGTCGCCGAGGGGGTCCTCGACCGGCTCGAGGAAGGCCTGCGGGACACCGGGCGGGAGTGAGGCGCCGAGGGCGTCGCGCAGCCGGGAGGCGTCCTCGATGGCCGCCCAGCGGTCCTCGCCGGCCACCCGGACCGGGATGACCTGGCGCGCCGACGCGAGCCCGGCGAGCCACGACTCCACGTCGGAGCCGGTGACGCCCTCGCGGCAGCGCCGGACCACGCCGTCGACCGACAACGGCCCGAGCACCCGGAGCAGGTCGAGGACGTCGTCGGCGTCGCGGACCGCGCGCTCCGGGGTGAGCCGCTGCAGCTCGGCCTCGGTGCGGGCCACCTGCTCGGCGTCGAGGAGGTCGCGCAGGGCCAGCCCCTCGGAGCCGCCGAGCAGCTCCGCGAGCAGGCTCGGGTCGAGGGCGAGGGCGGCCGCGCGGCGCTCGGCCAGCGGGCTGTCGCCCTCGTAGAGGAACTGGGCGACGTACCCGAAGAGCAGCGACTTGGCGAACGGCGACGGGGTCGCGGACTCGACGTCGACGACGGTGACCTTCCGCCCGGCGACGTCGCGCATCAGCTCGGCGAGGCCGGGCACGTCGAAGACGTCCTGGACGCACTCCCGCACCGCCTCGAGGACGATCGGGAAGGTGGGGAAGCGGCTCGCCACCTCGAGCAGCTGCGAGGCGCGCTGGCGCTGCTGCCACAGCGGCTGACGGCGGTCGGGGCGACGACGGGGGAGGAGCAGGGCGCGTGCGGCGCACTCGCGGAACCGGCTGGCGAAGAGGGCCGAGCCGCCGATCTCCTCGGTGACCAGGGCTCGCACGTCGTCGGGCTCGAGGGTGACCAGCGCGAGGAGCTCGCGGCCGACGCCCCGCCGGTCGAGGCCCTCGACGTCGTCCCACTCGAGGTCGGGCAGCCGCAGCACGATGCCGTCGTCGCCGTGCATCGCCTGCACGTCGACGCCGAACCGGTCGCGCATCCGGGCCGAGAGGGCGAGCGCCCACGGGGCATGGACCTGGGCGCCGAAGGGGGAGTGGACCGCGATCCGCCAGTCGCCGAGCTCGTCGCGGAAGCGCTCGACGACGATGGTGCGGTCGTCGGGGACGTGCCCGGTGGCCTCGCGCTGCTCGCGCAGGTACGTGAGGAGGTTGTCGGCGGCCCACTCGTCGAGGCCGGCCGCCATGACCCGCTCGCGGGCGGCGTCGGGGGAGAGCGCCTCGACCTCGCGGACGAACTCGCCGACCGCCCGCCCCAGCTCGGCCGGCCGGCCGAGCGAGTCGCCCTTCCAGAACGGGAGGCGGCCGGGCAGCCCGGGCGCCGGGGTGACGAGCACGCGGTCGTGGGTGATGTCCTCGATCCGCCAGGTGCTCGTGCCGAGGGTGAAGAGGTCGCCGACCCGCGACTCGTAGACCATCTCCTCGTCGAGCTCGCCGACCCGCCGCCCCGGGCCCTCACCGGTGGCCAGGAAGACGGCGTAGAGCCCGCGGTCGGGGATCGTGCCGCCCGAGGTGACGGCGAGTCGCTGGGCGCCTCGGCGGCCGGTGAGGGTGTCGGACAACCGGTCCCAGGTGATGCGGGCCCGCAGCTCGGCGAAGTCCTCGCTCGGGTACCTGCCCGCGAGCATGTCGAGGACGGACTCGAGGACGGGCCGGGTCAGGGCCGCGTACGGCGCGGAGCGGCGGACGAGGGCCAGGACGTCGTCGACGGTCCACTCGTCGAGGGCGCACATCGCGACGACCTGCTGGGCGAGGACGTCCAGGGGGTTCTGCGGGACGTGCAGCGCCTCGATCGAGCCGGCGAGCATCCGTTCGACGACGACCGCCGTCTGGACGAGGTCGCCGCGGAACTTCGGGAAGAGGACACCGCGGGAGACGGCGCCGACCTGGTGTCCGGCCCGCCCGACCCGCTGCAGCCCGCTGGCCACGGACGGCGGCGACTCGACCTGGACGACGAGGTCGACCGCGCCCATGTCGATGCCGAGCTCGAGGCTGCTCGTCGCGACGACGGCCGGCAGCCGGCCGGACTTCAGCTCCTCCTCGATCTGGCCCCGCTGCTCCTTGCTCACCGAGCCGTGGTGGGCGCGGGCGAGGACCGGAGGTGCGCCGCCGCTCTGCCCGGACTGGGCCATCACCTGCGCCGGGGTGCTCCTGAGGACGGCCGGCCGAGGGGTTGCGCCGTCGGGCCCGACGGCGTCGTCCCCGTCGGCCGCCTCGACCCGCTCCTCCCAGATCTCGTTGAGCCGGGTGGTCAGCCGCTCGGCGAGCCGGCGGCTGTTGGAGAAGACGAGCGTGGAGGTGTGGTCGGCGACGAGGTCGACGATGCGCTCCTCGACGTGCGGCCAGATGGACGCCCGCTGCTCCTGCCCCGACGCCGCCCCGGCGAGGTCGCCGGTGGGCTGGCCGAGCTCGGACATGTCGGGGACCGGGACGACGACCTTGAGGTCCCATTCCTTGGTCGACGGCGGCTGGACGATGTCGACGGGTCGGCCGCCGGCGAGGTAGCGGGCCACCTCCTCGACGGGACGGACGGTGGCGGACAGGCCGATCCGCTGGGCCGGCCGTTCGAGCAGGGCGTCGAGCCGCTCGAGGGAGAGGGCGAGGTGGGCGCCGCGCTTGGTGCCGGCCAGGGCGTGCACCTCGTCGAGGACCACCGTCTCGACCCCGGCCAGGGCCTCGCGGGCGGCGCTGGTCAGCAGGAGGAAGAGCGACTCGGGTGTCGTGATGAGGACGTCGCTCGGGGTGCGGGCGAAGGCGCGCCGCTCGTCGGAGGGCGTGTCGCCGGAGCGGACGGCCACGGTGATGTCGGGCTCCGGCAGCCCCAGCCGGGTTGCCGCGTGCCGGATGCCGACGAGCGGGCTGCGCAGGTTGCGCTCGACGTCGACGGCGAGGGCCTTCATCGGGGAGACGTAGAGGACCCGGCAGCGCCGCATCCGGTTCTCGGGCACCGGTTCGGCGGCGAGGCGGTCGAGGGCCCAGAGGAAGGCGGAGAGGGTCTTGCCGGAACCGGTGGGGGCGACGACGAGGGCGTGGTGGCCGCTGCTCACCGCCTCCCAGGCGCCGGTCTGCGCGGCCGTGGGCGCGCTGAAGCTGCCCCGGAACCACGCGGCCGTGGCGGGGGAGAACCGGTCGAGGACATCGGCATCCATGCTGGTCACACCCTCTCATCCGGCGCCGACACGAGGGTGCGCCGAGGGCTCAGGAGGCGGGCCGGCGGGTGAAGGTCAGGTGGGTCACGCCGCTGGGGCTCGACACGGCCTCGACGGCGTAGTCCGACTCGAGCCCCTCGAGCCCGTCCCAGAGCCGCACCCCGCGGCCGAGCACGATCGGCACCTGCACGACGTGCATGAGGTCGACGAGCCCCGCGGCGAGGAAGTCGCGCACGACGGTGGCGCCGCCGCCGATCCGCACGTCGAGGTCACCGGCAGCTGCCCGGGCCACCTCGAGCGCCTCGACGGGGGAGGCCTCGAGGAAGTGGAAGGTCGTGCCACCCTCCATCTCCATCGACGGCCGCGGGCGGTGGGTCAGGACGTAGGTCGGCGTGTGGAACGGCGGGTCCTCGCCCCACCAGCCGCGCCACTGCGGGTCGTCCTGCCAGCCGGGCGGGCCGAACTTGTTGGCGCCCATGATCTCGGCGCCGAAGCCGTCGGCGAACCGCCGGGCGAACGCGTCGTCGACCCCCTCGCCGCCGTCGGGCCCCCAGTAGCGGGTCGCGAACATCCACTCGTGCAGCCGCTGGCCGGCGTGCCCGAACGGCGCCTCGAGCGACTGCGGCTCCCCGGAGCCGAACCCGTCGAGGGAGATGGCGAAGTTGTGGACCCGGGTACGTGACATGTCGGCTGCTCCTGGTCGGCGACGGGACCGTTCGGGGGTCCGGTTGCCTCGCACGCTAGCGCGCCGGCATGCATCCCGGGGTTCACGGACCGGACGAGCCGCCACCCGGGGTCCGGTCCTTCGTGGCGACCAGCGTCACGGCGATCAGCGCTCCGATCACGCTGAACGAGATGAGCGCGATGTTGCCCGTCCGGACCGACAGGGCCACTGCGCCGATCGCGGCGAGTGCGACCACCACCGACGCCAGGTACGGGACGGCCGACCACCGGGCCGCGGCTCCTGCCGGAGCGGGGACCTGCGTTGCGGGCCGGTCCTCGTGCGGGATCACCAGCGCCGTCGGGATGGCCTCGTCGATCTTCGCCACCGCAGCCACACCCCGGCGCCACAGCGTCGGTTCGACGAGGATCGACCGCCCCGCGTCGCTGACCACCTCCCGGCCTCCGTCCGGGGCGGCGACGACCGCAGCCACCTCGTCGAAGGGGACGACGCGCCACCTGTTCCGTCTGCCCACCGCCACGACCTCGTCGGACACGACGAGCGCGGAGCGATCGCCCGGCGCGTTGAGCGAGCGGTAGGTCGTCCCCACCGGTCGCTCGCGCGTCTCCCGCCACCCCATGACGGGCATGGACTCCTTCCACACCGCCCCCTCGGGGACGCCGAGGACGAGGCTGTCCGCACACACCTCGGCCGCGGCACGGACGTCGTCCACCGTCAGGCGCAGGAGCTGCTCGAGGTGCTCCTCGGGCTCGAGGGTGGCGCCGCCCTCGAGCCGGGTCCCTGCGACCATGTGGGCGAGAGAGAGCGCGTTGTAGGGGTCGCGGACTCGCTGTGCGGCCGCCTCGACCGCGGCGGTCAGGGCCCGCTCGTCCGGGCCACGGCGGCGCAGGTTCTCCACCGAGCCGTACACCAGGTCGACGACGCGCGGGAGGATGCTCGGGGCCACCGCGGAGCCGGCGCCGACGACGGCCGCATCGACCGCCACCGGCTCGTAGACGGACCACGGTGAGTAGGCTCCGTGCGCCACGTCGCGCAGCTCGCGGCGGAGCTCGCCGGCCAGCAGGTCGGCCAGCACCCCGGCGGCCGCACCGCGCTGGACGAGCCCGGAGCAGCACACGTGTGAGTCCAGCACGTGCGCTGCCGGGAAGGGACCCGTGCCCCCGGGCAGGGGTGGGACCGAACGTCGCTCGCCGCCGGGGAGGGCGAGGCGTGTCGTCGCGCGCGGTGGGCCGTCGAGCACCAACGCGGCGTTGCCCGCCGTGAACGCCGACCTCACCAGGCCCAGCAGGTGCTCCGGCGTGGCCCGTCGCAGCCCTGGCTCGTCGAACCCGACGAGTCCGGGACCCTGCGCGCCGAATCGCTGGACCAGGGTCGTGGCCATCGCGCCGCGGGGGCGCTGCGCGGCCTCGGCCCGCAGGACCTCGCGTTCGCCGTGGACCGACCCGAAGGACGGACGCGCGAACCAGCGGGTGGCGTCCTCGAGGAAGGCTTCCACCGCGTCGGCCGGCCCGTGCGCGTCGATCGTCGTCCGCAGGAGGGACGTGGAGCCGTTGACCTGGAGGGCGCCTCCGCCGCGGCCCCGCAGGGCGAGGTGTTCGACGAGGTGCGTCCACCCGCTGGTCGGGAGCGTCTCGTCCACGATCCCCGTCCGGAACACGAGGCTGGCCGCGAGCGTCGGGCGACCACTGTCGACCCAGAGGACGGGGACCCCGGAGATCTCGTCCTCCCGCACGGTCGCGAGCCGGCTCACCATCGTGTCAGTGTCGCGGCTGCTGCTGGGTGATGCAGTGGATGCCGCCGCCGCGGGCGAAGAGCGGCCGGGCGTCGACGCCGACGACGGTGCGGCCCGGGTAGACCCGCTCCAGCACGGCGAGCGACGCCCCGTCCTGCTCGTCCTCGAACGCGCAGGCCACGACCCCGCCGTTGACGACGAGGTGGTTGATGTAGGACCAGTCGACCCAGCCCTCGTCGTCGGAGAGCGTGCGCGGCGCCGGCACGCGCACCACCTCGAGGGAACGGCCCGCGGCATCGGTGGCGGAGGACAGCAGGCCCTCGAGCTCGACGGACACCTCGTGGTCGGGGTGGGCGGGGTCCCCCTGCCAGTGGAGGAGGACGACGCCGGGCGCGGCGAAGGTCGCGACGATGTCGACGTGCCCGCGGGTGCCGAACTCGTCGTAGTCGCGGGTCAGCCCTCGCGGCAGCCAGATGCAGTGCGTCGCACCGATGGTGCGGGCCAGCTCGGCCTCGACGTCGGCGCGTCCCAGCCCGGGGTTGCGCCCCGGGTCGAGCTGCACGGTCTCGGTGAGGAGCACGGTGCCCTCGCCGTCGACGTGGATCCCGCCGCCCTCGTTGACCAGCTCGGACCCGATGCGCTCCGCCCCGGCCCGGCCGGCGACGAACGTCCCGACCTGCGCGTCGTGCTCCCACGAGGCCCACTCCTGCGCACCCCAGCCGTTGAAGACCCAGTCGACCGCGCCGAGGGCGCCGGCGTCCGAGACGACGAAGGTCGGCCCGATGTCGCGCATCCACGCGTCGTCGAGCGGGGCCTCGAGGACGTCGAGCCGGTGGTGCTCGTGCCGGCCCTCGCCGAGCCAGTGCCGGGCGACGGCCACGGCGGCGGGGTCGACGACGACGGTGACCGGCTCGAAGCGCGACACCGCGAGGGCGACGTCCGCCCACGTCGCGCGCGCCTCATCGGCGTCGGCCTCGGTGTCGCCGAGCGTGTAGCCCGAGGACGGCCAGGCCATCCAGGTGCGCTCGTGGGGTGCCCACTCGGGCGGCATCCGCCAGGTCATCGGGCTCACGCCTCCCGGCGGTGCTCGGGACGCACCGGGGCGGCGAGCGCAGCATAGGAGTCGGGCCGCCGGGTCGCGAGGAACGGGAAGAGCTCGAGCCAGTCGCGGCGCTGCGCGAGGTCGAGGTCGGCGACGAGCACGGCCGCCTCGTCGCGCGGGGCCCGGACGAGCACGCGGCCGTACGGGTCCGCGATGAACGACGAGCCGTAGAAGGTGATCAGCCCCTCGGTGCCGTAGCGGTTCGGGACGACGACGAACAGGCCGCTCGCGATGGCGTGCCCGACGATCGTGTGCTCCCACAGCGGCTGGGTGTCGAAGTCGGGGTGGTCGGGCTCGGAGCCGATCGCCGTCGGGTAGGCGAGCACCTGGGCGCCGCCGAGGGAGTAGGCCCGGGCCACCTCGGGGAACCACTCGTCCCAGCAGGTCGGCAGCCCGACGCGCATCCCGAGGTCGGCGACGTCGTAGACCGGGTAGGCGCCCTCGGGCGGGCCGGCGCGGAAGTAGCGGTCCTCGTAGTAGCCCGCGGTCACCGGGATGTGGGTCTTGCGCGTGCGACCCACGAGCGTGCCGTCCGAGGCGACGAGGACGGCGGTGTTGAAGCCGAGCCCGTCGTCGGTGCCGTCCGGGGCCGGCGCCTTCTCGAAGAGGCTCGCGTGGACGTACGCGCCCGTGGTGGCGGCGGCCTCGCGCGCGAACGCGAGCGTCGGCCCGTCCTCGAGCGACTCGGCGCTCGCGTCCGGCCGACCGGCCGGCAGCGTGTCGGCCGGGTAGCGCGAGAGGGTGAGCTCGGGGAGGAACACGACGCGGGCGCCGGCGTCGGCGGCGGTGCGCACGCCGTCGAGCAGGGTGGCCCGCAGCCGGTCGGCGTCCGCGTCCCACGCGTGCTGGACCAGGCCGACGCGCACCGGCGGCTCGGAGGGCTCGTGGACGCGGGCGAGCGAGGGGAGGACCCCGTCGGCGGTGATGAGGCGCATGGCGCCAGTATGCCGCCGTCGCCGGGCCCCGCCCGACCGGGCGGTCCACGCGCCCGCCTACCATCGACGGGTGCGTCACTCGAGGTTCTGGGAGCTCATGGCCGAGGAGTTCGGCGACGCGTACTCGCGCTCGCTCGCGCGCAGCCAGCACCTGACCGCGCTCGGCGGTCACACCGCCGACGAGGCCCTCGACGCCGGGGTCGCGCCGCGCGAGGTGTGGACGGCCCTCTGCGACCAGATGGACGTCCCCGAGGAGCGCCGGCACGGGCGCGACCACCCGCCGAGGGCCTGAGCGGAGCGGCTCAGCCCACCCGCACGCGCAGTCGCAGGGTGTTGTCGGGGAACGGCGCCGCACCGCGGGCGTCGACGACCGCGAACCGCACGTCGCACGACCCGGTGCCGGAGGGCACGGTGACCGCGACCGAGACGTCGGCGGTCGACCCCGCCGCGGTCGCCGGGACGGGGACCTCGCCGACCGACTGGCAGTCGTCGACGTGCTGCGGCTGGTCGAGGCGGCGCAGCAGGTAGCCGGTCCACGGGCGGCTCCCGGTGTTGCGCAGCCGCCAGGTCTTGGTGCGGACCACCCCGGGCGCGACCGTGGCGCAGTCCGGGATCGTGACGTCCGCGACGAGGAGCATCCCCGGCGTGGTCCTCCGGGCGGCCGCGACGGCGGCCGACCCGGAGCCCTCGCACCCGCCCGGCGGCGGTGTGGGGGCCGGAGCCGTCGCGGCCGAGCCGACCGCCCACGGGCGCGCCTGGGCCCCGGAGAGCCGCGCGGTCGCGTCGACGCCGAGGGCGAGGGTGACCACGCCGGCGACGGCGAGCACCCCGACGAGCGGCCGCCGCGTGGCGCGTGCCGCCTCCGTCACGGGCTCGGGTGCCGGGTCCGTCGGCGGGGTGGGGGGAGGTGCGTCGTCGGTGGACCGCTGCGGCCGGCCGGCCGCCACGACGCCGTGCGCGCACTCCCACCGCGCCCGGAAGTCGGCCGGGTCGCCCCCGCAGGCCCGCACGTACTCGACCGTCGTCTCCCAGCTCGGCAGCCGGTGCCCCTGCGACGCCTCGTGGAGGGTGGTGTGCGAGATGGCTCTCGACCGCGCGGCCATGGCGCGGAAGGACGGGCGTCCGCACCCCTCCCGCAGCTGCGCGAGGTCGTTCGCGAACCCCTCGATGGCCCGTGCCCTGGCCGCAGCTCGTGGCGCCACGTCGCTCCCTCCCGCGGGTCCGCCCCCCGGGGACCCGCTCCTCCCGGAGGCTACCGCCGCCGGGGCCCCGCGTCTCGGGGAGAACTCCCCGTCGCTGCGCGAGGAAGGGCCGCTCACCGCGTCAGCGCGGTGGGCGGCCCTGTGCCGCAACGCCTCCGAGGGATGGAGGTCAGTGCAGCGTGATCCCGCTGTAGTAGTGGTCGAGGATGTACTGCCACGACCGGCCGGCGTTCGCGAGGTCCCGCGAGCCGTACTGCGACATCCAGTCGCCGCTGACCCACGCCGGGCACGCGGTCGTCGTCGAGCAGTAGTGCGCCTGGAGGATCGAGCCGCCGCGCGTCATCCGGGTGCCCCACGTGTCGTCCACCGCGGCGCTCGTGGAGGTGACCGCCGAGCTCGGCCGGTAGACCTGGTCGCCGGTGTCGTCGCGGACGTCGTAGCAGGCGCCCCACGAGGTCTTCCGGGTGGAGTGCAGGGCCCAGTACCAGCCGTAGCTCTTGACGGCCATCGCCCCGGCCCGCAGCGAGGCCCGCGGCCAGCTGCTGACCCACTCGTTGGGCAGGACGTTCTTGACGTAGCTCCGGAACGCGACGCGGTCGACCCGTCCGGCGCTCACCCGGTAGACGAGGATGCTGCTCGGCGGCGTCGTGTTCGTGCCGTCGGTGGAGCACCCCCCGCCGCCACCGCTGCTCACCCCGACCTTGTGCGAGGCGTTGTTGTTCTTGAGCGTCGCGTCGAGGTTCTTCTTCGCGCCCGGCGCGAAGTCCTGGGAGTGGTGGCTGCCGTCGAAGTCGCTGTTGTAGTAGACCCGCACCGTCTTGCCGGTGCGGTTCCAGACCGAGGCGGCGTTGTTCTTGACGCACAGCCCCTTGCCGTTGCCGGGACCCCTGAAGTCGTAGCAGCTCGGCTGGGTCGTGCCGTAGTCGGCGACGGAGCCGGTGAAGTCGGAGACCGACCCGGCGTTGTCGGAGTTGTAGTAGTAGCAGAACTCGCCGGACTGGCACACGCCGTCGCGGGCGGCCGCGGCGGCCGGCTGGGCGGCGGTCACGGTGGCAGTGAGCGCCGTCAGGACCGCGAGCGCGGTGGCGGCGAGTGGTCGGTGGATGCGCACGGGGAGACCTCCCGGTCGGGCCGGGCCGGCGACCCGGACGACGAGAGCCGTCCGGGTCGCCGGTCACCGGCAGGGGTGGTGGGTCAGTGGTTGACCTTGAACCAGGGCTGGGCCCAGCCGAGGTACGGCTTGCCCCACTTGCTCTTGATCTCGGAGATCGTGGTCCGGGTGTACGAGCCGTTGCCGTGGATGTCGTTCGAGATGAACTCGCCACCGCCGATCGAGATCATCACGTGGCCGGAGCCGCCGCTGAAGAAGGCGAGCGCGCCGGCCGGGACGTTCGTGTCACCGGGGTGCTTGAACGAGCCCGGGATCTGGGTCCAGTGGACGTAGGCCGTCGTCGAGCCGCTGTGCGCCCAGCCGTAGGCGAGGCCGACGAGGTGGTCGCAGAGGTTGTAGTAGCCGTCCTGGTATCCGGAGTGGACGTGGTTCTTGGCCCAGGTGACCGCCTGCGCGCAGGTCTTCGGGTCGCCGGTGCCCGCGATGGAGCAGCTGCCGCCACTGCCGAGGCCGATCCGGTGCGAGGCGTTGTCGTTCTTGAGGTTGGCGTTGAGGTTCTTCTTCGCCCCGGCGGCGAAGTCCTGGTAGTACCGGCTGCCGTCGTAGTTGCTGTTGAAGTAGACCCGCACGGTCTTGCCGGTGCGGTTCCAGACCGAGGCGGCGTTGTTCTTGATGCACTGGCCCTTGCCGTTGCCGGGGCCCTTGAAGTCGTAGCAGCTGGGCTGGGTGGTGCCGTAGTCGCCGACCGACGTCGTGAAGTCGGAGACCGAGCCGGCGTTGTCGGAGTTGTAGTAGTAGCAGAACTCGCCGGACTGACAGACGCCGTCGCGGGCCGCGGCCTGGGCCGGGGCGGCGGTGCCGAGCATCGGCACGGCCACGGCGGCCGCCGTGGCCAGCGCGGCGAGCAGCTTCTTCCTGGGTGTCATGGTGGGTGTCCCTCCTGGTGGGGTGGTCCTGCGGTCCGGTGTCCCCCCGTGGGTTCTCCGCAGGTGCCGACGACGGTGCCCGCCCGGGCGGTCCGTCCGACACCCCGGCGCGTGTCAGGGGGTGTCAGGTCGCTGTCAGGACGGCCCTGACCTGCGGTGACGTCGGTGTCGTCAGATGCCGGCGGGTCGGGCCGCGCGGCCCTGCGCAGCCATGACGCGCCGGAAACCGCGGTGCCCGCGTCGGCGGGCTCGGCTAGCGTCGTCCCTCGTGACTGACGACGTGCTCCTGCACGCCCGGGGGCTGACCAAGAGCTTCGGCGACTTCACCGCCGTCGACGGCATCGACGTGCTCGTCCGGCGCGGGGAGGCCTTCGGCTTCCTCGGCCCGAACGGCGCCGGCAAGTCCTCGACGATGAAGATGGTCGGCTGCGTCTCGCCGGCCACCGGCGGCGAGCTGCGCATCCTCGGGATGGACCCGGCCGCCGACGGCCCGGCCATCCGGGCCCGGCTCGGCGTCTGCCCGCAGCAGGACATGCTCGACGAGGACCTCTCGGTGGAGGAGAACCTCTGGGTGTACGGCCGCTTCTTCGGCCTCTCCCGCCGTGAGGTGCGGGCCCGCACCGACGAGCTGCTCGACTTCGCCCAGCTCACCGAGCGCCGGCACGACCGCGTCGAGCCGCTCTCCGGCGGGATGAAGCGCCGGCTCACCATCGCGCGGGCGCTCGTCAACAACCCCGAGGTGCTCCTCCTCGACGAGCCGACCACCGGACTCGACCCGCAGGCCCGGCACGTGCTCTGGGACCGCCTGTACCGTCTCAAGCGCGACGGGGTCACCCTGATCATCACGACGCACTACATGGACGAGGCCGAGCAGCTCTGCGACCGGCTCGTCGTCATGGACCACGGCCGGATCGTCGCCGAGGGCAGCCCGCGCCAGCTGATCGACACCTACTCCACGCGCGAGGTCGTCGAGCTGCGCTTCGCCGTCGACGAGCAGGAGCGGCACGTCGAGGCCGTCCGCGGGGTGGCCGACCGCGTCGAGGAGCTCCCGGACCGCCTCCTCGTCTACACCGCCGACGGCGACGACACGCTCGCCGCGCTCCACGACCGCGGGGTCCGACCGCTGTCGGCGCTCGTGCGCCGCTCGACGCTCGAGGATGTCTTCCTCCACCTCACCGGCCGATCGCTGGTCGACTGATGTCCACGCCGACGGCCACCGTCTCGACGGCCCCGAGCGGGCGGCTCGCCGCCGGTCCGCGCCGGCCGACCACGCGCGCTGAGCGGGTCGGCGCCGTCATGGCCCACCACTTCTTCGTCTACCGGCGCACGTGGAAGGGCTCGATCATCGGGCGATTCGCCTCGCCGCTGTTCTTCCTCCTCTCGATGGGCCTCGGGCTCGGCGCGCTCGTCGACGCGCGGGCCGGTGGCGTCGCGGGCCTGCCCTACCTGCGCTTCGTCGTCCCGGGCATCCTCGCGATGCAGGCGATGATGCTCGCGTTCGGCGACTCCACGTACGCCGTCATGGGGTACATCAAGTGGAACCGGATGTACTCGGCGATGCTCGCGACGCCGCTGCGGGTCGGCGAGGTGCTCGGGGGCCACCTCGCGGTCGTCGCGCTCCAGATCGGCCTCGCGACGGCGATCTTCCTCCTCGTCGCCGCGCCGTTCGGCGCGTTCGGCTCGTGGTGGGTGCTGCTCGCCGTGCCGGTCGCCGTCCTCACCGGGATGGCCTTCGCCGTGCCGCTCTTCGGGCTCTCCGCGCGGATGGAGACCGACAGCGGGTTCAGCATCCTCTTCCGCTTCGTCATGACCCCGCTCATGCTGTTCTCCGGCACCTTCTTCCCGGTGGCCCAGCTGCCGGCGTGGATGCAGCCGCTCGCCTGGGTCACGCCCCTCTCGCACGGCGTCGAGCTCTCCCGGGACGCCTCGGAGGGCCGGTGGCCGGGGTGGCTCGGGGCGGTCCACCTCGCCGTGCTAGCCGCGTACGTCGGGGTCGGCTGGGTGCTCGCCCACCGTTCCTTCTCCCGCAGGCTCCTCTCGTGACCACCGTCGCGCGCGCAGCGCGGTTCGTTCCCGCACCGGCCGGGATCGGCCTGGCGAGGTACGTCGTCCTGCGCAACGTCACGGCCTTCCGCCGGGCCTGGCTGCTCCTCCTCAGCGGGTTCGTCGAGCCGGTCTTCTACCTGTTCTCGATCGGGGTCGGGCTCGGGGCACTCGTCCGGACGGTCACCACGGACTCCGGCACCGTCGTGCCGTACGCAGAGTTCGTCGCGCCGGCACTGCTCGCGGCATCGGCGATGAACGGCGCGATCGCGGACAGCACCTACAACGTCTTCTTCAAGCTGCGCCACCAGCGGCTCTACGACGCGATCCTCGCCACCCCGGTCGGCCCGCGCGACATCGCGGTCGGCGAGATCCTCTGGTCGCTGATGCGTGGCGCGCTCTACTCGGCGATGTTCCTCGCCGTCGCCTGGGTCGCCGGTCTCGTGCACTCGTGGTGGGCGCTGCTCGCGGTGCCGGCGGCGCTGCTCGTCGGCCTGGCGTTCGGGGCGGTCGGGATGTTCGCGACGACCTTCATGAGCTCCTGGCAGCACTTCGACTACATCACCCTCGCGGTCCAGCCGATGTTCCTCTTCTCCGCCACCTTCTTCCCGCTCTCCACCTACCCGGAGGCGCTGCAGTGGCTCGTCGCGGCGACACCGCTCTACCACGGGGTGGCCCTCGAGCGCTCGCTCGTCCTCGGCGAGGTGTCGTGGGGCCTGCTCTGGCACGTCGGCTACCTCGCCGCCCTCGGTGTCGTGGGTGTCGTCGGCACCTCGCGGCGGATCGCCACCCTGCTGCTCACCTGAGGACCGGCGTGTCGCGGCGCGCCTGCGGACGTCGAACACGTGTTCGTCTACGCTCGTCCACAGGTGGTGGCCCCGGCCGCATCCGTCCACAGGCTCCACGGCGGCCCGTGACCGCTGTCGGTGCCCCCACCTAGCGTCTGACCACGACCTCGCGACGAGACCGACCGCGGGGCCCGGTCGCCGGTAGGCGCGCTCGACGACAGACGAAGGAACAGGTGTGACATGGCTGGTAGTGCTCGCGGAAGCGTGATGCCCAACCCGGTGGCCGCCGCCGAGGGTGGCGAGCGGGACAAGGCGCTCGCCTCGGTGATGGCCCAGATCGAGAAGCAGCACGGCAAGGGCGCGGTCATGCGCCTCGGTGACGACGTCCGTCCGCCGATCGCCGTCATCCCGACCGGGTCGATCTCCCTCGACGTCGCGCTCGGCATCGGGGGCCTGCCCCGGGGCCGCGTCGTCGAGATCTACGGCCCGGAGTCCTCGGGCAAGACGACCGTCGCCCTCCACGCGGTGGCCAACGCGCAGAAGGCCGGCGGCATCGCGGCCTTCATCGACGCGGAGCACGCCCTCGACCCGGAGTACGCGAAGAAGCTCGGGGTCGACATCGACGCCCTCCTCGTCTCCCAGCCCGACACGGGGGAGCAGGCGCTCGAGATCGCCGACATGCTCATCCGCTCCGGCGCCCTCGACATCATCGTCATCGACTCCGTCGCGGCCCTCGTGCCCCGCGCCGAGATCGAGGGCGAGATGGGCGACAGCCACGTCGGCCTCCAGGCCCGCCTCATGTCGCAGGCGCTGCGCAAGATCACCGGCGCGCTCAACACCACCGGCACGACGGCGATCTTCATCAACCAGCTCCGCGAGAAGATCGGCGTGATGTTCGGCTCGCCCGAGACGACGACGGGCGGCAAGGCGCTGAAGTTCTACGCGTCGGTCCGCCTCGACGTGCGCCGCATCGAGACCCTCAAGGACGGCAGCGACCCGGTCGGCAACCGCACGCGAGTCAAGGTCGTCAAGAACAAGGTCAGCCCGCCGTTCAAGCAGGCCGAGTTCGACATCCTCTACGGGCAGGGCATCTCCCGCGAGGGCGGCCTCATCGACATGGGGGTCGACCACGGCTTCGTCCGCAAGGCGGGCGCCTGGTACACGTACGAGGGCGACCAGCTCGGCCAGGGCAAGGAGAACGCCCGCGCGTTCCTCAAGGACAACCCCGAGCTCGCCGACGAGATCGAGAAGAAGATCAAGGACAAGCTCGGCGTCGGCGCCAAGGTCGAGCTCGAGGCCGTCCCGGACGTCCCGGTCGACTTCTGAGGCCGAGCCCGTGGCGTTCCACGACGCGTCGGCCCCGCCGCCCGGCTGGGCGGCGGGGCCGGGCGCGCCGGCACCTCCGGACCCCGAGGCCGACCCGCGCACCCGGGGGGACGAGCCGGACCCGCACGACTGGGCCCGGCAGATCGTCCTGCGCCAGCTGACGGCCGCCCCGCGCAGCCGCTCCCAGCTCGAGACGGCCCTGCGTCGCAAGGACTGCCCCGACGACGTCGCCGCCGCCGTCCTCGACCGGATGGAGGAGGTGGGCCTCGTCGACGACGAGGCGTACGCCGGGATGCTCGTCCGCTCCCAGCAGGCCGGGCGCGGGCTGGCCCGGCGCGCCCTGCGCCAGGAGCTGCGCCGCAAGGGGGTCGACGACGAGACCGCGGCCGCCGCCCTCGACGAGGTCGACCCGCACGCCGAGGAGGAGCGGGCCCGCGAGCTCGTCGAGAAGAGGCTGCGCACGATGCACGGGCTCGAACCGCACGTGCAGACCCGGCGCCTCGCCGGGATGCTCGCCCGCAAGGGGTACGACGGCGAGGTGGCGATGCGGGTCGTGCGCGAGGCCGTCCGCGACGCGCCGGAGCACCAGCGCGACTGACGCGCCCGGCGTCAGAGCGAGTGCAGCGGGCGCCGACCGGGCGGCAGCGAGTCGGTCCGCACGATCTCCTTGCCGTAGGGCACGAGCGAGACCGGCAGCAGCTTGAGGTTCGCGATGGCCAGGGGGATGCCGATGATCGTCACCGCCTGCGCCACGGCGGTCGCCAGGTGCCCGAGGGCGAGCCACCAGCCGGCGAGGACGATCCACACGACGTTGAGCAGGACGGACCCCGCCCCTGCTCCGGGCTTCTCGACGACGGCGCGGCCGAACGGCCACAGGGCGTAGCTCGCCATCCGCAGCGCCGCGACGCCGAGGGGGAAGGTCACGACGAGCACGCAGAGCACCAGCCCCGCGACCGCGTAGCCCAGGGCCAGCCAGAGGCCGCCGAAGACGAACCAGATGACGTTGAGCAGGGTGCGCACCGGGCCTCCCGTTCTCTCGTGCCGACGTCCCTGTGGCCCAGCCTGTCACGCCCGGTCCTGCACCGACGTGACGGGGCCTGCGGACCTCAGCGACGCGTCGCGGGCCACGTGCCGGCGAGCGTGCTCGATCGCCTCGGGGGTGGTCGCGAAGAGGTGGTGCAGCGCCTCGAGGTGCTGGTGGATGCCGGAGGTCCGCAGCCGCGTGACGAACCGGGCGGGGAGGCCGGAGAGCAGCACGGTGACGCCGCGGGCCTCGAGGGAGCGGATGGTGTCCGCGAGCACGGCCGCGCCCGTGGTGTCGAGGGTCGTGACGTGGGACATCCGCAGGATGACGACGCGCACGTCGCTGATCTCGGTCAGCTCGAGCAGCGCGGCGTGGGCCCCACCGAAGAACAGCGGCCCTTCGAGCCGGAAGGCGACGACGTGCTGCTGGAGCAGCGCGGCCTCCTCGGACCCGTGGTCCGTGTCGTCCTCCGGGTCGGGCACCCCCTCGGTGTGCAGGGTCGTGGTGCGGGCGAGCTGGCGCAGGGCGAGGCCCCCGGCGGTGACGATGCCGAGGACGACCGCCGTCGCGAGGTCGAGCACCACGGTGGCGACGAAGGTCAGCACCAGGACGAAGGCGTCGCTGCGCGAGGCCCGGGTCAGTGCCCGTAGGGCCGAGACCTCCACCATCCGCACGGCCGTCCCGACGAGGACCCCGGCGAGCGCCGCGAGGGGGATCCAGGAGACGGCGTCGGCCAGGAGCAGGACGACGAGGAGCAGGACGAGGGAGTGGACGACCGCGGCCAGCCGGGAGCGGGCCCCGGTGCGCACGTTGACGGCCGTGCGGGCGATGGCGGCGGTCGCCGGGATGCCGCCGAGCAGGGGCGAGGCGAGGTTGGCCAGCCCCTGCCCGACGAGCTCGCGGTCGGGGTCGTGCCGGCTCGAGACGCTCATCGCGTCCGCGACCGTCGCGGAGAGCAGGCTCTCGAGGGCCGCGAGGACGGCGACGGCGAGGGCGGGCGCGGCGAGCACGCGCAGGTCGCTCCAGGAGACCGCGGGGAGGGAGAGGCGGAAGAGGCGGTCCGGCAGGGCGCCGATGGTCGGCACCGGGAGCGTCGTGACGCGGACGGCGACGGCGCTGGCGACGACGGCGAGCAGGGCGACCGGCACCGACGGGCGCAGTCTGGCCCCGAGGAGCATCGCGGCACCGACGGCCACCGCGAGGGCGAGCGGGGCCGGTCGAGGGGAGCCGGCCCAGTCGCGGACGGCCGTCGCCGCGGCCACGACGACGTGCTCGTGGGTGGCGCGCTGCCCGAGGGCCAGCGGCACCTGCTGGAGGGCGATGAGCGCGGCGATGCCGAGCGTGAACCCCTCGATGACCGGCAGGGGGATGAGGCGCACGTAGCGTCCGGCGCCGGCGAGGCCCATCGCCACGAGGAGGACCCCGGCCATCAGCCCCACGACGAGCACTCCGTCGGCCCCGTGCTGGGCGACGATCGGGGCGAGGACGACGGTCATCGCGCCGGTCGGGCCGGAGACCTGCACGTGGCTGCCGCCGAAGAGCGCCGCGACCGTGCCCGCGACGACCGCGGTGACGAGGCCGGCCGCGGCCCCCAGGCCGGAGGCGATGCCGAAGGCGAGGGCGAGGGGGAGCGCGACGACCCCGACGGTGACGCCGGCGACGACGTCGTGGCGGGGGGAGCGCAGCATCGCGCGCAGGTCCCGCGCGCGGGGTCGCACGGCCCCCACCCGGGTACCCATCCGGAGCAGACCGGCGCGCAGCCCCGGCCGCGCGCCGGAGGGGGGCCGGGAGGTCACCGCCGTCCGGCCTCGGGGGTGAGGTCGTCGACGAGGCCGCCCTGGTCGGCGGTCTTGGTCCGCAGGATGGCGCGGGCGCTCGCGAGGAGGTCGCGGACCTCGGGGAGGGCGAGCGAGTAGATGACCTCGCCGCCCTCACGGCGCTGCGTGACGAGCCCGGCGAGGCGCAGCACCGCGAGCTGGTGGGACAGCGAGGGGGCCTCGATGTCGATGGCGCTGCGCAGGCCGTGGACGGGGTGGTCGCGTTCGGCGAGCAGCTCGAGCACCCGGATGCGGGCAGGGTGCCCGAGGGTGCGGAAGAACTCCGCCTTGGCCTGGTAGAGCGGGACGGGCACGGCGGCTCCTTGAAGAGTTGCAGAACTCTGCAAGTATGCACGACCCGGACTGATCGCCGCGGGTGAGTCGGGCCACACCGCGCCGCGACCCGCCCGACGGTTCCCGGGCGGTGCGGTGCCGCTTAGGCTTGACCGCGCCATGACTGCAGCGAAGACCTACGACGTGCGCACCCACGGGTGCCAGATGAACGTGCACGACTCCGAGCGGCTCGCCGGCCTGCTCGAGACCGCCGGGTACGTCGACCTCGCGAGCGTCCCCGAGGCCGAGCGGCCCGAGGTCGCCGACGTCGTCGTCTTCAACACCTGCGCGGTCCGCGAGAACGCGGACAACAAGCTGTACGGCAACCTCGGCCAGCTGCGCCCGGCGAAGACCGCGAACCCCGACCTCCAGATCGCCGTCGGCGGCTGCATGGCGCAGAAGGACCGGGAGACCATCGTCCGCCGCGCTCCCTGGGTCGACGTCGTCTTCGGCACCCACAACATCGGCAGCCTCCCGGCCCTGCTCGACCGCGCCCGCCACAACAAGCGCGCCGAGGTCGAGATCCTCGAGTCGCTCGAGACCTTCCCCTCGACGCTCCCGACCCGCCGCGACTCCGCCTTCTCCGGCTGGGTGTCGATCTCGGTGGGCTGCAACAACACCTGCACGTTCTGCATCGTGCCGAGCCTGCGCGGCAAGGAGCAGGACCGTCGCCCGGGCGAGGTGCTCGCCGAGATCGAGGCCCTCGTCGCCCAGGGGGTGCTCGAGGTGACCCTCCTCGGCCAGAACGTGAACACCTACGGCGTCGAGTTCGGCGACCGGCTGGCCTTCGGCCGGCTGCTGCGCGCCTGCGGGGACGTCGAGGGACTCGAACGCGTGCGGTTCACGAGCCCGCACCCGGCGGCCTTCACCGACGACGTCATCGCGGCGATGGCCGAGACCCCGAACGTCATGCCGAGCCTCCACATGCCGCTGCAGTCCGGCTCAGACCGGGTGCTCAAGGCGATGCGCCGCAGCTACCGCAGCGAGAGGTTCCTCGGCATCCTCGACCGGGTGCGTGCCGCGATGCCGGACGCCGCGATCACGACCGACCTCATCGTCGGCTTCCCGGGCGAGACCGAGGCCGACTTCGCCGAGACGCTGCGGGTCGTCGAGGCCTCGCGCTTCTCCAGCGCCTTCACCTTCCAGTACTCGGTCCGGCCGGGCACCCCTGCCGCGACGATGCCCGACCAGGTGCCGAAGGCGGTCGTCCAGGAGCGCTTCGACCGGCTCATCGAGCTCCAGGAGCGGGTCTCCTGGGCCGAGCACCGGCGGCTCGAGGGCCGCGAGGTCGAGGTGCTCGTCGCCCCGGGCGAGGGGCGCAAGGACGGTGAGACGGCGCGGATGAGCGGACGGGCCCGGGACAACCGGCTCGTCCACTTCGCCGTGCCCGAGGGCGCCGAGCGTCCGCGTCCGGGCGACGTCGTGACGGTCGGCGTCACCTACGGGGCACCGCACCACCTCGTCGCCGACAGCGGAGTGCGGGGCGGGAGGTACGCGGTGCGCCGGACCCGTGGTGGCGACGCCTGGGCGGCGCTGCAGGACGCGCCGGTGCCCGGCAAGCCCGGGGTCTCGCTCGGCATGCCGACCGTGGGTCGCCCGGCCCCGGTCGCGGCGCCGGCCTGCCCGGCCTGACCCCTCCGGCGGCCCGGGCCGCCGCTACCCCCTCAGAGGTAGTGCGCCAGGACGAAACCGGCGATCGCGCAGGTGGCGAACACCAGCCCGAGGACCGCGGCCGTGCGACGCGTCGAGCGACGGCGCTCCTCGACGACGGCGTTCTCGGCGACGGTGCACTTGACGGCGTCGTAGAGCGGCGTCGGGTCGAACGGCTCGATGTCCAGCTTGGGGAGGCCGGAGTGCCAGTGCGACACGAGTTCGTCCTTTCGACGGGTGCGAGAGTCCGTCGACCATAGGGAACGCACAGGGTCCCGGGCAGCGGATCGGGCCGTGCGACACGCCGTCTGGCCGAAGGCCGCCGCATCGTGTCCGAACGGACGAGACCCCCGACCGGTCGTCCGGTCGGGGGTCTCGCGGCCTCGGGTCGGCTACCGCTCGCCGATCGCCTCGTCGGCCTTGGCCTGGGCCTGGTCGACCTGGTCGGCGTACTTCCCACCCGTCAGCGAGTCGACGGCGTCACCGCCGCGCTCGATGGCCTGGTCGCTGAGCGACTCGACCTGGTCCGGGTGCTCTTCGGCCAGCTCGGTGAGCTTCTCCTTGGCGCTGTCGAGAAATCCCATCGGCGACCTCCTTCCGTCTCGGCGGCAGTGGCGTGCTCCCGGGGGAGCAGCACCAGTCCACACCCGTCCGGTCTCCGGCGCCAGTGCTTTGCCCCCACGGCGTCGGCGGGGTCGTCGGGCTCTGGAAGAATCGGCGTCATGACCATCCGTCCCGTCGTCATCACCGGAGAGCCCGTGCTCCACCAGCGCGCGGCCGCCGTCGAGGTCATCGACGACGGCATCCGCGAGCTCGTCGCCGACATGTTCGAGACGATGGACGCCGCCCGCGGGGTGGGGCTGGCCGCTCCGCAGATCGGGGTCGGCCTGCGGATCTTCACCTGGCAGCTCGGCAACGAGGACGGCATCCCGGCCCGCGGCGTCGTCATCAACCCGTACCTCGTGCCCGCCAAACCGGTTCCGGGCGAACCCGACCCGCACGAGGAGTCCGAGGGCTGCCTGTCGGTGCCGGGGGAGTCCTTCCCGCTGCGGCGCGGCGAGAGCGCCGTGCTCACCGGCCAGGACCTCGACGGCCGCGACCTGCACTACGAGGCCACCGGCTGGTTCGCCCGGATGCTCCAGCACGAGTACGACCACCTCAACGGCTTCCTCTACGTCGACCGGCTCACCGGCAAGTGGGCGCGTAAGGCCAAGAAGGCGGTCAAGGCCAACGGCTGGGGCACCCCCGGCCTCACCTGGATGCCCGGCGAGGACCGCGACCCGTTCGGCCACGACGACGTCGACGAGGAGCACCGCGACCACGCGGTCGAGGTCGGCGACGAGGCGCACCCCTGAGCGACCAGCCGCTCGTCGTCGCCGTCGTCGGCCCCACCGCCACGGGCAAGTCCGACCTCGGCGTCGCCCTGGCGCACCGGCTCGGCGGCGAGGTCGTCTCCGCGGACGCCTCCCAGCTCTACCGCGGGATGGACGTCGGGACGGCCAAGCTGACGGTGGCCGAGCGCGAGGGCGTCCCGCACCACCAGCTCGACGTCCTCGAGGTCACCGAGGAGGCCAGCGTCGCGGCCTACCAGCGCCACGCCCGGGCGGACCTCGACGACGTGCACGCCCGCGGCCGGGTGCCCCTGCTCGTCGGTGGCTCCGGCCTCTACGTCCGGGCCGCCCTCGACCGGCTCGAGATCCCTCCGACCGACTCCGGCGTCCGGGGGGTCCTCGAGGAGCGCGTGACGACGGAGGGGCTGCCGGTGCTCGTCGCCGAGCTCGCCGCCGCCGACCCCGCGGCCGCCGCCGCCATCGACCCCGGCAACGCCCGGCGGGTGGTTCGGGCCCTCGAGGTCATCGCCCTCACCAGGCGGCCGTTCAGCGCGACCATGCCGGTGCGCGAGCACCTCCGCCCCACGGTCGTCCTCGGCCTGCGGGTCGACCGCGACGAGCTGGACCGGCGGATCGGGCGACGGACCCGGCGGATGTTCGACGCCGGCCTGCTCGAGGAGACCCGCGAGCTGCTCGACCGGGGTCTGCGACAAGGCAGGACGGCCGCCCGGGCGGTCGGCTACGCGCAGGCGGTCCGGGTGCTCGACGGCGGGATGACCGTGGCGGAGGCCGTCGCCGACACGGCGCTGCGCACCCGCCGGCTCGTGCGGCGGCAGGAGTCGTGGTTCGGGGCCGACCCCCGCGTCCGCTGGCTCGACGCGCTCGCCCCCGACCTGCTCGACCGTGCGCTCGAGCACGTCGAGGGCGCGGCCGACCGGCTGCGCCGCGGGGGATGGGACGATGGTGCGCATGGCTGACCGGCTGGCGTTCACCAAGGGCCACGGGACCGAGAACGACTTCGTCCTCGTGCCCGACCTCGACGGCGCCCTCGGGCTGTCCGCCACCCGGGCGGCGTGGCTCGCCGACCGGCGGGCCGGCCTGGGGGGCGACGGCGTCATCCGGGTCGTCCCCGCGGAGCTCGCCGGCGAGGCCGCGGTCCGCGACCAGGCCGAGGCCACGTGGTTCATGGACTACCGCAACGCCGACGGCTCGGCGGCCGAGATGTGCGGGAACGGCACCCGTGTCTTCGCCGAGTTCCTGCGCCGCGAGGGGCTCGAGACCGCCGACGAGTTCGTCATCGCCACCCGGGCCGGGGCCAAGGTGGTCCGGCGCGACGGCGACACGTGGGCCGTCGGGCTCGGGCCCTGGCGGCTGGCCGACCCGGCGCGCGCCGAGCGTGAGGGCTTCGACGCGCTGGTCCACGTCGGCGGAGACGACGGCGACCCCTTCTCCGCCCTCTCGGTCGACCTCGGCAACCCGCACACCGTCGTCGCACTCCCGGAGGACGTCGACCTCGCAGGGCTCGACCTCGGCCGGGCGCCGGTCGTCCGGCCCCAGCCGCCGCACGGCACCAACGTCGAGCTCGTCCGTCCGGTCGGGCCCGGCCACGTCGTGATGCGGGTCCACGAGCGCGGGGTCGGCGAGACCCGCTCCTGCGGCACGGGGGCGTGCGCCGTGGCCATCGCGACGAGCTTCTGGGCCGGCTCCCTCGACACCGGGTCGACGTGGACCGTCGACGTCCCGGGCGGGCGGCTCACCGTCCGGCTCACCGACGGGCACGGTGTCGAGCTCGCCGGCCCGGCCGTCCTCGTCGCCGACGGCACCGTCCCGACGGCGCTCCTGCCCGACTGACGCGCGCCCGACCCCCGCGGGTGCCCGCGGATGCCCCGCGGGTCAGGCCCGGCGGACCTCGAGGACCCGGAAGCCCTTGCTCGACGTGCGCCGGGTGCACGTCATCGACAGCTCGGACCCGATCCAGCGCTGGAGGCTGTCCGAGCCGAGGTTCTTCTGGACGACGAGCGTGGCGAGCCCGTCCGGTGCGAGCCGGGGCAGCCAGGTGCGCAGCAGGTCGTGGAGCACCGCCTTGCCGACCCGGATCGGCGGGTTGGACCAGATGACGTCGAACCGTGCGTCGGTCGGGACGGCGTCGGCGGTCACCGGGTGCACCCGCGCCAGGCCAAGGGCGGCGGCGTTGCGGCGGGCGAGGTCGAGGGCGCGCTCGTTGACGTCGACCGCCCAGACCGTGGCCTCCGGCGCGAGCATCCCGAGGGTCAGGGCCACCGGCCCCCACCCGCAGCCGAGGTCGAGGAAGGTCCCGGTCGGCGGGGGCGGAACCGCCTCGTCGAGGAGGACCGCGGTGCCCTTGTCGAGGCCGCCGGGCGAGAACACGCCCCGGGCCACCTCGACCTCGACCTCGCGCCCGGCGAGCCGCACCCGCAGCGGCCGGCGGTCGGCGTCGCTCGCCGGCTCGGCGGTGAAGTAGTGCTCGTGCTCGCCCACCGGCCCGAGGCTAGCGGGCCCGGCCCCGGACCTCGGCACCGGAAGAAACGGGTCGCCGCCCGTCGTTGGACTCTGCGACCCTAGGGAGAACATGACTGCACGACACACCCTCTCCGGGCGGGCCGAGGCGCTCGCCGACGACCCCCGCTTCGACGACTCCGGCTTCGTCCTGGACGACGACGCCCTGGGCTACGACGGCGACCAGTACGACCGCGAGGAGCGGGCGGCGCTCCGCCGTGTCTCCGGCCTCTCCACCGAGCTCCAGGACGTCACCGAGGTCGAGTACCGCCAGCTGCGCCTCGAGCGCGTCGTCCTCGCGGCCGTGTGGTCCGAGGGCACCCTCGAGGACGCCGAGAACTCCCTGCGCGAGCTGGCCGCGCTCGCCGAGACGGCCGGCTCCGAGGTGCTCGCCGGTGTCGTCCAGCGCCGGCCGCACCCGGACCCCGCGACCTACCTCGGCAAGGGCAAGGCCGCCGAGCTGCGCGACGTCGTCATCGCCGAGGGCGCCGACACCGTCATCTGCGACACCGAGCTCGCCCCGAGCCAGCGCCGCGCCCTCGAGGACGTCGTCAAGGTCAAGGTCATCGACCGCACCGCACTGATCCTCGACATCTTCGCCCAGCACGCGAAGAGTCGAGAGGGCAAGGCGCAGGTCGAGCTCGCCCAGCTCCAGTACCTCCTGCCGCGGCTGCGCGGCTGGGGCGAGTCGATGTCGCGGCAGGCCGGTGGCCAGGCCGCGGGCGGCCAGGGCATGGGCTCGCGCGGCCCGGGTGAGACCAAGATCGAGCTCGACCGGCGCCGCATCAACTCCCGCATCGCGAAGCTGCGCCGCGACATCAAGGAGATGAAGACCACCCGCGACACCAAGCGCAGCGGGCGCCGCGCCGGGCGGGTCCCCAGCGTGGCCATCGCGGGGTACACGAACGCGGGGAAGTCGAGCCTGCTCAACCGCCTGACCGGCGCCGGTGTCCTCGTCGAGGACGCCCTGTTCGCCACCCTCGACCCCACCGTGCGCCGCGCCGAGACGCCCGACGGGCGGCTGTACACGCTGGCCGACACGGTCGGGTTCGTCCGCCAGCTGCCGCACCAGCTCGTCGAGGCGTTCCGCTCGACGCTGGAGGAGGTGGCCGACGCCGACCTGCTGCTCCACGTCGTCGACGGCTCGCACCCCGACCCCGAGGGCCAGATCTCCGCGGTCCGCGCCGTCCTCGCCGACGTCGGCGCCACCGACGTCAAGGAGGTCGTCGTCGTCAACAAGGCCGACGCCGCCGACCCCGAGGTCCTCGACCGCCTCGTGCGCCACGAGAAGCACTCGATCGTCGTCTCGGCCCGCACCGGTCAGGGGATCGAGGAGCTGCGCGCCCTCGTCGCCGACGAGCTGCCCCAGCCGGACGTCGACGTCGACGTCCTCGTCCCGTACGACCGCGGCGACCTCGTGAGCCGCGTCCACGAGACCGGTGAGGTCCTCGCGAGCGAGCACGTCGCCGAGGGCACCCGGCTCACCGCGCGGGTCGGGGCCGAGCTGGCCGACGACCTGGCCGACTTCGCCGTCTGACCCGGCGCACACTGTTGCAATTGACTTGCAATAGAGTGCGCAGGTGACGTCCGGCCGCACCCTGCTCACCGACCGCCTGCGCCTGCGACCCCTCCGGGAGGCCGACCGCGACCTCTGGGTGCGCCTGCACACCGACCCCGCGCAGTATCCGTTCGCGCCGTGGGCGGTCGCTCCGGACGCGGGGGCGGCGGAGGGGAAGCTGGCCCTCGCGCTGGAGCACTGGCGCCGGCACGGCTTCGGGTACGGCGTCGCCGAGGACCGCGGCAGCGGCGAGGCGCTTGGTGTCGCCGGCGTCATCCACGGGCGGGAGCGAGCCCACCTCAACCTCTACTACCGGTTCGACCGGCCGCACCACGGCCGCGGGCTCGGCCCCGAGGTCGCCCGGGCGGTCGTCGCCGACACCGTCGAGCACGGCCCGGCGCTGCCCCTCACCGCGACCGCCCGCCCGGACCACCGCGCCTCGATCCGCACGGCCGAGCGGGCCGGGCTGACCGTCGTCGGGGCGGCCGAACCGGGCGCGGTCCTGCCCGGCGTGCCGCCGGAGGTCGTCGGCCGCGCCCGGGCCGCCGACCCGGCCCACGTCCCCGGGCCGGTGGTCCTCCTGGCCCCGCGGCCCCACGTGCACGGCGCCCCGTTCCACCCGCCGACGCGGGAGGCCGTCCTCGACCTGTGGTGCGCGACCAACGACAGCGGGGGAGCGGTGGGTTTCCTCCCGGGCACGCAGCGGGACCGGGTCGCGCAGGCCCTGGCGGCGCACGAGGAGCAGATGACGGCCGGGCGCGCCGTCGCCGTCCTGCTGCGCGACCCGGCCGGCACCGTCGTGGCTCTCGCGTGGTGGGTCGCCGGCCCGAACCCGCTGCTCGGACACCGGCGTACGGCCTACCGCGTGATGACCGACCCCGGCCGGCGTGGGCGCAACCTCGGCCGGCTGCTCATGGCCGCGATGCACCGCGTCGCCCGCGAGGACGGGGTCGAGGTCGCCGAGCTCGGCGTGCGCGGCGGGACCGGGGTCGACGCCTTCTACGCCGGGCTGGGCTACGAGGAGGTCGGCCGGCTGCCCGGCGGGATCCGGGTCGCCGACGGTGACGAGCGGGACGACATCTGGATGGCCCGCCGCCTCGACGGTCGGCCGCTGCTC
This sequence comes from Phycicoccus sp., assembly GCF_035325325.1. Taxonomy (NCBI): domain Bacteria; kingdom Bacillati; phylum Actinomycetota; class Actinomycetes; order Micrococcales; family Intrasporangiaceae; genus Phycicoccus; species Phycicoccus sp. Next base: position 7,060 of record NZ_DAOLAC010000002.1, on the reverse strand, counting down.
AGCTGAGCCCGACGATCCGCCCGTCGTCGTCGACGTCGATGTGCTCGCTCGCCGGCACCCTGGGCAGGCCGGGCATCGTCATGATCTCGCCGGTCACCATGACGACGAACCCGGCGCCCGCCGCGAGGCGCACCTCACGGACCGAGACGGTGTGGCCCTCGGGCGCACCGCGCAGCCCGGGGTCGGTCGAGAACGAGCTCTGCGTCTTGGCCATGCACACCGGCAGGTGGCCGTAGCCCTCGGCCTCGATCGCCGCGAGCCGCTTCGCCGCCTTGGGCTCGAAGGTCACCTCGGCCGCGCCGTACACCCTGGTCGCGATGGCCCGGGCCTTCTCGGCGAGCGGGGCGTCGTCGGGGTAGACCAGCTGCATGTCGGCGGTCCCCGCCTCGATGACCTCGAGCACGCCGCGGGCCAGCGCCTGAGCACCCTGGCCGCCGTCGGCGTAGTGCGTCGCCTCGTAGGCGTGGACGCCCTCGGCCTCGACGAGACGGATGACCTCGGCGACCTCGGCGTCGGTGTCCGACGGGAAGCGGTTGAGCGCCACGACGGCGGGCAGGCCGTAGACGTCCCGGACGTTGCGCAGGTGCCGGCGCAGGTTGGCCATCCCGGCGGTGACCGCCTCGACCGACTCGGCGCCGAGGTCGGGGACCGCGACCCCGCCGTGGTACTTCAGGGCCCGCACGGTGGCGACGACGACCACCGCGGACGGCCGCAGGCCCGTCGTGCGGCACTTGATGTCGACGAACTTCTCGGCGCCGAGGTCGGCGCCGAACCCGGCCTCGGTGACGACGTAGTCGGCGAGCCTGAGGGCCGTGCGCGTCGCCATCACCGAGTTGCAGCCGTGGGCGATGTTGGCGAAGGGGCCACCGTGGATCATCGCGGGCGTGTGCTCGAGGGTCTGGACGAGGTTGGGCGCCAGCGCGTCCCGCAGGATGACGGTCATCGCGCCGTGCACGTTGAGGTCGCGGGCACGCACCGGCTGCTTGCCCCGGGTGTAGCCGACGACGATGCTGCCGAGGCGCTCGCGGAGGTCGGTGATCGACGTGGCGAGGCAGAGGATGGCCATCACCTCGGACGCGACGACGATGTCGAAGCCGTCCTCGCGGGGCACCCCGTTGGCCACGCCGCCGAGCCCGACGACGATGTCGCGCAGGGCGCGGTCGTTGAGATCGACGACGCGCTTCCAGGTGATCGTCCGCGGGTCGATGTCGAGCGCGTTGCCGTGGTGCACGTGGTTGTCGATGACCGCCGAGAGCAGGTTGTTGGCGGCGGCGATCGCGGCGAAGTCGCCGGTGAAGTTGAGGTTGATGTCGGTCATCGGGACGACCTGCGCGTACCCGCCGCCGGCGGCCCCGCCCTTCATGCCGAACACCGGTCCCATCGACGGCTCGCGGAGGGCGACCATCGCCTTCTCGCCGAGCGAGGTGAGGGCGTCGGCGAGGCCGACCGACGTCGTCGTCTTCCCCTCCCCGGCGGGGGTCGGCGAGATGGCGGTGACGAGCACGAGCTTGCCCTCGGGCCGGTCGGCCAGGCCGTTGACGTAGCCGAGGGAGATCTTCGCCTTCGTGTGGCCGTACGGCACGAGGTGCTCGGGGTCGATGCCCAGCTTCTCGTGGGCCAGCTCGGTGATCGGCGTCAGCGTGGCCGCCTCGGCGATCTCGATGTCAGGGGGGACGGGGCGGGTCTGCGCGCTCGTGGTCACGCCCGCCATCGTGACATCCGCGCGACCCCGCGACAAGGGAATCGACGCGCTGAACGCAACGCGACGCGCGATGCGCAACAGTGGACTGCCGGGCCGGCCGCCACCGCCCGACAGCCTAGGCTGCACGGGTGCCCTCCCTCGACGACCTGCTCCATGCCGCGGTCGCCGGGGTCGGCGGCACGGAGCGGCCCGGGCAGGTCGAGATGGCCCACGCCGTCGCCGACGCCGTCGAGCGCGGCGAGCACCTCCTCGTCCAGGCCGGGACGGGCACCGGCAAGTCGCTCGCCTACCTCGTGCCGGCCGTGCAGCACGCGGTGGACACCGGACGCACCGCCGTCGTCGCCACCGCCACGCTGGCCCTCCAGGCGCAGATCGTCGACCGCGACATGCCCCGGCTCGCCAAGGCGCTGACGCCCGTGCTCGGGCGCCGGCCCACCTACGCGCTCGTCAAGGGCCGGCGCAACTACGTGTGCCTGCACAAGCTCGAGGGCGGCTTCCCCGACGACGACGCCGACACCCTGATGACGGTGGGCGACGTCGACCGCGCGGCGTCCCGGCTCGGCGCCGAGGTCGTCCGGCTGCGCGAGTGGGCCGGGGTCACCGAGTCCGGCGACCGCGACGAGCTCGTGCCCGGGGTCTCCGAGCGGGCCTGGCGCCAGGTGTCGGTGAGCGCCGAGGAGTGCCTCGGCTCACGCTGCCCGATGGTCGCCGAGTGCTTCGTCGAGCGCTCCCGCGAGGCCGCCCGCGACGTCGACGTCGTCGTGACGAACCACTCGTTCATGGCCATCGACGCCTTCGAGGGCCGTCAGATGCTGCCGGAGCACGACGTCCTCGTCGTCGACGAGGGCCACGAGCTCGTCGACCGCGTCACCTCGACGATCACCGACGAGCTGACCCCGGGGTCGGTCCGGGCCGCCGCGAAGCGGGCCGGCCGGCAGACCGACGCCGCCGAGGGCCTCGACGACGCCGCGACGCTCCTCGAGTCGGTGCTCGAGCCGATGCCGGAGGGCCGGCTCACCGCGGTCCCGGAGGCGCTGGCCCTGGCCCTCGGGCGGATCCGCGACGTGGCCCGGCAGGCGCAGACCGAGCTCAAGCCGCGTGCGGGCGAGGAGGCGGACGGCGCGCGCAAGGTCGCGCAGGCGGCCGTCGACGAGCTCTTCGACGTCGCCGCCCGGGTGCTCGAGGAGCGCGAGCTCGACGTCGTCTGGTTGTCGAAGGACCCGCGCCGCGGTCCGGTGCTGCGAGTCGCGCCGATGAGCGTCGCGATGCTGGTGCGCGACAAGGTGTTCGACGAGCGCACGGTGGTCATCACCTCCGCCACACTGGAGCTGGGCGGCAGCTTCGACGCGGTCGCCGGCACGATCGGGCTGCGCGGGGAGGGTGCCCCGGGGTGGCGCGGCCTCGACGTCGGCAGCCCGTTCGACTACCCGAAGCAGGGCATCGCCTACGTCGCCAAGCACCTGCCGGCCCCCGGCCGCGACGGCACCGCGCCGCAGACCCTCGACGAGGTCGAGGCGCTGGTCCGGGCCGCGAACGGCCGCACCCTCGGCCTGTTCTCCTCGATGCGAGCCGCTCGCGAGGTCACCGAGGAGATGCGGAACCGCTTGGAGGACACCGACATCGTCGTCCTCTGCCAGGGCGAGGACCAGATCTCGACGCTCGTGCGTGAGTTCGCCAAGGACGTGCGCACCTGTCTCTTCGGCACACTGTCCCTCTGGCAGGGCGTCGACGTCCCGGGGTCCTCGTGCCAGCTCGTCCTCATCGACCGCATCCCCTTCCCGCGGCCCGACGACCCGCTGGCCTCGGCCCGCTCGCAGGCCATCGCCCGGATGGGCGGCAACGGCTTCATGGCGGTCTCCGCGACGCACGCCGCGCTCCGGCTGGCCCAGGGCGCCGGGCGGCTCATCCGGCGCTCGGACGACCGCGGCGTGGTCGCCTTCCTCGACTCGCGGATGATGACAGCGCGCTACGCCGGGTTCCTCCAGCGGTCGCTGCCTCCGTTCTGGCCGACCGCCGACCGCGAGATGGTGCTCGGCGCGCTCCGGCGGCTGGACGAGATCGCGCCGCCGCCGCTGCCGGTCGCCGAGCCGACGCTGCGCGGGCTGACCGGTGCCGTGAGCGGTACGACGATGACCGGCGCGGCCACGACCGCCCCGGTCGCCGACGAGCGCCCGGTCGCCGACGCGCCGCCGCCCGCGCCGTCGGCCCGCACCGCCGTCACCCAGGGGCACGCGTGGAGCGCCCAGGAGGACGAGGAGCTGAGGGACGGCGTCGAGCTCGGCCTCGGGCTCGACGAGCTCGCCGAGTCGATGGAGCTGCCCCGCGAGGTCGTCGAGGCCCGGCTCTCCGGGCTCGGTCTCGAGCCCGGCCGGGGGCCGACCCTCACGTTCGACTGACGTCGCGCCTCACGCGGCCGCGGCGTGCTCGAGGGAGCGCAGCCACGACTCGGTCTGCCGGGGGTCGGTGAAGCGCAGCACCGGGGGACCGTCCGGCGTGGCGCACATCGTCTCGATCTGCGCGTGCTTGCGCCGATAGCTGCGCACGTGCCAGGCGACGATCGAGTCGCGCGACAGGGTCTGGCGCCACGACTCGGTGTTGCCGCCGCAGACCTCCTCGTGGTCGCGCAGCCGGCGGAGGGTGCGGTTGAGCAGCCGGCCGAGGGAGACCCGGCGCGGGTAGTCGAGCGCGATGACGAGGTCGGTGCGGCCGAGGACGAGCTCGCGGGTGGCGCTCCACACGGCGTCCATCACCCACGTCGGGCCCTCGGCGTGCGGGCGCACGGCCTCGACCTGGCCCGCGGCGTCGAGCTGGACCCAGCCGGGGCGCCACATGAGGTCGTCGACGGCGACGTACGGCAGCCCACCGACGGCCGCCAGCCGCACGGCGAGCGAGGACTTGCCCGAGCCGGTGACCCCGAGGATGACGACGCGCCGGTGGCGGGCGAGGTCGAAGGGGCCGTCGAGGAGCACCGGGAGATCCTAGGCGAGCCGGCGACGCGGTCGGGCCCGGCGGTCCGTCGGCCCGGGATGGCAGAGTGGCCGCCATGACCGAGGACCTCGTCGCCGTGGCCCACCGGGTGCCGCCGTACGTCCTCGTCTCCGGCCCGGAGGAGATCCTCGCCGAGCGGGCGCTGGCCCAGACCCTCGACGAGCTGCGGGTGACCAGCCCCGACCTCGAGGTCATCCGGGTGTACGCGGCGGCCTACCAGCCCGGCGAGCTCGTCCTGCACACCAGCCCCTCGCTCTTCGGGGGCGCGAAGTGCGTCGTCGTCCACGACCTCGACGATGCGGCCGAGGAGCTGCAGGCCGACCTGCTCACGGTGGTCACCGACCACCCCGAGCCCGACCTCACGCTCGTCGTCCTCCACAAGAGCGGGCAGCGGGGCAGGAAGGTCCTCGACGCGCTGCGCGGCGCCGGCGCCCGGGTCCTCGACGCGCCGGCCATCAAGACCGACCGCGACAAGACCGACTTCGCCACCCACGAGTTCCGTCGGGCCCGGCGCAAGGCGACCGCCGAGGCGGTCCACGCCCTCGTCGAGGCGGTCGGCAAGGACGTCCGCGAGCTCGCCGCCGCCTGCCAGCAACTCGTCGACGACACGACCGGGGTCATCGACGAGCAGGTCGTCCTCACCTACCACGGCGGCAAGGTCGAGGCCACGGGCTTCCGGGTCGCCGACGCCGCCCTGGCCGGCGACCCGGGGGAGGCCCTGCGGCTGCTCCGGCACGCCATCGCGGTCGGGGTCGACCCCGTCCCGATCGTCGCGGTGCTCGCCCAGCAGGTGCGTCAGCTGATCCGGGTCGGGTCGGCCGGGCGGGGCCGCTCCGCCGACATCGCGCGCGACGTCGGGATGGCGCCGTGGCAGGTCG
>NZ_DAOLAC010000002.1:0-1482 GCF_035325325.1 Phycicoccus sp. | reverse complement strand
TGCACGACGTGCCGGCTTCGATGCGTCCAAGACGCGGCCTCGCGAGTCGGCGGGGGCCCGCCCGGCCGACACCGCGCGCGGGGGCGGGAGGGCGCGGTGGGGGGTCGACCGCGCCCGCCGGGCCCTGTCCGGGTGGACCGCCGAGGGGCTGGCCACCTGCCTCCAGGGGATCGCCGCCGCCGACGCCGAGGTCAAGGGCGGTGGCCGCGACCCGGTCTACGCCGTCGAGCGGCTGGTGCTCACGATGACCCGGCAGCACTCCCGGCACCGCGAGGGCTGAGCCCGGACGGCGGTCCGTGCCGTCGACCCGGTCGGGGGCCGCCGTTTTGGTGGCGGGACGCGCCGGCTGGTACCTTTGTCGACTGCGTGCGCGTGTGGTCGCGCGCGCACGAGCACCACCCAGCGCACGTCAACCACGGGTGCCCCACGCCCGGTCCCGACGCGCGACTGCCGCCCTCTACGGCAACCGACACCCGACCGAAGGCATACAACCAGTGGCGAACATCAAGTCCCAGCTCAAGCGGATCAAGACCAACCGGGTCGCGACCGAGCGCAACAAGGCGGTCAAGTCCGAGGTCAAGACGGCCATCCGCCGCTTCCGCGAGGCCGCGGACGCCGGCCAGGCCGACACCGCCCGCGAGGCGCTCGCCGCCGCGTCGACCAAGCTCGACAAGGCCGTGAGCAAGGGCGTCATCCACAAGAACCAGGCCGCGAACAAGAAGTCCGCGATGGCCAGGCGCGCCGCTCAGCTCTGAGCCGAGCCGCCCGCACGAGGGCCCGTCACCCACGAGGGTGACGGGCCCTCGTGCGTGGGGGGCGACGAACCTCAGCCGAGCGCCCGCCGGACGGCGTCGGCGACCTCGGCGAACCGGTCGCTCGCGAGGACCGCTCCCTCGCGGCGCACGGCGTCGGGGTCGACCCGCAGGACGCGGTCGACCCGCACCTCGCTCGGCCGGCCCTGCCGGTCCCAGTCCCCGGAGCCGATGTCGACCCAGAGCCGGCCGGCGCGGCGCTCCTGCTCCGCGTCGCGGTCGTGGTCCCGGCTGGTCAGCTGGAGGCCGAGCAGCCACGCCCCGTCCCGGCCGACGAGGAGCACCGGCCGGTCCTTGCCGCGGCTGTGGTCCTCCTCGTACGGCACCCAGGTCCAGACGATCTCGCCCGGGTCCGGGCGGCCGTCGGGGTGCGGGTCGTAGACGGGGTCGAGCCGACCCTCGAAGTCGCCGGGGTACGCGTCGTCCCGCGCGCGGGCGGGGGAGGGGGCGGGCCTGCGGCGGGTGCCGCCGCGCAGCAGCTCCCGCAGCCCGCTCTCGAGGACCGGCCGGAGGACACGCTGCCACTGCACGCGCCCGACCCTAGCCGCGAGGGCGGGGCGGCAGGGCGTGGATGGGGTGAGCCCGGAGTGCCGGGGTGGTGTGGCACGGCGGCGGGGCGAGGGCACGGCGGCGAGGCGAGGGCACGGCGGCGAGGCGAGGGCACGGCGGC
>NZ_DAOLAC010000001.1:337097-352752 GCF_035325325.1 Phycicoccus sp. | reverse complement strand
GTCGACCACAGCCCAGCACCATCAGGCTGCGCTGTCGATGCTCACAGTCAGTCGAAGACGTTCCAGCAGAGGGCGTTTCGCCGCCGCTGGTCGTCGAGGACCAACGCCCTGACCTCGGGGGGCAGCTGCTCGCGCTGCCACCGGCACTCGGCCCGTCGGGCCTCCTCACCCGCCCCGGGCGGCGCCGCGGCCCGCACCGCCTTCAGGGCGTAGGCCGCGGCCCCGAGGTCGTGCGCCGCGACGTGGGCGACGACGGCTGCCTGCCCGGCGGCGTAGGCGGCGAACCGCGGTGCACCGCTCACGTGTCGGGCGGCGCCCATCGCGTGCCCACCAGCGGCCCGGCACCGCATCATCGGCAGGTCACCGGCCACCCACGCGTGGAGGGCGTCGAGCGCCGCGCGCGGGCGCGGGTCGTCGGGCCGCTCCGCCTCGAACAACGGCAGGACGTGCGCGGCACAGGTGGCCGCCCACCGCGCGAGGTGGTGGTGGTCGGCGTCGGTCAGCGTGCCACCCCGGCGGACGGTGGTCAGCCGGAGGTCGCGCTCGGGCGGGAGGATCACCGGCCGGGGGTCAGGACGCGGCGTCCCGGTAGACGGGGGTCAGCTCCTCCCACCGGGCCTTCCACGCCGCGGCGGGCGCCTGCGCCGACCAGCCGTCCGGGTGCGCGCTCGCACCGTCGGCGAGGCCGCGCCCCAGGTCCTCGAGGTGCACCTGCCACCCCGACGCGTGGAAGGGCAGGTGCCCCTCCGGCAGGCCACGCTCCTCGACGACGAGCCGGGTGCGCGGCCCCTCGGGGGTCAGCCACGCCTCGAGCTCGGTCTCGTCCGGCGTGCCGGGCTCCATCGTCAGCACGAGGTGGTGCGGCGCGTCGCAGGTCTCGACGCGCACCGGGCCGGCCCACGTGCTCGTGAAGACGACCTCGAGCGTGCCTCCCTCGCGCAGGTCGCCGGTGACCGTGGCGAGCCAGCGGGCGAGCCGTTCCGGCGTCGTGCAGGCCGCCCACAGGTCGTCGGCGTCCGTGTCGTAGACATCCTCGACGCGGACCACGCCCCGGCCCTCGCCGAGGCTCCTCGTCGTCGCGATGGTCCTCATCTGCGTCCCCTCTTCCCTCGGGCGATCTCGGTGTGGAGCGCGTCGAGGCGGTGCCGCCACAGCGCGCGGTAGTCCTCGAGCCACTCGTCGACCTCGACGAGCGCCTCGGGGCGCAGGGTGTAGATGCGGCGCTGCGCCTCGGCCCGCACCTCGACCAGCCCGGCCTCCCGGAGCACCCGCAGGTGCCGGGAGACGCCGGGCCGGGCGATGGGCAGTGCCTGCGCGAGCTCGCCGGCGGTCGCCGGGTGGTCGCGCAGGATGGCGAGGACGGTCCGCCGACCGGGGTCGGCGAGGGCCTGGAGCACGGCATCCACGCGGCACAATGTAACTCATCAGTTACGTACCCGCAAAGGTACGTTGCCCTCGTGGCCACCGCCGGCCCGACGCACGGGCGGCGCGCCGCCGGCCCCGGTGCCCGAGCCGCCTCGGCCCACCTAGACTCACCGGGTGCCGTGGCCGACCAGACGTCCGGGAGCCGCGGCTCCGTCGCGACTGCCCGAGGTCGCCAGCGGCGTCCTGGCCGCCGCCGTGTTCCTGCTCGTCCTGGCCGTGCGCGGCTCGGCCCCGTTCGGCTCCGCCGGACGTGGGATCAACGACCTGGGCAACCAGTTCGTCCCCCAGCACGCGCACCTCTGGGACCTGCTGCGCGGAACCACCCAGGGTGGCTGGCAGCTGAACTGGGACAGCGGGCTCGGTGTGCCGTTCCTGCCCGACCTCGCCACCTATGTCGGCAGCCCGGTCGGTCTCCTGGTCGCCCTCTTCCCGCGCGACGACCTGGAGACGGCGGTGCTCGTCGTCACCGCGACGCTCTACGCCCTGGCCGCAGGCGCCATGACCGCCTACCTCCGACGGCTGCGGCCGTTGGGCAACCCGTGGGTCGCAGCCCTTCTCGGCAGCGCGTACGCCCTGTGCGGCTGGGCCCTCGACGACGGGTCGTACGTGCCCATGTGGCTCAACGGCCTGGTCGCCCTCCCGCTTCTCGCCCTGGTCATGGAGTGGGCCCGCGCGCGGTCGCACCCCCTCCTCGCCCCCGTCCTCGTGGCACTCGTGTGGGTCGCGAACTTCTACACCGGGTTCATGGCCACCATCGGCGCCGGCCTGCTGCTGCTCGCCCGGATGGTCGCTGCCGACACCTCCTGGCGACAGTCGTTGCGCACCGTCGTCGTCGCCGGCCGGCACGTCGTCCTGGGCGTGGCCATGAGCGCGTGGCTCGTGGTGCCGACCTACCTCGCCGTCCGGGTCTCCCAGCCCTCACCACCCTCGGTCTTCGTGCCCCGGCCCTGGGCCACGGTGCTGTCGCGCTTCCTGCCACTCACTGAGGGTGTCGGGACCAGCCCCGGGCTGTACGTGGGCTCGGCTGTCCTGGTCCTCGCGCTCTCCCTCGTCGTGCACCGAGGGGTCGACCTCCGGACCCGGCTGACCTATCCGGTCCTGGCCCTCCTCGTCGTGCTGAGCATCCAGTGGGGACCCACGTCCTTGGTGTGGCACGGCTTCGACACCCCCAACGGCAGCCAGTACCGCGAGGCCTTCGTCGTCTGCGCGGTCGTCGTCGTCACCGCGTGGCTCGCCCTCTGCGCCCGCCCCGACCTCCTGGCCGCGGCCGTCGGGTTGGTCGGGCTGGCGGCCGTCGGGCTTGTCGGGCTCCGCAGCACCTACGCGGACCGCGTCAACCTCGGTGTGGCGCTGGTCGTCGGCGCGACCCCCTTGGTCCTCGCCCTCGCCTCGCGCACCCGCCGCCGTCCACTCGTGACGGCAGCCGCGGCCCTCCTCACGATCGCGGGCGTCGCCGAGGCAGCGGCCACCGCGTACGCCGTCGACTCCCTCCGCACGAAGGTGTTCGCGCTGCCGGCGCCCTGGGGCCCGGCCGACGACGCCCGGCTCGAGGCCGTTCGGAGCGCTCCGGGTCTCCCCGCGCAGCGCACCGAGACGGTGGGCGCACGCAGCCTCAACGCTCCCCTCCTCTACGGGTACGCGGGCGTGTCCTACTACAGCAGCACGATGTCCGCCGCGACCAGCACGGCCCTGCGGGGGCTCGGCCTCGACTGGGCGGGCTACGGCCGCTCGGTCCACCACCGCCCGGACCCCGGGCTCGACCCCCTGCTCGGCGTGGTGGTCCGCGGCCCCGGGAGCGAGGGTGAGCCGGGACCGGTCCGTCCGCTGGTCACCCTCCTCGCGCCGTCGTCGGCACCGGGTGACGCGCCCCTCTCCGGACCGTTCGCGGCCCGGAACGCGCTCGCCGGTCGCACCGTCTACCGAGCAGGCGAGGCGGCGCTCCACGTCGGTGACGAGCGCTTCCCGCTCACCGCCCAGGGCCTCACCCGCTCCTTCGGGCCGGACGTCGCCCCCGTCCTGGAGGTCACCTGCCCCGCCGGGACCACCCCGCAGCTCTGGGCCCCGCGGCAGGTCGGCGCCGTCCAGGGCGTGGACGGCACGCGGCTGGCCCTGAACCCCCTCGACCGCAAGCACCTCGGCCGCAACTCCGCCGTGGGGGTGCGCACACTCGACACCGTCGCGACGGGCGAGCCCCAGTCGTACACCCTGGCGTCGTCGGGTCGGGTCGACCTCCCCGCCGCCCCGGTCGGCTGCCTCGACACCGCCGCGCTGTCCGCCCTCGTGACGACGGACCGCAGCAACGCCCCCGCGACCTCGGTGGGCGGCACCTCGGTCACCGCACGATGGCGGACTCCGGCCACGGGCACGGCGCTCGTCTCGACAACGGCGTCCGTGGGCTGGCAGTGCACGCTCGACGGCCGCTCCGCCGCCGTCGAGCCGGTGTCGGGGCTCCTGGCGGTCCACCTCGAGCAGGCCACCGAGCTCTCGTGCCGCTACCGAACCCCCGGGCTCGTGCCGGGAGCGGCCGTGTCCCTCGCTGCGGCGCTCGCCGTCCTCCTCCTCAGCGGGTGGGAGGCTCGGCGTCGACGTCGGTCGGCGACCCCGGAGGAATCGTCGGACCGGGGGCCGTCGACACCACCGGGTCCCCCGACCACCGCCCGACCATGAGCGTGCGTTGCACGAGGAAGGTGAGCGGGATCGCGAGGATCCCGGCGACCAGCGGCGCGAGCTTCGCCGACATGCCGGCCAGCTCGACGAGCGCCACGACGCCGACGGTCGTGGCCAGCAGGTTGGGCACGTTGCTGAAGGGGTAGAGCACGGCCCGGCGGACCGTCGTCGGCACCTTGTAGGTGAAGCGGCAGTTGAGGACGAACGAGGCGGCCGTGGACACGAACCAGGCCACCACGTGGGCGGCCACGTACCCCACGAGCAGGCGCAGCGGCAGGTAGACCACGTAGTAGATCGCGGTGTTCGCGACGCCGACCACGGCGAAGCGGAGGAACTGTCCGAGGACGGGGCGCATCACTCCTCCGGGCGCCGCAGACCCACCGCGTCCCGCACGATGTAGTGCGGCCTGGCCTTCACCTCGACGTACATGCGCCCGATGTACTCGCCGATGATGCCGAGGCCGATGAGCTGCACGCCGCCGAGCCCCGTCACGAGGGCGACCAGGGTGACGTACCCGGGGACGTCGATGCCCAGGGTCAGGACGTTGACGATGAGCCACCCGAGGTAGACCGCGGTCATGGCCACGACGAACGCTCCCAACCAGAAGCCGAGCCGCAGGGGTTTGCTGTTGAACGAGATCGCTCCGTCCACCCCGTAGTTGAAGAGCTTGGGGATCGTCCACGCCGAGGCGCCCGCGCCCCGGCCACGGTTCTCGTACTCGATGACCGCCGTGTCGAAGCCGACCCAGGCGAACAGACCCTTCGAGAAGCGCACCATCTCACCGAGGGAGACCACGGCGTCGACCGCACGCCGGGACAGCAGCCGGAAGTCCCCCACGCCGTCGTCGAGGTGGACGTCGACCAGGCGGTTCATCATCCGGTAGTACAGCTGCGAGAGCTTGGTCCGCAGCCACGGGTCACCGCGGCGGGAGCGCTTCGCGACCACCTGGTCGTGGCCCTCGAGGAAGGCCTCCACCAGCGCCGGCAGCAGCTCCGGCGGATGCTGCAGGTCCCCGTCCATGACGACCACCGCGTCGCCCGTGCTCGCCTTCAGCCCGGCGAGCATGGCCGCCTCCTTGCCGAAGTTGCGGCTGAACGAGATCACCTTCACTCGCGGGTCCTCGGACGCGATGGCGGTGGCGGTGGCGAAGGTCGCGTCGGGACTGCCGTCGTCGACGACGATCAGCTCGAGCCGGTCACAGATCGGCTCGGCCGCGTGGACGACCGCGGCGTGCAGGTCGGCGAGGTTGCCGGCCTCCGCGTAGCAGGGCACCACGACGGACAGGAGCCCCAACCGGTGCTCGTCGCTCACGCCTACTCGCCCCGCAGCAGGTGCCAGAGGTGCCCGTGCCGCTCGCCGTCGACGAGCTCGGGGAGCACCTGACGCTCGAAGAGCTCGACGCCGGAGAGGTCGTAGGCCTGCTCGACGAAGTAGGTGATGGCGTAGGTCATCCCCCGCTGCTGGAGGTCGCGCAGCCGCTCGACCACCTGCTCGGGGGTCCCGACGAGCGGGCCCGTCTCGAACGAGCGCACCGTCGACTCGACGACGTCCGCGGGAAGGCCGGCGGACTCGTAGTGGTTCCGGATCCAGGCCAGCCGCTCGCGGACCTCGCGCTCGTCGCGCCCGATGACGACGTTGTAGTTGGCGCTGCGGACGATCTCGCCGAAGTCGCGCCCGACGTCCTTGCAGTGCTGCTCGAGGATGGCGCTCTTGGCACTGAACCCCTCCGGCGTGCCGTCGAAGTTCGTGTAGTCCGCGTACTCCGCCGCGATGCGCAGCGTCTTGCGCTCACCCCCACCGGCGACCCACATCGGGATCCCGTTGGCGCGTGACCCGGGCTGCGACGTCCCCTGCAGCGGCCGGGGGAAGCACAGCGCACCGTCGACGCTGTAGTGCTCACCGTCGAGGGTGGCCTGCCCCGTGGTCCACATCTGGCGCATCACCTCGACGCCCTCGCGGAGTCGGGCCAGGCGTTCGCCCGCCCCCGGGAACCCGTAGCCGTAGGCCTTCCACTCGTGCTCGTACCAACCGGCCCCGATGCCCATCTCGAGGCGGCCCTCGGAGACGACGTCGACCGTGGCCGCGACCTTCGCGAGGTAGGTCGGCTCGCGGTACGACATGCACGTGCACATCTGCCCCAGCCGCACCCGGCCGGTGACCCCGGCGAACGCGGCCATCAGGCTCCAGGCCTCGTGCACGCCGGCCTCCGTCGGCCGCGGGACCGGGTGGAAGTGGTCGTACACCCAGATCGAGGACCACTCCTCGATGCCGTCCGCGCGCCGGGCCAGGCCTGCCATGACCCCCCAGTGCTGGTCCGGGTCGATGCCGACCAGGTCGTGGCGCCAGCCCTGCGGGATGAACAGTCCGAACTTCATGCGCGTCTCCTCGCGGTGGTCGTCGTCTCCGCCGATCATGCCGCACGGCCGCGGCGTCACGCGGGCCGGTGCGTAGGCTGTCGCCGTGAGCCACCGGATCGCCGTCGTCGGAACCTCCTACGTCGGGCTCTCGCTCGCGGTGCTGCTCGCCCGCCGGCACCGCGTCGTCGCCTTCGACATCGACGCGTCCCGGGTGGAGACGCTGCGGGCCGGGCGCAGCCCCATCCAGGACCCCGACATCGAGGAGCTGCTCGGCGCCGGCACCCTCGACCTCACCGTCACGACCGACAAGCACGAGGCCTACCGCGGAGCCGACTTCGTCGTGGTGGCCACCCCGACCAACTACGACGAGCAGACGAACTACTTCGACACCAGCAGCGTCGAGCAGGTCGTGCGCGACGTCCACGAGATCGAGCCGGGGGCGACCGCCGTCATCAAGTCGACGGTCCCCGTCGGCTTCACCCGCGGCCTGCGCGAGCGGCTCGGCACCGAGCGGGTCATCTTCTCCCCCGAGTTCCTGCGCGAGGGCCGGGCACTGCACGACAACCTCCACCCCTCCCGGATCGTCGTCGGCGACCGCGGGCCGCAGGGCGAGCTCTTCGCCCGCCTGCTCGCCGAGGCCTCGCTCGACCCGGACGTGCCGGTCCTGCTCACCGACCCCACCGAGGCCGAGGCGATCAAGCTGTTCGCCAACACCTACCTCGCCATGCGCGTCGCGTACTTCAACGAGCTCGACACCTACGCCGCCACCCACGGGCTCGACACCCGCCAGATCATCGACGGCGTCGGACTCGACCCGCGCATCGGCACCCACTACAACAACCCGAGCTTCGGCTACGGCGGCTACTGCCTGCCCAATGACACCGAGCAGCTCCTCGCCAGCTACGCCGACGGGCCGCAGACGCTTATCCAGACGATCGTCGACGCCAACACGACCCGCAAGGACTTCGTCGCCCGCGACATCCTCGCCCGCGGCCCGAGGGTGGTCGGGATCCATCGCCTCATCATGAAGGCCGGCTCGGACAACTTCCGCAGCAGCAGCGTGCAGGGCGTCATGAAGCGCCTCAAGGCCAAGGGCGTCGAGGTCGTCGTCCACGAGCCCGAGCTCGAGGGACGCACCTTCTTCGGCTCGCGCGTCGTCACGCTCGAGGAGCTCAAGGAGCAGGCCGACGTCATCGTCGCCAACCGGCTGGTCCCCGAGCTCGCCGACGTCGCCGAGCGCGTCTACACGCGCGACCTCTTCGGCAGCGACTGACCCCCTCGAAGGCCCCCGCCACCTGCACGAACGGGGCATGATGACGGGATGGGAGCACTGAGCCACCAGAACGACCCCGACCTCATCCGCGAGCTGCTCATGGACCCCGGGATCTGGGTCGTCGTCGGGCTCTCGAACAACCGGTCGCGGCCCGCCTGGTCGGTCTCGCGGTGGATGACCTTCGAGCTCGGCACCCCGATCATCCCGGTCCACCCCAAGGCCGAGACGGTGCACGGCGCGCAGGGCTACGCGAGCATCGCCGACATCCCCGACCAGGACCTCAAGGTCGTGGACTGCTTCGTCAACTCCTCCCTCGTCGGCGCCGTCGTCGACGAGGCGATCGAGCACAAGGACCGGCTGATGCTCGACGCGATCTGGATGCAGGTCGGGGTCGTCGACCCGGACGCCGCCGACCGCGCCCGCCGGGCCGGCCTCGACGTCGTCATGGACACCTGCCCGAAGATCGAGTGGCCGAAGGTCCGCCGCGACGGCATGCAGCGCTGAGGACGGCCGACCCGCCCGACCGCGGCCGGCCGACCGTCAGCCGCGGCGCTCGCGCAGGGCGGCACCCTTCGCGTGTGCCTGCTCGCGCAGCGCGGCCCGGAACTCGCCGATCGCCGCCCGCAGCCGCTCGGCCTCGGCCCCCTCGCCGGCGCCGAGGATGCGGGCCGCGAGGAGCCCGGCGTTGCGGGCCCCGCCGACCGAGACGGTCGCCACCGGCACGCCGGCCGGCATCTGGACGATCGAGAGCAGCGAGTCCATCCCGTCGAGGTGCCTCAGCGGCACCGGCACCCCGATGACCGGCAGCGACGTGACCGAGGCGAGCATTCCCGGCAGGTGCGCGGCCCCGCCCGCCCCCGCGATGACGACGCGCAGCCCGCGCTCCTCGGCGCTGCGGCCGTACTCGAGCATCTCCTCGGGCATCCGGTGCGCGGAGACGACGTCGACCTCGCAGGCGACGCCCAGCTCGTCGAGCGCGGTGACCGCGGCCTCCATGACCGGCCAGTCCGAGTCGGACCCCATGACGACGCCGACGACCGGCTGCTGCGGGCTCATTCGGTGACCACTCCCTGGAGGTAGTCGGCGGCGTGGCCGGCCCGCTCGCGCAGGTCGGCGAGGTCGTCGCCGGAGACGTTGACGTGCCCGATCTTGCGGCCCGGGCGGACGTCCTTGCCGTAGAGGTGCACCTTGGCCTCGGGGTCGCGCGCCATGACGTGCCGGTAGGCGGGATAGAGCTCCGGGTAGTCGCCGCCGAGGACGTTGGCCATGACCGTCCACGCCCCGCGCGGCCGCGGCGAGCCGAGCGGGAGGTCGAGCACCGCCCGCAGGTGCTGCTCGAACTGCCCGGTGACGGCGCCGTCCATCGACCAGTGCCCGGAGTTGTGCGGGCGCATCGCGAGCTCGTTGACGACGAACGAGGGCTCGTGCCCCTCCTGCGCCACCTCGAAGAGCTCGACGGCGAGGACGCCGGTGACCCCGAGCTCGCCGGCGACCCGCAGGCCGGCCTCGACGGCGCGCGCCGACAGGTCGGGGTCGAGGTCCGGCGCGGGCGCGAGGACCTCGGTGCAGATGCCGTCGGTCTGGACCGTCTGGACGACCGGCCACGCGGCGGCCTGTCCGGACGGGCTGCGCGCGAGGAGGACGGCGAGCTCGCGCCGGAACGGCACCCTCTCCTCGAGGAGCAGCCCGGTCCCCGCGTCGGCCGCGCGGGCGAGCCAGTCGGCCAGCTCGGCGGCGGAGGCGACGACCGCCACGCCCTTGCCGTCGTAGCCCCCGCGCGGCGTCTTCGCGACGATCGGCCAGCCGACCTCGGCCGCGAACGCCTCGACGTCGGCGGCGGTGTCGGCCCGCACCCATCGAGGGCACGGCACGCCGAGGGCGGTGAGCCGCTCGCGCATCGCGAGCTTGTCCTGGGCGAAGCGCAGCGCCCCCGGGCTGGGGTGCACCGGCACCCCGGTCGCGACGAGCTCCTCGAGGACGTCGGGCGGGACGTGCTCGTGGTCGAAGGTGACGACGTCGCAGGCCTGCGCGAAGGCGAGCACGGCGGCGGCGTCGGTGTGGTGGCCGACCGGGCTGCTCGGCACGACGAGCGCCGCGCTGGCGTCCTCCGCCTCGGCGAGGACGCTGAGGGTGATGCCGAGCTCGGCCGCCGGGCCGGCGCACATCCGGGCCAGCTGGCCGCCGCCGACGATGCCGACGACGGGGAATCCTCCGGGCGCACGGCGGGGGGTGGTCACCCGGCGAGGATACCGACGGCGCTCGGTAGGCTGCGTGGGTGACCGCCCAGGACGCCCCCTCGGGGGGACCCCTCGCGCGCGCCCTGGCTGCGGCCCGGGGTGCGGTCGACGTCCTCTACCGCGAGATGATCAAGTTCGGCGTCGTCGGCGCGGTCGCCTTCGTCATCGACCTCGGCGGCGCGAACCTGTTGTGGCACACCGTCCTCCCGGACAAGGTGACGACGGCGAAGATCATCTCCGGCGCGGTCGCGACGCTCGTCGCGTGGCTGGGCAACCGGCAGTGGACCTTCCGTCACCGCCGCAGCCGTCCGGTCCACCACGAGGTCGCGCTCTTCTTCGGCGTCAACCTCGTCGCGCTGGGGCTGTCGGCGCTCACCCTCGCCCTGTCGCACTACGGGCTCGGGTTCACCTCGCGGCTGGCCGACAACGTCTCGACCGTCGTCGGCATCGGCCTCGGCACGCTCTTCCGGTTCTGGGCCTACCGGCGGCTCGTCTTCTCGCACGAGCCCCTCTGAGGCCCGCGCCGGTCAGTCGGTGCTCACCGAGAGGAAGAGGGCGAAGACCGGCGGGGTCGCCCGGGCGAGCTCCAGGCGGCCGCCGGCACCCTCGGCCAGGTCGCGGGCCAGCGACAGCCCCAGCCCGGAGCCGGAGGAGGACACCGAGCGCTCGAAGATGTGCGGTGCCATCGTGGCCGGCACGCCGTCGCCCTGGTCGCTCACCTCGATGACGACGGACGGGCCCGCCCGGCGGGCGTTGACCTCGACCGTGCCGCGCCCGTAGGCGAGCGAGTTCTCGAGCAGGGTCGTGAGGATCTGCCCGAGGGCGACCGGCGTGGCCCGCACCACGAGCCCGCGCTCGCCGCTCACCTTGATGCTCCGCCGGGCGTTGGCGAACGCCGGCTGCCACTCGCGCTGGAGCGAGGCGAGCACCGAGTCCAGCGACACGGACGGGTTGAGCTCGGCGCCGTGACGGGTGCGCGACATGAGGTCGTCGACGACCTTGCTCAGCCGCTCGACCTGGTCGATGGCGATCGTCGACTCCTCGGCGACGACGGCGAGGTCGTCGGTGAGGTTGATCTCCTCGAGCCGCATGAGGAGCGCGGTGAGCGGCGTGCGCAGCTGGTGCGAGGCGTCCGCGGCGAAGTCGCGCTCGGACGCGAGCCGCCGGGCGCCCTGCTGGGCCCCCCGGATGAGGGCCGCGTCCAGCTTGTCGACCTCGACGACGCCCGAGTCGATCGGCACCGGGCGCTCACCGGCGTTGAGCCGCTCCACCCGCTGGCGCAGCGTCTCCAGGAGCGCCGAGAGCCGCGAGCCGCTGCGCTCGGCGAACCACATCGCCCCGAGCACCGACACGGCGAGGGCGACGAGCAGGACGAGCCCGGGGACCACCCACGAGCCGGGGTCGTCGGCCGTCGGGGAGGTCGCGGCGAGCACGACGAGCGCGGCGACGCCGAGGCTCAGCCCGGTGACGGCGGCCGCCTGGAGGGCGACCGTGAGGGCGATGCGACGCACCGGCGGTCAGTCCTCCGGCGAGTCGAACCGGAAGCCGAGCCCGCGGATCGTCGTGATGTACCGGGGGCTCCCGGCGTCGTCGCCGAGCTTCCGGCGCAGCACCGAGATGTGCATGTCGAGGGTCTTCGTCGAGCCGTACCAGGCGCTGTCCCAGACGTCGCGCATCAGCTTCTCGCGGGAGACGACCTTGCCCTCGTTGGCGACGAGGACGCGCAGCAGCTCGAACTCCTTGCCGGTCAGCTGCACCTCCTCGCCGCGGAGGAAGACGCGTCGGCCGTCCGGGTCGATGTCGATGAGCGGCTGCCCGCCCTCGTCGCTCGGCTCGACGACGCCGCGCCGCAGCAGCGCCCGGGCCCGGGCCAGCAGCTCGGCGAGCCGGAACGGCTTGGTCACGTAGTCGTCCGCGCCGGCGTCGAGCCCGACGACGGTGTCGACCTCGTCGGCGCGCGCGGTGAGGATGAGCACCGGCACGCCGCTGCCCTCCTGGCGCAGCCGGCGGCACACCTCGAGCCCGTCCATCTTCGGCAGGCCGAGGTCGAGGACGACGAGGTCGGGCTGGCGCAGGGCCGCCTCGAGGGCGGACTCGCCGTCGGAGCACACCTCGACGTCGTAGCCCTCACGCCGGAGCGCGCGGGCGAGCGGGTCGGAGATGGCCGGGTCGTCCTCGGCGAGCAACACCTTCGTCATGGGCCCGATCGTAGTCACGCGGACGGGTTCGGCACGGTGGGACGACGCCCACCGGGTGCGCGTCGCAGCTCGTGGAGGGTGACGACCCCGATGCCCCGCAGCATCCGGCGCCGCTGCTCGACGGCCGTGAAGCCCGAGACGGAGCCGAGCGCCCGCGCCATGTCCTCGTCGACGTAGACGGTGCCGGAGGGCGTGACGGCGGTGATCCGGCTGGCCTTGTTGACCGTGACGCCGAAGACGTCCCCGAGCCGGGAGATGACCCGGCCGTGGGCCATCCCGACCCGGACCGGGGGCAGCAGCTCGTCCTCGGCCATCGCGTCGACGAGGTCGAGGGCGATCGCCGAGGCCGCCGCGACCTCGGTGTGGACGAACAGCACCTCGTCCCCGACGGTCTTGATGACGCGGCCACCGTGCTCGGCGACGACGTCGCTCGCGAGCAGCTCGAAGCGCTGGACGAGACGCGCCAGCTGGCGCTCGCTCATCCGGCGCACGAACGAGGTGAAGGAGACGAGGTCGGCGAACCCGACCGCGCGGAACGGGGCCGAGGGGTCCGAGCGGACCGCGGGGTCGGCATCGGCGAGCATGCGCTGGATCGCGTTGGTCAGGTGCCGCCGCCACACGTACACCAGGAGCGGCTCGACCTCGTCGATGGTGCGGGCGAGGAGGTTGGCGGCGTCGGCGGCGATGCCGGGCTCCGGCACCGAGCGCGTGTCCTTGCCCTCGTGCTGCTCGGCGACGTCGGGGGTGAGCGACTCGGCGACGAGCTGGGTCTGCCACACCGCGAGCCGGTCGGCGGTGCGGGCGAAGGCGCGGGTCATCCCGAGGGCGAGCTCCTCGCTCACCGACCCCCGCTGCACCATGTCGGTCACCCGGCGCAGCGCCTGCCGGTCGGCCTCGGTGAACATGGCCTCGTCGTCCTCGACGACCTGGAAGCCCATCGCGTGCCAGAACCGGCGGGCCTCGGTGGGGTCGACCCCGGCGGCCTCGCTGACCTCCGCCCGGGCCATCGACGCCGAGCGGCCCAGGAGCGCGCGCTCGACGCGTTCGGCGAGGTCGTCCGAGGCCGGCTCCGGCGGCGGGACGGGGAGGACGGTCTCCTCCCCCGGCTGCTCGTCCGCCATCCCACCTCCCTCGGCTCAGCGCGACCGGACGTGGACGACGTCGCCGGCGGAGACGCTGCTCGTCCCGGTCTCGGTGCGCACGGTCAGTCTGCCCTCCGCGTCGACGCCTGTCGCCCTGCCCTCCCGGACCGTCCCGTCGGGCGCGTGCACCTCGACGTCCCGTCCCACGGTCGAGCACGCGGCGCGGTAGGCGGCGACGGAGGCCCCGTCGGGTCCGGTGTCCTCGCGCAGCACCGCGGCGAGGTGACGCAGGTACGCCTCGAGGAGGCTCGTGCGGTCGGTGCCGGGCGCGCCGGCCGCCCGCAGCGACGTCGCGGTGTCGAGGGGGAGGTCCTCCCGCGCGGTGTCGACGTTGACCCCGGCCCCGACGACGACGCCGGCCGGGGTCCACTCGCAGAGCAGGCCGGCGAGCTTGCGGTCGCCGTCGCCGGGCACGAGGACGTCGTTGGGCCACTTGAGCGCCGTCGCCACGCCGGAGACCTCCGCGACCGCGCGGTGCAGCGCCAGGCCGGCGAGCAGCGGGACCCATCCGGCGCCCGACGGCGGCTCGGGCACGAGGACCGACACCGCGAGGGCGGTCCCGGGCGTCGTCGTCCAGGTCCGGCCCAGCCGGCCGCGCCCGCTCTCCTGGACGTCGGCGACGACGACCCGCCACGGCCGGGGGTCCTCACGGACGAGGTCGTTGGTCGAGCCGACGCGCTCGTGGACCTCGACCGGGAGCCACGGGTCGCCGGGTGTGACGGACACCGCGCCCAGGGGGCGGATTCGGGGGTTCTCGCTCACGACGCCAAGGCTAGGCTCGCAGCATGGCGAAGAGCGACCTCCACTCCATCGGTGGCACCGACGTCCCCGCCGACATCGACACCACCACGACGGCCGGGAAGCTGGCCGACCTCAAGCGCCGCGTCGCCGAGGTCGCGAACGCCGGCTCCGACCGCGCCGTCGAGAAGCAGCACGCGCGCGGCAAGAAGACCGCCCGCGAACGCCTCGAGATGCTCCTCGACGACGGCAGCTTCGTCGAGATGGACAAATACGCCAGGCACCGGTCGGTCGCGTTCGGCCAGGACAGGAACCGCCCCTACGGCGACGGCGTCGTGACCGGCTACGGCACGGTCGACGGCCGCACGGTCGCCGTGTTCGCCCAGGACTTCACCGTCTTCGGCGGCTCGCTCGGCGAGGTGTTCGGCGAGAAGATCGTCAAGATCATGGACTTCGCCATGAAGGTCGGCTGCCCGGTGGTCGGGCTCAACGACTCGGGCGGCGCGCGCATCCAGGAGGGTGTCGTGTCGCTCGGCCTGTACGGCGAGATCTTCCGGCGCAACGTCCACGCCTCGGGCGTCGTGCCGCAGATCTCGCTCATCATGGGCCCCTGCGCCGGCGGCGCGGTGTACTCCCCCGCGGTCACCGACTTCACGGTGATGGTCGACCAGACGTCGCACATGTTCATCACCGGTCCCGACGTCATCAAGACGGTCACCGGGGAGGACGTCGGGTTCGAGGAGCTCGGCGGCGCCCGGACGCACAACACGAAGTCCGGTGTGGCGCACTACATGGGCACCGACGAGGAGGACGCCGTCGAGTACGTCAAGGCGCTGCTCTCCTACCTCCCGAGCAACAACATGGAGGACCCGCCGGTCTTCGGCGAGGAGAACGACCTCGAGGTCACCGACGACGACCGCTTCCTCGACACGGTCATCCCGGACAGTCCCAACGTCCCGTACGACATGCACGCGGTCATCGAGAAGGTGCTCGACGACGGCGAGTTCCTCGAGGTCTCGCCGCTCTTCGCGCCGAACATCATCACCGGGTTCGGGCGCGTCGAGGGCCGCTCGGTCGGCGTCGTCGCGAACAACCCCATGCAGTTCGCCGGCACCCTCGACATCGACGCCTCCGAGAAGGCGGCCCGCTTCGTACGCACCTGCGACGCCTTCAACGTGCCGGTGCTGACCTTCGTCGACGTCCCGGGCTTCCTCCCCGGCACCGACCAGGAGTGGGACGGCATCATCCGCCGCGGCGCCAAGCTCATCTACGCCTACTCCGAAGCCACCGTCCCGCTCGTCACCGTCATCACCCGCAAGGCCTACGGCGGCGCCTACGACGTCATGGGGTCCAAGCACCTCGGGGCCGACATCAACCTCGCCTGGCCGACGGCCCAGATCGCGGTCATGGGCGCGCAGGGAGCGGTGAACATCCTCTACCGCAAGGAGCTGAAGAAGGCGGGCGAGGCCGGGGAGTCGGTCGAGGAGGCGCGCGCCGCGTTCATCAAGCAGTACGAGGAGGCGCTGGCCAACCCGTACGTCGCCGCCGAGCGCGGGTACATCGACACCGTCATCACGCCGTCGAACACCCGGATGAACGTCACCAAGGCACTGCGGGC
>NZ_DAOLAC010000001.1:332582-336997 GCF_035325325.1 Phycicoccus sp. | reverse complement strand
TGACATGACCGACGACACCCAGCCCCAGCCGGTCGTCCGCGTCCTCGGCCCCGCGACGCCCGAGGACGTCGCGGCGGTCGTCGCTGTCCTCGCGGCGGCCGGCGGCGCCGACGACCGGCCGCCGTCCGGGCGCACCTCGACCTGGGCCGCGCACGACGTCGCGATGCGGCGTCCGGTCGGCCACGGCCCCGGGGCCTGGCAGGCCACCTACCGCCGCTGACCGCCCGCTTCCTCCCGACTCATTGCGAGAAACCCACCCGGGAGGGGCCCGAAGAGCCCCCTCGAGGTGGGTGATCCGCAATATGTCGAGTGCGGGGGCTCAGCCCCGGGTGGCGACGCGCTCGAGCTCAGCGCGCTCCCTGCCCTCGAAGGCCCCGGAGTCCAGCGCCGTCCGCGCGGCGGCGACGTCGCCGAACCACGCCGCGAGGACGACCGGCACGACGAGGCCGTGCGCGGGCCGGTGGACGACCTCGACCCGGTCGCCCGGCCGGATGGTCCCCGGCTCGACCACCGCGAGGTAGGCGCCGGAGCGCCCGTGGGCGACGAACCGCTTGACCCAGGCCCGCTCGCCCATCCACGCGGCGAAGTTCGCGCAGGGGACGCGCGGGCCGGTGACCTCGAGCAGCGTCTCCCCCACCCGCCAGCGCTCCCCGACGAGCGCGGCGTCGACCTCGAGGCCCTCGGTCGTGAGGTTCTCCCCGAAGCAGCCGTCGGCCAGCTCGCGCCCGAGCTCGCCCGACCAGAAGTCCAGCTCCTCGCGGGCGACGGCGTAGAGCGCCTGCCGGGATCCCCCGTGGTGGCGGCCGTTGAGGACGTCGTCGCCGACCACGCCGCTGCCGAGCCCGGTGCCCTTCGGGCCGGGGTCGCGGACCTCGACGGCGTCGACCGGCCGCTTGTCGATGCCGGTCCGCCGTCCCTTGACGCCGATGCCCGTCCGCCCCGCCCCGACGTTGACCGACCGCACCCGTGCACCCATCCCCCGAGGGTAGACATCCCGCCCGGGAATCCGGAGGAGCGCGACGCCGCCCTCGGGTAGCGTCCGCCGGGTGAGCGACCCCACGACCACCCGCCAGCCGACCGCCGTCGACGCCGTCGCCGACGCCCACTTCGACGCCGCCGTCGCCCTCAGCCCCATCGAGGCCACCTACCTCGGGGTGCCGGGCCACGACGCCGAGCTCGACGACCTCTCCCCGGAGGGCTACGCGCGGCACGCGCAGCTGGCCCGGGACACCCTCGCCCGCCTCGACGAGGTGGCCCCGGTCGACGACGTCGACCGGGTCACGGTCGCCGCGATGCGCGAACGCCTCGGGCTCGTCGTCGAGACCCACGAGGCCGGGTTCGACCGGATGGAGCTCAACGTCCTCGCCTCCCCGCTGCAGGGCTGCCGCGACGTCATCGACCTCATGCCGACCGCCACCGACGAGGACTGGGCGACGATCGCGGCCCGGCTCGGTGAGGTGCCGCGCGCGCTCGAGCAGTACACGGCCACGCTGCGCGAGTCCGCCGACCGCGGGCTCGTGACGCCCCGGCGCCAGGTCGAGTCGTGCATCCGGCAGTGCGCCGACCTCACGGCCGCCGACGGCTACTTCGCGACCTTCCTCGAGGGCGCCCGCGCCGGCGACCAGCCGCTCGGCGACGCCGTCGCGGCCGACCTGCGCCGCGGCGTCGAGGCCGCCGCGAGCGCCTACCGCCGCATCGGGGAGGACCTCGCGACGCACCTCCTCGACCGGGCGCCCGTCTCCGACGCCGCCGGCCGCGAGCGCTACCAGCTCGCCTCCCGGCTCTTCCTCGGCGCGACCGTCGACCTCGAGGAGACTTACGCCTGGGGCCAGGAGGAGCTCGCCCGGATCTCCGCCGAGATGGAGCGCACCGCGCAGCGGATCGTCCCCGGGGGGAGCCTCGCCGACGCCGTGGCGCACCTCGAGCACGACGAGGCCTTCCTCCTGCACGGCACCGACGCCCTGCGCGAGTGGATGCAGGTGCGTGCCGACGAGGCGATCGCCGAGCTCGCCGACACCCACTTCGACATCCCCGAACCGGTACGCACCATCGAGTGCCGCATCGCGCCGACCCAGACCGGCGGCATCTACTACACGGGTCCGAGCGACGACTTCAGCCGCCCGGGCCGGATGTGGTGGTCGGTTCCGAAGGGCGTCACGGAGTTCGGGACGTGGAAGGAGCTGACGACCGTCTACCACGAGGGCGTCCCCGGCCACCACCTCCAGGTCGCGCAGACGATCTACCGCCGGGACACCCTCAACCGGTGGCGCCGGATGATGTGCTGGGTGAGCGGTCACGGTGAGGGCTGGGCCCTCTACGCGGAGCGGTTGATGGCCGAGCTCGGCTACCTCGACGACCCCGGTGCCCACCTCGGGATGCTCGACGCGCAGTCGCTCCGGGCGGCGCGGGTCGTCATCGACATCGGTGTGCACTGCGGGTTCGAGGCCCCCTCCGAGGTCGGCGGCGGCGCGTGGACCTACGACAAGGCCTGGGAGCTGCTGACCCGGCACGCGAGCAACGACGAGTCGACCCTGCGGTTCGAGCTGGACCGCTACCTCGGCTGGCCGGGCCAGGCCCCGAGCTACAAGGTCGGCGAGCGCCTCTGGATGCAGATGCGCGACGAGGTCGCGGCGCGCGAGGGCGACGCGTTCTCGCTCAAGGACTTCCACCGCCGCGCGCTCGACGTCGGCTCGGTCGGCCTCGACGTGCTCCGGGAGGCCGTCCTCGGGACCTGATCCGGCGCACGGCGACGCCGGTGATCCGCTCGTCACGGGTCGGCGCCGGGCCCCTCCGCATCCCCTACGCTGGTCGTGGACAGGGGTTGGGCCGGGTTGCCGGGCCCGGGACTCCGCTCCGTCCCGAGCCGTGGCCTCCCGGGGCCACGGATGGAGGACCTGTGCCGCGAACACGAGGACGACGCCCCGCGGGGAGCAACACGCGGGAGGCGATCGTCGCCGCGGCCAAGCACCAGTTCGGCGAGCACGGGTACCCACGCACGACGCTGCGCGGCATCGCGCGGGAGGCGGGCGTCGACACCCGCCTGGTCACCCACTACTTCGGGTCCAAGCAGAACCTCTTCGTGACCGTCGTCGACTTCCCCTTCGACCCCGTGGCGCTGGCCGACGCGGTCCTCTCCGAGGGCAGCGGCCGCGCGGGCTACCGGCTGGCCGAGCTGACCATCCGGATCCTCGAGGACCCCGGGACCCGGCAGACGATGACCGGGCTGGTCCGGGCCGCGGCGTCCGAGGACGAGGCCGCCGGGCTCGTCCGGCGCATCCTCACCGAGCGGATGCTCACGCCGCTCGCCGAGCTCCTCGGGCCGGACCACCCCGAGCTGCGGGCCGCCCTCATCGGCACCCAGCTGAGCGGCTACGTCTTCACCCGCTACGTCCTCGGCCTGCCCGGCATCGCCGAGGCCGACCCCACCGAGCTCGCGAGCGCCGTCGGCCCGGTCATGCAGCACTACCTCACCGGCCCGCTCGGGGAGCCCGTCCCCGGCTGACGCCGGACCACCGCGCGGACACCTCGCACCGATCCGGCGGGCGACGGGTGAGAATCATCCGGTGGAGCCCGCCGTGCTCGTCGTCGCCATCGTCCTCGTCGTCATCGTCGTCAGCCGGCTCGCCGGTCCGCGCGGCGTGCCGGTCCCCCTCGCGCTGCTCGTCGTCGGGGCGGTGCTGTCGGCGGTCCCCGGCGTCCCGGAGATCCGGCTCTCGCCCGAGGTCGTGCTCCTCGGCCTGCTGCCCCCGCTGCTCTACGCGGCCGCCCTGTCGAGCTCGCTCGTCGACATCCGCACGTACCGCTCGAAGATCCTCAGCCTCTCGGTCGGGCTCGTGCTCTTCACCGCGCTCGGGGTCGCCCTCGTCGCCTGGGCGCTGCTGCCCGGCGTGTCGTTCGCCCTCGCCCTCGCCCTGGGGGCGATCGTCGCCCCGCCGGACGCCGTCGCCGCCACGGCGGTCGCGCGGCGGATCGGCCTGCCCCGCAAGATCACGACGATCCTCGAGGGCGAGTCGCTGCTCAACGACGCGACCGCCCTCGTCACGCTGCGCACGGCGCTGGCCGCCGCGGGGCTCGCGGCCCACGGCACCGGCGAGGTGAGCCGGGTGACCCTCGGGTCGGTCGCCCTCGACCTGCTCGTCGCGGCGCTCGGCGGGGTGGCCATCGGCGTCGTCGCCTACCTCGTCGTCGGCTGGCTGCGCCGGCGGCTCACCGAGGTGCCGGCGGACACCGCGCTGTCGTTCATCGCCCCGTTCGTCGCGTACGCGCCGGCCGAGGCGGTCGGGGCCTCGGGCGTGCTCGCGGTCGTCACGGCGGGGGCGGTGGCCCCCCTCCCGGCCCCCGGCCCGGCCGTCGCCCCCCCCCGGCCCGCGGGGGGCCGACAACTGGGGAGGGGCCCCCCCCTTCCCCCGCAAACC
>NZ_DAOLAC010000001.1:284680-332572 GCF_035325325.1 Phycicoccus sp. | reverse complement strand
GCTCGCCTACCGGGCACCGGTCCTGCAGTCCGCCCCGTCGCGGCTCGCGGAGCGCATCAACTGGTCGAGCGTCACCTTCGTCCTCGAGAACGCCGTCTTCCTCCTCATCGGCCTCCAGGTCTGGAGCCTCGTGTCGGACACCCGCGACGGCGAGCTCGGCACCGGCCGCACGCTGGCCGTCGCCGCCGCCGTCCTCGTCACCGTCCTCGTGCTCCGGCCCCTCTGGCTGGTCGCGCAGTCGGCCGTCCAGGTCCTGCGCGGCCGCGCCGACCGCCGGGCCATGCTCGGCTGGTCGCTCGTCAGCGGCTGGGCCGGGATGCGCGGCGTCGTGACGCTCGCGGCCGCCCTCACCCTCCCGGAGGACGCCCCGATGCGGCCCGAGCTCGTCCTCATCGCGCTCGTCGTCACCGTCGGGACGCTGCTGCTGCAGGGGACGACCCTGCCGGCGCTCGCCCGCGCGCTCGACGTGCGCGGGCCGGACCCGCGCGAGGACGCGCTCCAGGAGGCGACCGTCCTCGGGGCGACGACCGGCGCCGGGCTCCGGCACCTCGAGGCCGACCCCGAGGCCGACGCGGCGGTCGTCGAGGTGATCCGCGGTCAGGCGAGCGACCGCGTCAACCGGGCCTGGGAACGGCTGGGCACCCTCGGTCCGGGCGACCGCGAGAGCCCGGCCGAGGCGCGGGCCCGGCTGCGGGCCGAGATGATCCGCGCCGAGCGTGAGGAGCTCCTGCGCATCCGGAGCGCCGGCACCGTCGACCACGCCGTGCTGACGAGCGTCCTCGGCCAGCTCGACGCCGAGGAGACCGCCCTCGCCTGGAGCGCGACGCGGACGGCCGGGGTGCGTGAGTCCGAGCTGCTGCGTCCCCCCGACCGCGTCGCCGGGGCGTGCGCCCACCTCGCCGACGACGCCGCGCCGACGCCCCCCGCGGAGGCCGACGGCTGCCCGGAGTGCCGCGCCGAGGGCCTCACCTGGGTCCACCTGCGCTCGTGCACGACGTGCGGGCACGTCGGGTGCTGCGACTCCTCGGTGGGCAAGCACGCGACCCGCCACTTCCACACCTCGCAGCACCCGGTCATGCGCTCGATCGAGCCGGGCGAGGCGTGGCGCTGGTGCTTCGTCGACGAGGTGCTCGGGTGACCCGGGCTCAGGGCGGACCGGCCGCGGCGCCGAGCTCGCCGTAGGTGCGCCGCGCCGCCTCGAGAGCCGCCACGTACCCCGCCCGCTCGTGGGCCTGCGGGTCGGTCGTCGCCGGGACCGCGAGCCGGCCGCGCACCTGCTCGAGGCTCGTCAGGCCGTGGCGGCGCATCCAGTCCTCGAGGCCGTCGAGGAGGACCCTGACGTGCCCCGTCCCGTGCCGGACCAGCGCGGACGCGGTCATCACGACGTCCGCCCCCGCGAGCAGGTAGGCCGCGACGTCGGCGGCGTCCTCGACACCGGTCGTCGCCGCGAGCGAGGCCCGCACCCGGTGGCGGAGGATGGCCACCCAGGTGCGGGCGAGCCGGGCCTCGGCGGGCGTGGAGAGCGCGAAGCCGGTCGTGACCGTCATCGCCTCGGGGTCGACGTCCGGCTGGAGGAAGCGGTTGAAGAGGACCAGCCCGTCGGCCCCGGCCCGGTCGAGGCGGGCGGCCATCTCGCCGGTCGCGCTGAAGTACGGGCTGAGCTTGACCGCGACCGGCACGGACACGACCGCACGCACCTCCTCGAGCACCTCGACGTGCCGGTCCTCGACGTCGCGCCCGCTCGTCGCCGGGTCGCCCGGCACGACGTGCACGTTGAGCTCCACCGCCGCGGCCCCGGCGTCGGCCAGCCGGCGGGCGAAGCGCGGCCACCCGGCGGCGGTGCTCCCGTTGAGGCTCGCGACGACCGGCACGTCGACGGCGCGGGCGCACTGCTCGACGAGCCGCAGGTGCCGGGTCACCCCGCCGGTCTCCGCCGTCGGCACGGCCGGGAAGTACGAGGCGGCCTCGCCGTGCACGTCCTCGGTCACCTCGGCGAGCGCGTGGTCGCGCAGCTGCTCACGCGCGACCTCCTCCTCGAAGAGCGAGGGCAGGACGACCGCCCCGATCCCGGCGTCCGCGAGGGCCCGCACCCGGTCGACACCGCTCGTCGCGGGCGACGAGCTCGCGACGAGCGGGCTGCGCAGCTCGAGCCCCAGGTAGCGGGTCGAGAGGTCGGTCACGGCGTCCTCCTCGGGTCCGCCGGGAAGCGCTCGGCGCCCCGGGTCGCCATCTCCTCGTAGGTCTGCCAGCGCTGGTCGACCGCCGCCTGTGCGAGCCCGAGGAGCCGGTCGGCCTCGGCGGGGTCGGCGTTGCGGACCATCCGGTAGCGCAGCTCGCGGTAGAGGTAGTCGGCGAGCGGGATGCGTGGCCGGGGAGAGTCGAGCTGGAACGGGTTCCCGCCGGCGGCCCGCACCAGCGGGTCGTAGCGCACGAGCGGCCAGTGCCCGGAGGCCACGGCCCGGTACTGCTGGTCGAGCCCGTCGCGCATCTCGATGCCGTGGGCGATGCAGTGGCTGTAGGCGATGACGAGCGACGGCCCGTCGTACGCCTCGGCCTCGCGCAGCGCGGTGAGCGTCTGGTGCGGATCGGCCCCCATGGCCACGCGGGCCACGTAGACGTTGCCGTAGGCGATCGCCTGGAGCGCGAGGTCCTTCTTCGCCGTGTGCTTGCCGGCGGCGGCGAACTTCGCGACGGCGCCGACCGGCGTCGACTTCGACGCCTGCCCACCGGTGTTGGAGTAGACCTCGGTGTCGAGGACGAGGACGTTGACGTTCCGGCCACTGGCGAGGACGTGGTCCAGGCCACCGGACCCGATGTCGTAGGCCCAGCCGTCGCCGCCCACGGCCCAGACGGTGCGGCGCAGCAGGTGGTCCACGACGCTGCGCAGGTCGGCCGCGTCCCGGCCCGGCATCCCGGCGAGCCGGCGGCCGAGCTCGGCGACCCGCTCGCGCTGGGCCTCGAGGTCGACCTCGCGGACCTGCTCGGCCGCGAGGACCGCGTCGACGAGGTCCGCGCCGACCTCCTCACGCAGTCCGGCGAGGCGCTCGCGGGCCATCGCGGTGTGCAGGTCGGCGGCGAGCCGCAGGCCGAGGCCGAACTCGGCGTTGTCCTCGAAGAGGCTGTTCGACCACGCCGGGCCGCGGCCGCGGGCGTCGACCGTCCACGGGGTGGTCGGCAGGTTGCCGCCGTAGATCGAGGAGCAGCCGGTGGCGTTGGCGACCGTGAGCCGGTCGCCGAAGAGCTGGGTGAGCAGCTTGAGGTAGGGCGTCTCGCCGCACCCGGAGCAGGCCCCGGAGAACTCGAAGAGGGGCTGGAGGAACTGGGTACCGCGCACCGTCCCGAAGTCGAGCCGGCGCCGGTCGTTGACCGGGAGGGTCTCGAAGAACGCGACGTTCTCGCGCTCGCGCTCCAGGACCGGCGCGAGCGGCTCGAGGTTCACCGCCTTGCGCTCGGGACGGCCGGCCGGGTGCACCGGGCAGGCCTCGACGCACAACCCGCAGCCGGTGCAGTCCTCGGCGTACACCTGGAGCGTGTAGCGCGTGCCGGGCAGCCCGGCGGCGACGAGCGGGGCGGACCGGAAGCCCGCGGGGGCCGCGACCAGGGCGTCGGGCTCGGCGAAGCGCGAGCGGATCACGCTGTGCGGGCAGACGAACGAGCAGGTTCCGCACTGGATGCAGGTCTCGGGGTCCCACTGCGCGACGAGGTCGGAGATGCGGCGCTTCTCGTACGCGGTGGTGCCGGACGGGTAGGTGCCGTCGACCGGCAGTGCGCTGACCGGCAGCTCGTCGCCGCGGCCGGCCATCATCGTCGCGGTGACGGTGCGCACGAACTCCGGCGCGTCGGACGGCACCGGGTCCGGCACTGGGCGGCTCGAGGTGACCCGACCCGGGACGGGCACCTCGTGCAGCGCGGCGAGCGTCGCGTCGACCGCTGCCTCGTTGCGGCGGACGACCTCCTCGCCACGGCGGCCGTAGGTGCGCCGGACCGCCGCCTTCACCCGGTCCAGGGCCTCGGTCCGCGGCAGCACGCCGGAGACCGCGAAGAAGCAGGTCTGCAGGACGGTGTTGGTGCGGCCGGGCAGGCCCGCCGCCCGCGCCACCGCCGTCGCGTCGACGGTGAACAGGCGCAGGTCCTTCGCGAGCACCTGCTCCTGGACCGGGCCGGGCAGGACGTCCCAGAGCTCGTCGGGCGGCTGCGGCGCGTTGAGCAGGACGGTGGCCCCGTGGTCGGCGACCCCGAGGACGTCGACCTTCTCGAGCAGCCCGAGCTGGTGGCAGCCGACGAACCGGGCGCGCGAGACGAGGTAGGGGGCGCGGACCGGGCTCGGTCCGAAGCGCAGGTGCGAGACCGTGAGCCCGCCCGACTTCTTCGAGTCGTAGACGAAGTACGCCTGCGCGTGCACCGACGGGTCGGACCCGAGGATCTTGATCGTGTTCTTGTTCGCGCCGACCGTGCCGTCGGACCCGATGCCGTAGAACACCGCGCGGAAGGTCCGGGGGTCCTCGATGTCGAGGGTCGTGTCGACGTCGACGCTCGTGCCGCCGACGTCGTCCGTGATGCCGACGGTCAGCCGGCGCCGGGGCTCCGGCCGGGCCAGCTCGGCGAGGACACCGGCGACCATCCCGGGCGTGAACTCCTTGGAGGACAGGCCGTACCGGCCACCCACGACCCGCGGCAGGGTGGCCCGCTCGCCGCGGTCGTGGGCCTCGGCCAGCGCGGCCGTGACGTCGAGGAAGAGCGGCTCGCCCTCCGACCCGGGCTCCTTGGTGCGGTCGAGGACGGCCACCGCGCGGACCGTCTCCGGGAGGGCGGCGAGCAGCTCCGTGGTGGGGAAGGGCCGGTACAGCCGCAGCTGCAGGACGCCGACCCGCTCGCCGGCCGCGACGAGGTGGGCCACCGTCTCGCGGGCCGTCTCGGCGCCCGAGCCCATGAGGACGAGGACCCGCTCGGCCTCGGGATGCCCGGAGTAGTCGGCGACCCGGTAGCCGCGTCCGGTGTGCGCCGCGAGCTCGTCCATCACCGCCTGGACCACCCCGGGCACGGCGGCGTGGAAGGGGTTGACCGTCTCCCGGGCCTGGAAGTACACGTCCGGGTTCTGCGCGGTGCCCCGCACCGCCGGCCGCTCGGGGCTCATCGCCCGCATCCGGTGCTCGCGCACCAGCCCCTCGGGGACGAGCGCCCGCAGCACCTCGTCGTCGAGCAGCTCGACCGTGTTCAGCTCGTGGCTCGTGCGGAACCCGTCGAAGAAGTGGACGAACGGGACGCGGGTGCGCAGCGTCGCGGCGTGGGCCACGAGGGCGAGATCGTGGGCCTCCTGGACCGAGGCCGAGGACAGCAGCGCGAAACCGGTCTGCCGCACCGCCATCACGTCGGAGTGGTCCCCGAAGATGGACAGGCCCTGGGCCGCGATGGACCGGGCCGCGACGTGGAACACCGTCGAGGTCAGCTCGCCGGCGATCTTGTACATGGTCGGGACCATGAGCAGCAGGCCCTGCGAGGCGGTGAAGGTGGTCGCCAGGGCACCGCCCTGGAGTGCCCCGTGCATCGCGCCCGCCGCCCCGCCCTCGCTCTGCATCTCGACGACGGTCGGCACGGTGCCCCACACGTTGGGCCGGGCGTGGCTCGACCACTCGTCGGCGAGCTCGGCCATCGCCGACGACGGTGTGATCGGGTAGATCGCGCACAGCTCGGTGAGGCGGTACGCCGTCGTGACCGCGGCCTCGTTGCCGTCGACGGTGGCGCGCATCAGGCCCGCACCTCCGGGACCATCTCGATCGCGTGGACCGGGCACTGGCGCGCGCACGTGCCGCACCCCGTGCACCGTGCGTCGTCGATCTCGTAGCGCAGCCCGGGGCCGAGCTTGACGACCGCGTCCTCGGGGCACGCCCCGAGGCAGCCGTCGCACTCGAAGCAGTTGCCGCAGGAGAGGCACCGGCCGGCCTCGAAGCGGGCCTCGTCGGCGGTGAGCCCGGACACCACCTCCTGGAAGGCGTGGACGCGCTCGGCCGGGTCCAGCACGGGCTGGTGGCGCTGCTCGTGCAGCCCGAGGTACCAGAGGTGGAGCAGGTCGAGGGAGGCCCGCGGGTGCGGCGCCGGTCGCGTGTGCACCTCGCCGCGCAGCCACGCGTCGATGCTGCGGGCCGCGCGCTTGCCGTGCCCGACGCCGACGGTGACCGTGCGCTGGCTCGGCACGGCGTCCCCGCCGGCGAAGACGCCGGGTGCGCCGGTCATGAGCGTCGAGGGGGTGACGACGACCGTGTCGCCGTCGAAGCGGACCCCGGGGACGGCGCGCAGGAAGGCGGTGTCGGACTCCTGGCCCAGGGCGAGGATGACGGTGTCGGCGGCGAGCGTCTCGAACCGCCCGGTGCCGTGCGGCCGGCCGTCGGTGTCGAGCTCCTGGACCTCGACGGTCAGGTCGTCCTCACCCATCGAGGCGATGGTGCGCAGCCAGCTGACGCGGATGCCCTCCTGCTCGGCGTCGACCGCCTCCTCCTCGTGGGCGGGCATCTGCTCGCGGGTGCGCCGGTAGACCACGACCGTGTCATCGGCGCCGAGGCGGCGGGCGACCCGGGCCGCGTCGAACGCCGTGTTGCCACCGCCGTAGACGGCGACCCGGCCCGAGATCGCGTCGCGCCCACCGGTGGCGACGTCCCGGAGGAAGGACACCGCGTCGAGGACGCGGCGGGCGTCCTGGTTCGGGATGTCGACCCGCTTGGACAGGTGCGCGCCGACGGCGACGAAGACCGCGTCGAACCGGCCGTCCCGTCGCTCGGCCTCGAGGTCGACGACACGGTGACCCTGCTCGATGACGACGCCGAGGTCGCGCAACCGGTCGACCTCGGCGTCGAGGACGTCGCGGGGCAGCCGGTAGGCGGGGATTCCGTAGCGCATCATCCCGCCGGGCTCGGCGCCGTGGTCGCGGACGACGACCTCGTGCCCCAGCCGGGCGAGGTGGTACGCGGCGGAGAGCCCGCTCGGCCCGGACCCCACGACGAGCACGCGTCGACCGGTGCGGCGGACCGGCCGCTCGAAGCGCCAGCCGCGGTCGACGGCGAGGTCGCCGAGGTGGCGCTCGACGGCGTGGATCGAGACCGCGCCGTCGAGGTCGGCACGGTTGCAGGCCGACTCGCACGGGTGGTAGCAGACGCGACCGTGCACGGCCGGGAACGGGTTGTCGGCGGTCAGCCTCCGCCACGCCTCCTCGTCGCGGCCGTCGCGCGCGAGCCCCAGCCAGCCCTGGATGTCCTCGCCCGCCGGACAGCCCGCGTTGCACGGCGGCAGGAGGTCGACGTACTCGGCCCGCCGGCGGCGGACCGGGCCGGACCTCGTGCGCCCCAGCCCGATCGGTGCCGGCGGGGTGAGGTCGAGCTCTCGGTCGGTCACCTCGTGAACCTCCTCGCCGGCTCCCGGCGGAGCCTGCCGAAATACT
This sequence comes from Phycicoccus sp., assembly GCF_035325325.1. NCBI lineage: Bacteria > Bacillati > Actinomycetota > Actinomycetes > Micrococcales > Intrasporangiaceae > Phycicoccus > Phycicoccus sp. The sequence continues at coordinate 325,143 of NZ_DAOLAC010000001.1, read as the reverse complement.
ACGCTCTGTAGTTGACGCTCGGCCCCCGACCACGACGAGGCGCCGGTCACAGCCGGACTAGGTTCTTCCCATGCCCTCCCCCACCGTCGTCCTGCTCCTCGCCTCGGCCTCGCCGGCCCGCCTCACCACCCTGCGGGCCGCCGGCGTCGAGCCCCTGGTGCTCGTGTCCGCCGTGGACGAGGACGCCGCCGTCGCGGCCGCGGAGGCCGAGCACGGCCCGCTTCCCGCCGAGGACGTCGCGCTCCTGCTCGCCCGCGCCAAGGCCGACGACGTGGCGGCCCGGGTGGCCGCCCACGGCGAGCCGGACGCCGACCTGCTGCTCGGCTGCGACTCCGTCCTCGAGCTGGACGGAGAGGTGCACGGGAAGCCGGTCGACGCCGCCGAGGCGGTCGCGCGGTGGCACCGGATGCGGGGGCGCTCCGGGGTGCTCCACACCGGGCACTGGCTGCTCGACCTGCGCGACCCGGCTGACGGCGGCACCGGCGGGATGGTCGGCGGCACGGCCTCGACGACCGTGCACTTCGCCGACCTCGCGGACGCCGAGGTCGAGGCCTACGTCGCCACCGGCGAGCCACTGCGGGTCGCCGGCGCCTTCACCATCGACGGGCTCGGCGGTCCGTACGTCCGCGGCATCGAGGGCGACCCGGGCACCGTCGTCGGCGTCTCGCTCCCCCTGCTGCGCGAGCTCGTCGGCGAGCTCGGGGTGGCGTGGCACGACCTGCGGCTCGGATGACCGAGGGGCGCATCGGCAAGAACTTGACACTTTGGAAAGTAGTTGCCTAGGGTCGAGCCATGGACACGACCGAGGGGACCGCGACCGACGACCTGACGCCGCAGGAGGCCCGTGAGCGGCTGGCCCGCGCCGAGGAGGCCGACCGGCGCCGCGGGGGTGACCGCCGCGTTCACGGCCTGGCCACGGCCGGGTTCGGCCTGCTCATGGGCGGCTACCTCACCCTGTCCCGTCTCGGGCAGGGAACGAGGTGGGAGACACCGTTGATGGCTGCCTACGCCGCGCTCCTCGTGCTGCTGACCCTCTGGCAGTCGAGGGCCACGCGCAGCTGGCCGCGTCGCGCCCGGGTCGTCTGCTTCACCGGCCTCGGCGGGACCCTCGTCCTCTTCATGGCCGGGGTCATGACCTTCAACTACCGCGAGCACCAGCGCGAGCTGGCCGTGCTCGCGACCGGCGAGGACCCGCTGCTGCTCGTGCTGGCCGGCGCGCTGGCCGCCCTGCCGATGGTCCTCGCCGGCATCGTCGTCCGGCGCGGGACCCGGGCATGAGCGCCGACGGCACGACGCGCCCGGCGCACGCACGGCACCGGCTCGACGACGTGCTCCACGCGCCGGTGCGGTTCAGCATCGCCGCGACGCTGGCGGGGGTCGACGAGGCCGAGTTCGCCCTCGTCCGCGACGAGGTCGAGGTCTCGGACTCGGTGCTCTCCAAGCAGGTCTCGACGCTCGAGCAGGCCGGCTACGTGCGCGTCCGCAAGGGGTACGTCGGCAAGCGGCCACGCACCTGGCTGTCGCTGACCCGGGCCGGCCGGGCGGCGTGGACGGCCCACCTCGCCGCGCTGCGCGAGATCGCCGGCGCCTGACCACCCCTCCCCGCCCCCCACTCGCGAGCTACCCCGCAGTATGTGTCGTGATGACGGCACTTACTGCGGGGTAGCAGGCGGCGGAGCGGGCGGGGTAGCGGGCGGGGTAGCAGGCGGCGGGGCGGGCGGCGGGGCGGTCAGACCGGGGGGACGTCCCGGCGCTTGGTCGCGAAGTGCCGGTCGCGCCGGGCCGCGTAGCGCAGCCGGTGCAGCAGCTCGGCCCGCAGCGCCTCGGGCTCGACGACCTGGTCGACGACGAGGTCGGCGGCCAGCCGCTCGAGGTCGACGTCCTCGAGGTACTCGGCGCGCCGGGCGGCGACGAAGGCGTCGCGGGCCTCCGGGCCCTCGGCGGCCTCGACCTCCGCGATCTTGTTGGCGTACACGGCGTTCACCGCGGCCTCCGGTCCCATCACCGCGATCCGCGCGGTGGGCAGCGCGATCGTGGCGTCGGGGGCGAAGCCCGGCCCGCCCATCGCGTACAGGCCTGCGCCGTAGGCCTTCCGGACGACGACGCAGAACTGCGGCACGGTCGCCGAGGCCACGGCGGAGACCATCTTCGCGCCGTGCCGGATGATGCCGCCGCGCTCGACCTCGGAGCCGATCATGAAGCCGGGGACGTCGGCGAGGTAGACGAGCGGGATGGAGAAGGCGTCGCACAGCCAGATGAACCGGGCGGCCTTGTCGGCGGAGTCGGTGAAGAGGACCCCGCCCTTGACCGCGGAGTTGTTCGCCACGACACCGACGCTCTCGCCGGCCATCCGGGCGAAGCCGACGACGAGCTCGGGGGCGAAGAGCGGCTTGAGCTCGAAGAAGCTGTCGTCGTCGACGAGGCCGTCGATCAGCTCGTGGACGTCGAACGGCTGGCTCTCGCGCTCGGGCACGCTGGCCCGCGTCAACGGAGCCGACGGCTCCTCGGCGTGGTAGCCCGGCGCCGGGGTGCGCCACGAGTCCGGGACGTAGGAGAAGTACAGCCGTGCCAGCTCGATGGCCTCGGCGTCGTCGGCGGCGAGCAGGTCCCCGACCCCGGAGACGGTGCAGTGCATCCGCGCGCCGCCCATCTCCTCGAGCGAGACCTTCTCGCCGACGACCATCTCGGCCATCCGCGGGCTGCCGAGGTACATCGACGCGTTGCCCTCGACCATGATGACGAGGTCGCAGAAGCTCGGGATGTACGCGCCGCCCGCGGCCGACGGCCCGAAGAGGCAGCAGATCTGCGGCACCTTGCCGGACAGCGCGACCTGGTTGTGGAAGATGTGCCCCGCTCCGCGCCGGCCGGGGAACATCTCGACCTGGTCGGTGATGCGGGCACCGGCGGAGTCGACGAGCCAGAAGACCGGGAGCTCCTCGCGCAGGGCGGTCTCGGTGGCGCGGACGATCTTCTCGACCGTGCGGGCACCCCAGGAGCCGGCCTTGACCGTGGGGTCGTTGGCGATGACGACGACCGGCCGCTCGTCGACCGTGCCCCGGCCGGTGACCACGCCGTCCGCGGGCAGGCCGGCGGAGAGCGCGTTGGCGTAGCGGCCGTCCTCGACGAAGGACCCCTCGTCGAGGAGGAGGGCGAGGCGGTCGCGGACGTAGAGCTTGCCCTGGCTCGCGAGCTTGGCCGCGGCCTTCTCGCTCGGTGCCGCGCTGGCGGCGTGCGCGGCCTCGAGCCGGGACCGCACGTCGGCGACGCGAGGGTCGGTGTCGCTCATGCGGACAGGCCCAGCCCCTTCGCGAGGACCATCCGCTGCACCTCGGAGGTGCCCTCGCCGATCTCGAGGATCTTCGCGTCGCGGTAGAAGCGGGCGACGGGGTACTCCTCCATGAAGCCGTTGCCCCCGAAGACCTGGGTCGCGATGCGGGTGGCGGTGACGGCGGCCTCCGAGGTGTACAGCTTGGCCTTGGCGGCCGCCTGCGTGACCTCCGCGGCCGAGCGCCGGCCGGACTCGTGCTCGTCCTTGAGCCACGCGGCCCGGTAGGTGAGCAGGCGGGCGGCGTCCTCCATGACGGCGAGGTCCGCGACCGGGAAGGCGACGCCCTGGTTGGCCCCGATCGGGCGTCCGAACGCGGTGCGGCTCCTCGCGTACGCGGCCGCCTCCTCGCGCATCCGGGTGATGAGCCCGAGGGCGAGGGCACTGATCGCGATGCGTCCGTCGTCGAGCGTCTTGAGGAACTGGTGGAAGCCGCGGCCCCGCTCGCCGAGGAGGTTCTCACCAGGCACCCGGCAGCCGGCGAAGGAGAGGCCGTGGGTGTCGGAGATGTTCCAGCCCATCTTGTGGTACGCCGGCTCGACCGTGAATCCCGGTGTGCCGGAAGGGACCATGATCGCCGAGATCTCAGGACGCCCGTCGTCGAGGGTGCCGGTGCGGGCCGTGACGGTGACGACGGACGTGATCTCGGTGCCGGAGTTCGTGATGAACGCCTTCGCGCCGTCGAGGACCCACTCGGTGCCGTCGAGCACCGCCTTCGTGCGTGTGGCGCCGGCATCCGACCCGGCGTCCGGCTCGGTGAGGCCGAAGCCGGCGAGCGCCCTGCCGGCGACGAGGTCGGGGAGCCAGCGCTCCCTCTGGGCGTCGCTGCCGTAGGTGAGGACCGGGTTGATGCCGAGGCCGACGCCGGCCGAGAGCGTGATGCCGATCGACTGGTCGACCCGGCCGAGCTCCTCGATGGCGATGCACAGGCTGGTGAACGCGCCGCCCTCGGAGTGCTCGAGCGAGCCGCCGTACGCCTCGGGCACCACGAGCCCGAAGAGGCCGAGCTCCCCCATCCGCGGCACGAGGTCGGCCGGGAAGTGGTGCTCGCGGTCCCACTGCGCCACGTGCGGCTCGACGGCCTCGGTCGCGAACTCGCGGACCACCGCCCGGAAGTCCTCGTGGTCCTTGCCCAGCTCGTACATGGTGCGCCCCTTCGCGCTCGGGGTCCGGCTCCGGGTCGCGGTGGCCGGCGGATGGTCACGTTCTTGACGTTGACGTCAACGTAAAGCAATACTCGGGCCCGTGGCAACCCCGACGACGACCCGCACCGGCGCCCGGAGCGCTGGCGGCGACGCCGGCTCCGACGACGCCGCGCGCACCTGGAGCATCGCCGAGGTCGCCGACGAGTTCGGGGTCACCCACCGCACGGTGCGCCACTACGAGGACCTCGGGCTCATCTCCCCCGAGCGCCGGGGCACCACCCGCGTCTACCACCGCCGCGACCGCACCCGGCTCGGGCTCGTCCTGCGCGGTCGGCGGCTCGGGTTCCCGCTCGAGGAGATCCGCACGATCATCGACCTCTACGACGCCCCGCGCGGGCGGCGCAGCCAGCTCGAGTACGTCCTCGGCCAGATCGACGAGCGCCGCGCCGACCTCGAGCAGCGCCGGCGCGACCTCGAGGCCGCCCTCGCCGAGCTCGACGGCTTCGAGCGTCGGTGCCGCGACGACCTCTCCCGGATGGCCTGAGCGACCGACCGGACGGCCCGTCCACGCCGGGTCAGCGCGCGAGGAACGCGTCGATCTCGGCGGCCGTCGGGGCGGTGTCCGGCCCGCGCCGGGTCACCTTGAGCGCGCCGGCGGCGTTGGCCCGCGCCGCGGCGTCCGCCCAGGTGAGCCCGGCCGCGCGACCGGCGAGGAGCACGCCGGTGTGGGTGTCACCGGCGCCGTTGGTGTCGACCGGGCGCTGGGGGTGACCCGGCAGGACGACGGTCGCGCCGTCCTCGCGGACGAGGCACCCCCGCGGACCGTCACGGACGACGACGACCGCGCCGCCCGGAAGGAGACCGGCGACGACCTCGGCGGACTCGGCCATCCCGCGGACCCCGGCGAGGTGCTCGGACTCCTCGGCGTTGCCGGTCCAGACACCGGTGCGGGCGAGGACGGCGTCGCGCACCCGGGGGGCGAGCTCGGCGAACGTCGCTCCGGGGTCGAGGACGACATGGACGCCGGGCGGGAGGCCACCGAGCCACTCGAGCAGGGGGTCGCGGGTGCGGCCCACGAGGGAGTAGCCGCTGACGCACACGAAGTCGCCGGCCACCGGCTCGCTCGCGTCGAGGGACGCGACGGAGATCTCGCGCTCGGCCCCCTGCGTGGTGACGAAGGTGCGCTCGGCCGTCGGCTCGACGAGGACGACGCAGATGCCCGTGTCGAGGTCGGCGACCGCCGGTGCGGACACGGCGACCCCGTCCACGGCGAGCGCCGCCCGGACCAGGTCGCCGTTCGGCCCGGTGCCGATCGCCCCCGCGTGCACGGCCTCGGCGCCGGAGCGGGCCGCGGCGAGGAGGATGGTCACCGCTCCCCCGGCGTACCGGCGCGAGGAGGTGGCCATGACGTTCCCGCCGCGGCGGGGCAGCCCCGGCACCTCGACGACGACGTCGACGAGGGCCTGGGCCGTGTGGATGACGCGGGGACCGGCCATCCGCCGACCCTATCCGGGGGCCGGAACCGGCCGGTCAGCCGACGCTCGTGCGCACCTCGTAGAGCTCGGGGAAGAAGGTGAGGTCGAGGGCCCGGCGCAGGAAGTCGACGCCGCTCGACCCGCCCGTGCCGGTCTTGTGCCCGATCGTCCGGGTGACCACCTGCAGGTGCCGGAAGCGCCACTGCTGGAACAGGTCCTCGACGTCGACCAGCTCCTCGCACGTCTCGTAGACCCCCCAGTGCTCGTCCGGGGCGGCGTACACCCGGGCGAAGACGCCGACGAGGTCGGGGTCGAGCCGGTACGGCGCGCGGACGTCACGCTCGAGGACGGCGGTCGGCACGGCGTACCCCCGCCGCGCGAGCAGGCGCAGGAACTCGTCGTAGAGGGTCGGCTCGCCGAGCAGCCGCTCGAGCGCTCCTCGTGCCCGTTCGTCGTGCTCGAAGACCCGGACCATCTCGGCGTTCTTGTTGCCGAGGAGGAACTCGACCGCGCGGTACTGGTCGCTCTGGAAGCCCGAGCTCGTCGCGAGGAACGGCCGGATCTCGGCGTACTCGCTCGGGGTGAGCGTCGCGAGGACGTCCCACATCTCGACGAGCTGCCGCTGCACGTGCTTGACCCGGGCGAGCCGCTTGAGCGCGGGCGCGAGCTCGTCGGACGCCAGCAGCGCTCGCGCGGAACGCAGCTCGTGGAGCAGCAGCTTGAGCCACAGCTCGGAGACCTGGTGCTGGACGATGAACAGCAGCTCGTCGTGCTGCGGCGGCTCGCTGCGCGGGTGCTGCGCCGAGAGGAGGGTGTCGAGGTCGAGGTAGGCCCCGTACGACATCGCCTGGCTGAAGTCGCGGGAGATGCCCTCCTCGAGGGTGCGCTGGGCCCGGTCGACCGCGTCGTCGCTCATGGCGGCCATCGTGCCACCGTGCCGCCGGCGGGGCCGCGGCACCCGGCCCCATCGGCCGAACGGCCCCTCCGCCGGTGAAGCGACGCGCGTGCCGGCACCGCCTGCCTAGCCTGCTCGCGCAGGGTTCCCCCGGGTTCCGCCCGACCGACCGACCCGAGACCTCGCATGCCTGCCTCATCCCCGACGCGCCTCCGGACGACGGCCACCGTCCTCGGCACGCTGCTCGTCGTCCTCGTCGAGATGGCCCTGCTCACCGGGGTGTGGCACCTCGGCGACGGCCTGGAGCGGGAACGGGAGGCCACCGCGGCCGTCCGCGGTACGCTGGCCGCCACGTCCTCCCCGGCCACGCCCGCGGACGTCGCCGCCCTGCGCGGCTCCGTCGACGCCCTCGTGGCCACCGGCACCGACCGGGGCCGGCCCCTCGCCCGGCTGGTCGACGCGGCCGACCACCTGGCCGCCGCGCCCGGCGACGCCGAGTCCCTCGCCGCGGCCCGGACTGCCACCGCCGCGCTGGGCGCCGACCTCGACCGCGCCCGCACCCGGGTCGCCCTCACCGCGGCCGCCATCCACGCGGCACTCCTCCTCGTGGCCTCCGTCGGGTGGTTCGTCTGGTTCCGGCGGATCGTCGACCGGCACCGCGCGGTCGAGCGCCGACTCACCGCCCAGCAGGTCGTCGACCAGGGCGAGCGCCGGCTCCTCGAGCTGGTGCGCTACAGCGCCGACCTCCTCGTCGTCGTCGAGCAGGACGGCACCCTGAGCTTCGTGAGCCCGTCGACCCGGGCGGTCCTCGGCCGCGACCCCGAGCCCTACCTCGGCGCCGGCCTCTCCCGCCTCCTCGGTGACGAGGCCATCCCGGTCATCCGTCTCATGGAGTCCGGCCGGGCCGGCGTCCACCCGGCGACCGCACGGGTCACGCACGCCGACGGCCGCCGGCTCGTGCTCGAGGGCACCGCCAGCAACCTGCTCCACGAGGAGGCCGTCGGCGCCTGGGTCCTCGCCCTGCACGACGTCACGGACCAGCAGGCGCTCGCCGAGCAGCTGAGCCACCAGGCCTTCCACGACCCCCTGACCGGGCTGGCCAACCGCGCCCTGTTCACCGACCGCCTGGCGCACGCCCTGCAGCCGCGGACCGAGCCGGTACCGACCGCCGTGCTCTTCCTCGACCTCGACGACTTCAAGAACGTCAACGACTCCCGGGGCCACTCCGTCGGTGACCGTCTGCTCGTCGTCGTCGCGGACCGGCTCCGCGGCACGGTGCGGCCGTCGGACACGGCGGCGCGGCTCGGCGGCGACGAGTTCGCCGTCATCGTCGAGCAGGCCGACGCCGCGGAGGCCACCGCCCTCGCCGAGCGGATCCTCCTCGCGATCTCGGCGCCGATCGAGGTCGAGGGGACGGTCTGGGCCGTCCACGGGAGCGTCGGCGTCGCGACCGCCGCCTCGGGCCAGACGAGCACCGAGGAGATGCTCCGCAACGCCGACGTGGCCATGTACTGGGCCAAGGAGGCGGGGAAGAACACCGTCGCCCGGTACGACGACGCCCGGCACGCGGCCTCGCTCGACGTGCGCGCCCTCGAGCACGAGCTCGCCCGGGCGATCGACGGCGACGAGCTGGTCCTGCACTTCCAGCCGACGGTCGACCTCGACACCGGGCGGGTCGCCGGCTTCGAGGCACTCGTCCGCTGGCAGCACCCCCAGCGCGGGCTGCTGCCCCCCTCGGACTTCATCCCGCTCGCCGAGCGCACCGAGCTCGTCGTGCCGCTCGGCTCCTGGGTGCTGCGCGAGGCCTGTCGGGCCGGCGCGACCTTCGGTGCGGGCCCGGACGTGCCGACCGTCGCCGTCAACGTCTCCGCGCGCCAGCTGCTGCGGCCGGGCTTCGCGGAGGAGGTCGCCTCGGTGCTCGACGCCAGCGGGATGCCGGCGGAGCGGCTCGTCCTCGAGCTGACCGAGTCGGTGCTGCTCGACGACTTCGCCGGAGTGGAGCGGACCCTCACCCGGATCCGCGCGCTCGGTGTGTGGATCGCCATCGACGACTTCGGCACCGGCTACAGCTCGCTGTCCTACCTCTCCCAGCTGCCCGTGGACATCCTCAAGGTCGACAAGTCGTTCATCGACCGGGTGACCACCGAGGACCACGCCGCGTCGGTGACCCTCGCGATCCTCGAGATGAGCCGCAGCCTCAAGCTCCTCACGGTCGCCGAGGGTGTCGAGACCGACGAGCAGGCGGCCTGGCTGCAGGCGCGGGCCTGCGGTCGCGGCCAGGGCTTCCTCTGGTCGCGGCCGGTGCCGCTCGCGGAGGCCCGGGCGATGCTCGCCGCCTGACCGGCGCGGGGCCGGACGCGGCGGCGAGGGTCAGCCGGCCGTCGCGGCGCGGTACCACTGCGGCCCGATGGCGCCGGCCACCTCGGCCGGGTCCAGGGGCGTCCACGCGGGCGCGCCCCGGCCCTCGAGCACCTCGGCGAGCTCGTCGAGCCGGCGCGCGGCGAGTGCCGCACCGTCGGCGCGGGCGGCGGAGTCCATCCGGCCGACGGCGTCGCCCCAGATGGCCCGGCCGGCCATGAAGCCGCTGCAGCCGTGGTCGGCCGCGACGTCGAGCTGGGTGCGGAACCCCTCGAAGGTCACGCCGGCCGAGAGGAGCACCCAGGGGCCGGAGACCGCCTCGTCGAGGGCGTCGCAGGCCGTGTGCGCGGCGTCGAGGTCGTCGAGGTCGAGGAGCGGGAACTCCATCTTCATGACGTCGGCGCCGGCCTCGCGGAAGGACCGGGCGGCCGAGAGGACGCTGCGCCGGCGCCGGTCGCGCACCTCGGGGTCGGCGGTGTCCTCCTCGCCGGTCGGGAACCACAGCGGCTCGACGACGAGCGGCAGCTGGAGCGCCGCACACTGCGCCGCGGCGGTGGCGACGGCCGCGTGCTGCTGGGCGACGACGTCGGCCGGCTGGTCCTCGCGGTGGAAGACGACGAGCTTGGCGGCGTCGGCGCCGAGCGTGGCGAGGACCTGCGGGTCCCAGCCCTCCTTGAGGTGCAGGCCCGTGTCGAACCCCACCGCGCTGCTCGGTTCGTAATAGAGCTCCTCGATGCCGCTGATCACGCCGACGTCCCCGGGGACCGCTCCCGACGCGACCGCCTGGCCGAAGCTCCACACCGGGTCGACGAGCACCGAGGTCGCGTGCCGCGCGAGCGCCCGCACCATGTCGAGCTTGGACTCCACGACCTCCTCGAACGACACGGCCGACAGGTCGGCGTCGAAGAGCCGGAGGTAGTTCTCCGGGTGGTCGATGGCCATCGTCCGGATGTGCCCGGCGTCGTCGCTGATGCGGGCCATCCGGCGGGTGCGGCCGATCGCCGCGGGGGTCGGGGTGCGTCCTGTTGACAGCGCTGTCATGCCGCCCTACGGTACGCGGACCACCCCGGCCCGACAAGGGCCGGCCCGACGGCGCCGTCGCACCCCGAGGAGGTCCCGTGCTCGTCGTGACCCCCAACACCTGCCTCGACGTGACGACGTGGCTCGGCGCCCTCGTCCCCGGCACGGTCTCGCGCGCGACCCGGACGGTCACCGTCGCGGGCGGCAAGGGGGTCAACGTGTGCCGGACGCTGCGGCTGCTCGGTCGCGCACCCCGGCTGCTCGGGCTGTGCCCTCACGACGACGACCGGCTCCCCCGGCTCCTCGCGGCCGAGGGCATCCCGTTCCTCCCGGTGCCGCACGACGGCCAGGGCCGCCTCTGCCTCATCCTGCTCGAGGACGGCGGCCGGGCGACCGTCGTCAACGGGCTCGGCCCGGACCCCGCCGGATGGGAGCCGGCCACCTTCCTCGACCGGGTCGACGCCGCACTGGCCGAGGAGCCGGAGGACACCCCGCTCGTCGTGTGCTCCGGGTCGCTGCCGCCGGGGCTGCCCGACGACACCTACGGCCGGGTGGTCGCGCTCGCCCACGCCCGGGGCGCCCAGGCGCTCGTCGACGGCTCGCCCGCGGTGCTCGGCGCGGCGCTCCCCCTCGGCCCGGACCTCGTGAGCCCCAACCTCGGCGAGGCCGAGGCCCTGATCCACGGCCGGGCCGACGAGCACGTCGAGGAGTCCGGCGACGAGGTCGTCGAACGGTGCGTCGCCGCCGCCCGCGCGCTGCACGCCCGGGGCGCCCGGCGCGCGGTCGTCACCGCCGGCTCGCACGGCGCGGCCCTCGCCACCGCCGGCGGGGCGTGGTGGCTCGGGGCCACGCCCGTGCCGGTGGCCAACCCGATCGGCGCCGGCGACTCCTTCCTCGGCGGCACGGCCGACGCCCTGCTCGCCGGCGCACCCGACGCCGAGGCGGTGCGCCGCGGGATGGCCGTCGCGGCCGCCGCGGTGCAGCACGAGTCCGGCGGGGTGCTCGACCCCGCCCTCGTCGCCCCGGCCCTGGCCGCGCTCCCCGCACGGGTCCCGGCATGAGCCGGCCGACGATCTACGACGTCGCCCGCGAGTCCGGGGTCTCCATCAAGACCGTCTCACGGGTCATCAACGACGCGCCGAACGTCCGCCCCGAGACGGTGGCCCGGGTCCGCGGCGCCATCGAGCGGCTCGCCTACCACCCCGACCCGGCGGCGCAGCGCCTCGGCGGGGGGCGGTTGCCCACCGTCGGCGTCGTCGTCGACTCCATCGCCGACCCGTTCTTCGCCCGGCTCGCGGCCGTCGTCGAGGACCGCGCCACCGCCGTCGGGATGGACGTGCTCGTCGCGTCGACCGGCCTCGACGAGCACCGGATGCGCACCCAGATCCAGCGGCTGGACCGGCGCGGCGTGGCAGGGCTCGTCGTCGCGCCGTTCGGCGAGCCGGACGCGGTCGCCGCGGCGCTGCCCGACGACGTGCCGGTCGTCGTCGTCGACCGCCCCTGCGGGGTCACCGGCACCGACGTCGTCCGGGTCGACGACGAGGCCGCGGCCCTCGGCGCCGTCCGGCACCTCGTCGCCCACGGGCACCGGCGGGTCGCGTTCCTCGGGCGCAGCGGCTCGTTCGCGACGCTCCGAGACCGGTACCGCGGGTACGAGCGGGCGCTCGCGGAGGCCGGGGTGGCGCTCGACCCCACGCTCGTCGAGACGCGCGCCTGGACCGCGGAGGAGGCCTACCCGCACGCGCTGGCGATGCTCGCGTCGCCCTCCGCCCCGACCGCGGTGTTCGCGGCGACGCCGATGATGGGCCTCGGGGTGCTGCGGGCCCAGCAGCGGCTGCACCGGCAGGACGTCGCGCTCATCGTCTTCGGCGACCACCCCGGCTCCGAGCTGATGACGCCGCCGACGACGGTCGTCGACCAGCGCCCGGAGGCGTTGGCCGAGACCGCGTTCGACCTGCTCGTCCGGCGCATCCGCGAGCCCGGGGCCGAGGTCCTCGACCGGGTGCTGCCCACCCGGCTCGTCGAGCGCGGCTCCGGCGAGCTCGCCCCGAGGGTCGCGTCGTGACCGCCGTCGACCTCGGGGTCGACCTCGGGACGACGGTCACCAAGGTCGCCGCGGTCGCCGACGACGGCACGCCGGTGCTCGACGGCTCGGTCGCGACGGCGTGGGAGGAGCGCGGGGGCGGCCGGTTCGAGCGCTCTCCGGCCTCGGTCGTCGACGCCGTCGAGCACCTCCTCGCCGAGGTCGTCGCCGGGCTGCCCGCCGGGACGTCGGTGCGCTCGGTCGGCTTCACCTCGATGGCCGAGGCGGGCACGCTGCTCGACTCCTCCGGGGCCGCCCAGTCTCCCGTCATGGCCTGGCACGACCCCCGGGGCGACGACCAGTCCGCCGCGCTCGATGCGACGCTGGCCCGCGAGTTCCTCTCGCGCACAGGGCTGCCGGTGGGCCATGTGGCCACCCTCTTCAAGCTGCTGTGGCTGCGCGACGAGGGCCTCGGGCTGCGTGGTCTCCAGTGGCTCGGCGCCCCGGAGCTCGTCGTGCACCGGCTCGGCGGCCGGCGGGTGGCCGAGCGCTCCCTGCTGGGCCGCACCGGGCTGCTCGACGTGCACACCGACGGCTGGTGGCGGCCGGGGCTCGACCTGCTCGGGGTGGGCGCGGACCTGCTGCCCGAGCCGGTGGGCGCCGGGGCCCCGGTCGGGACGGTGCGCGGCGACCACCCGGTGCCCGCGCTCCGTGGCGCCGTGCTCACCGTCGCCGGGCACGACCACGCGGTCGCCGCGGCGGCCACCGGCTGCGGGGCGCCGGGCTCCGCCCTCGACAGCTTCGGCACCGCGGAGGCGTACCTCGCGGCGGCCGACCACGTGCCCGACCCCGACGTCGTGGGACGCCTGTCGGCCGCCGGCATCTCGGTGTACCCGCACGTGGTGCGCGGCAGCACGGCACTCATCGGCGGAACCCGGACGGGGTTGGTGCTCAAGCGGGTCCAGCAGGTCCTCGGTGCCGAGTCGGAGCCGGCGCGGTCGGCCCTCGACGCCGCGACCCTGCTCCTGGCCCCGGGCGACACGGCCGAGGTCCGGGTGACCGGCTACGGCATGGAGGACCACGAGGTCGGGGTGCACCTCGGGTCCGAGCACCACACGCCCGCCCACGTGTGGCGGGCGGCGCTCGACGGCGGCACGGACCGGGGTCGCGCGCTCCTCGCGACGCTGCGCGACGCCGGGGTGCCGGTCGAGCGCCTCGTCGTCGCCGGCGGCTGGACCCGGATGGCCTCGGTCCTCGCCGCCCGCCGCGACCTCGCGCCGACGGTCGAGGTCTCCGACGTGGCGCAGCCCGGCACGTGGGGCGCGGCCCGGTTCGGCGCCTGGGCCGCGACCCACGGGGCAGCGGCCGCGGCGAAGCACCGGGACCCGCGCCCGCCCGCCGGGTGGTTCGACCGCCCCCACGCCGGGTGAGCCCGGGCGGCGCTCAGGGTCCGACGTCGACGCCGAGCAGGGCCGCGTGCCCCGCGGAGTCGACGCGGACGGTCGCGACCGCCGTCCCGGCGTCCACCGCGTCCTGCACCGCCGCCGCCCGGTCCTGCGGGAGGAAGAGGCTCTCGATGCCGCACCGCAGCCGCCATCCGGAGTCGTCGCAGCGGAGGTAGGGCCCGTCCTCCGGCACGGTGCGCTGCACGGGTCCGCCGACCCAGTGGGCGCCCTGTCGGGTCAGCGGCACGAACGCCGTGCCGCGAGCCTCGTCGGCGGGCGGGACCGACCCGTCGCCGGGGTCCGGGACGGCCGGCAGGTCCGGGTAGGAGAGGTCGACGTAGGCGCCGCGGAACGCGTCCACCGGGTCGACGGCGGCCACCCGCAGCCGCACCACCTCACCGGTCAGCCGGGCCGACAGCGGTGCCCACACCGCGGCCCCGACGAGGACGAGCTGGACGGCGGCGGCGATGACGACCCGGGTCGTGCGGGAGGTCATGACCGGGCCTCCCGTCCCTCGGCCACGAGCCGACGCCGGCCGCGGTCGGCGAGGACGCCGGTCGCGAGGAGGACGACGCCGACGGCGAGGAAGAGGACCGCCCCGGAGAGGATCGGGGCGAAGACGGCGAAGGCCTGGACGGTGGTGAAGAGGACGAGCGCGGCGGTGGCGGCCCAGGTGAGCCGGTCGGAGTCGCGCATCCCGCCGAGGACGGCGTAGCCGCTCGTCACCGCGAGGTAGACGAGGACGGCCACGACGGCCCGGGCCCAGTCGGCGGCGGTCAGCGAGGACGTGCTGCCGAGGTCGCCGGACGTCCGCCACAGACCGAGCCCGACGACGGCCACCAGCGCGCCGGCGGCGAGGCCCACCTCGAGGCGGTCGAGCCGCTCGCCGGTGACGGCGGCCGCGGCCGCGAGCACCACGGCGACGCCGAGGGCGACCCACGGCGTCGCGCCGACCGCGCCGCGGTCGTGCCCGACCGGCAACGCGGCGAAGAAGAGGCCGCCGAGGGCCAGCAGGGCCCCGACCTCGCGCCACGGGAGTCCGAGCGGGCGCCACTCGCGCAGCCGCTCGGGCAGGCGCTGGTGCCCGGTCCCCAGGGCGACGCCGAGGAGGGCGGCCGAGGCCACGGTGGTGGTCAGCCCGAGGACGGTACGAGTGCTCTCGGACGCGTGCCAGACGAGCCAGTAGGCGGCGAGCCCGATGCCGAGCACGGTGGGGCCGAGCCCGACGACGGCGTAGGCGTAGGCCAGCACGCCGAGCGCCCACACGCCGACGAGGACCGGTTCGTAGGCGGGGACCTGCAGGCTCTGGGCCGCCTGGAAGACGACGGCGCCGAAGGCCGCGGCGGCGAGGAGCCGGACCGCCCCGACCACCGGGGACGCGGTGTCCCCGACGCGTTCCCGTCGTGTCGCGAGGACCTCGGCGACCGCGACGAGGCCGACCCACACGGCCGCCACGAGGAGGAAGCGCACGAGTGGCGACATCGTGTCGAGGTTGGCGGCGACGGTCCAGATCAGCCCGATGCCGACGAACGCCGCACCGAGGGTGAGGACGATCCGGGCCAGGGTCACGCGGCGGTGGGCGACGTAGCGGGCCCGCAGCGCCGTCGCGGTCGGCTCGTCGAGGAGGCCCTCGGCCTGCCAGTCGGTGAGCTGCTGGTCGAGCCAGGCCAGCTGGCGGGGGCTGGCGACGTGCCGTGTCGGGGCCGGGGGGCGGTCCGGGCCGGACGGGAGCGGGATGTCGGTGGCGGGTGGCGAGGTCATCGCGGTGCTCCTCGGGGAGAGCGGACCCGGGTCCGGGCTCGCCGCCAGTGTCCCGCCACGGTCGGTCCACCGCCATGAGGTGCGTTACTCAGGCACTCGCCGGACCGGCCGCCGTCCAGGTCGCGCGATCGGCCGGCCACGCCACCGTCCGGGTCGCGTCCGGGTCGCGTGGCACACCACACCACCGTCCAGGTCGCGCGACATGCGGAGCGAGCGGTCCCGGCCTCCGCATGTCGCGGGACCTGGATGGCCGGCGTCCTCCGAACGCGCCCTCGAGCGTGCCTACACGGGCGCCTCGACGGGTAGCTCGATGGCCGGCTCCGCCGGCGTCGCGTCCCGCCGCCCGACGAGCCGCCGGACCGCCGCCCGCACCGGCGCCTGCGCCACGAGGACCCCGCTGAGCACGAGCGCCACGGCCGCGAGGTGCACCCACCCGAACGGCTCGCCGAGCAGGACCACCCCGAGCACCGTGCCGACCACCGGGTTGAGCAGTCCGACGACCGCCACCGCGCCGGCGTCCATCCGGGTCAGCCCGCGGAACCACACGACGTACCCGAGCACCGAGCCGGCGAGCCCCAGCCACAGGAGCGCGAGCACCGCGGCGCCGTCCAGCGCCGGTGGTGCCCCTTCGGCGACGAGGGCGACCGGCACGAGCAGCACCCCGCCGGCGACGAGCTGCCACGCGGTCGTCACGAGCACGCCGTCGGGCGCGGTCCACCGCTTGACGAGGACGAAGCCCACCGACGCCGAGACCACCGCCCCGACCGAGGCCGCCACCCCGACGAGGTCGACCGACCCGCCCCGCTCGCCCTGCCAGACGAGGAGGACGACCCCGGCGATGCCGACGACCGCGCCGCCGACGGCCACGGGCGCCTGCCGCTCGCCGATGGCCAGCCACGCCACCGCCATGACGACGAGCGGCGAGATCGCGGTGAGCGTCGAGGCGAGCCCGCTCGGCAGGCGGTACGCGGCGACGTAGAGCAGGCCGAAGAAGACCGCGTGGTTGAGGGTGCCGAGGACGAGTGCCCGCCCCCACCACGCACCGCGGGGCAGCCGCCGCAGCCACAGCAGCATGAGCAGCCCGGCGGGCAGCAGCCGCATGACGGCCGAGAAGAACGGCCGGCCCGGGGGCAGCCACAGCTGGGTCACCGCGTACGTCGAGCCCCACACGACCGGGGCGACGGCGGTGACGAGGACCGTCAGGAGCCCGCCGATACCTTCCATGGAAGAGACATTACCTTCCGCGGAAGATATTGTCGAGGCCATGGACCACGTCGTGACCGTGCACGAGCAGTGGCGCACCGAGCGCCCGGACCTCGACACCTCCCCCGTGCTCGTCATCGGCCGCATCCACCGCATCGGGGCGGCCCTGACCCCCGAGCTGGTCGCCGTCTACGCGCGCTTCGGACTCGGGGAGGGCGAGTTCGACGTCCTCGCCACCCTCCGCCGTCAGGGCGAGCCGTTCACGCTCTCCCCCGGCGACCTCGCCGAGCGGACGATGGTGACCTCCGGCGCGGTGAGCAAGCGGCTCGACCGGCTCGAGGCCCGCGGCCTCGTCGAGCGCCGCACGAGCGCCGACGACCGGCGCGCACGCACCGTCCACCTGACCCCCGCGGGCCGTCGCCTCGTGGACGACGCGATGACCGCCCACGCGGAGAACGAGGCCCGGCTCCTCGCCGCGCTCCCCGCCCGCGACCGCGAGACCCTGGCCCGCCTGCTCGGCCGGCTCGCGGAGTCGCTCGGCGTGTGAGGGAGGCCTCGCCGAGGCGCCCGACCCGCCCGGGGGGGGACCGCTAGAGTCCGAGACATGCCGATCACCAAGGTCCTCATCGCGAACCGGGGCGAGATCGCCGTGCGCATCGCCCGCGCCTGCAAGGACTCGGGCATCACGTCCGTGGCCGTGTACGCCGACCCCGACCGCGACGCGCTCCACGTCAAGGTCGCCGACGAGGCCCACGCCCTCGGCGGGTCCACCCCCGGCGAGTCCTACCTGCGCCAGGACAAGCTGATCGAGGTCGCGCACGCGGCCGGTGCCGACGCCGTGCACCCGGGCTACGGGTTCCTCGCCGAGAACGCCGGCTTCGCCCAGAAGGTCATCGACGCCGGGCTCACCTGGATCGGCCCGGGCCCGGAGGCCATCGACTCCCTCGGCGACAAGGTCAAGGCGCGGCACATCGCCCTCGCGGCGAACGCCCCGCTCGTGCCCGGTACCCCCGACCCGGTCGACGGCCCCGACGAGGTCGTCGCCTTCGCACAGGAGCACGGGCTCCCCGTCGCCATCAAGGCCGCGTACGGCGGTGGCGGGCGCGGCCTCAAGGTCGCCCGCACGATGGAGGAGATCCCCGAGCTGTTCGACTCCGCCGTCCGCGAGGCCGTGACCGCGTTCGGCCGCGGCGAGTGCTTCGTCGAGCGCTTCCTCGACCACCCGCGGCACGTCGAGACCCAGTGCCTCGCCGACCAGCACGGCAACGTCGTCGTCGTCTCCACCCGCGACTGCTCCCTCCAGCGTCGCAACCAGAAGCTCGTCGAGGAGGCGCCCGCGCCGTTCCTCACCGAGGAGCAGCACACCGAGCTGCTGCGCGCGTCCAAGGAGATCCTCAAGAAGGCCGGCTACGTCGGCGCAGGTACCTGCGAGTTCCTCGTCGGGCCGGCCGGCGACATCAGCTTCCTCGAGGTGAACACGCGCCTCCAGGTCGAGCACCCGGTCTCCGAGGAGGTCACCGGCATCGACCTCGTCCGCGAGCAGTTCCGCATCGCGGACGGCGAGACCCTCGACTACCCCGACCCCGAGCCGCACGCCCACTCCATCGAGTTCCGCATCAACGGCGAGGACGCCGGCCGCGGCTTCCTCCCGGCGCCCGGCACCGTGACCCGGATGCAGGTGCCGCACGGGCCCGGCGTGCGCTGGGACGCCGGCATCGTCGAGGGCGACACCGTCGCCGGCGCGTTCGACTCGATGATCGCCAAGCTCGTCGTCACCGGGCGCACCCGTCAGCAGGCGCTCGAGCGGTCGCGGCGCGCGCTCGCCGAGCTCGTCGTCGAGGGGATGCCGACCGTCGTCCCCTTCCACCGGAAGGTCGTCTCCGACAGCGCCTTCGCGCCGGCCGACCCGGACGAGAAGTTCTCGGTGCACACCCGGTGGATCGAGACCGAGTTCGACAACGACATCGAGCCCTACTCGGGCCCGGTCGGCGAGGCCCCCGACGCCGAGGAGCGCCAGACCGTCGTCGTCGAGGTGGGCGGCAAGCGCCTCGAGGTCTCCGTCCCCGGAGGCCTCTCCTTCGGCGGCGGCGGCGGTGGCGGGAACCACGGCGCGAGGAAGAAGGCGCCGCGTCGCTCGGGCGGCGGCTCCGGTGGGGCCGCCGCCTCCGGTGACTCCCTCACCGCGCCGATGCAGGGCACCATCGTCAAGGTCAGCGTCGAGGAGGGCGCCACCGTGGCGGCCGGCGACCAGGTCGTCGTCCTCGAGGCGATGAAGATGGAGCAGCCGCTCACCGCGCACAAGGCCGGGGTCGTCACCGGGCTCAGGGCCGAGGTCGGTGCGACGGTCGCCAACGGCGCTGTCATCTGCGACATCAAGGACGCCGAGGGCGACGCCGCCGACGCCTGACCGGCCCCCACCCGCCGGCGCCTCACCCGGTCGAGCGAGACCCGAGGGTGCGGCGCGGCTGCGGGTCGTCACTCGTCCCCGGTGCCGGGTTGGGCGCGACCGGCGACGGGTCGGCCGGGTCGTGCGGGTGCCAGGGCTCGACAGGGTCCGGGTCGAGGGGGTCCGGCTCGTCGGGGTCCGGGTCGCGCGGGTCCGGCGCCTCGGGCGACGCCGGCAGGTCCTCACCGGGGAGGTCTGGGTGCTCCGGGGCCGGGACGTCGCTCACCGCCCGTCACCGGTCCCGCGGGGCGGGGGCGGCGGCGCCTGGCCGGTACCGGTGACACCGGGTCCCGCGGACCCGTGGGGTGGCAGACCGAGGCCCTTGCGCAGGGCGTCACCGCCCTTGTCGACCTTCGCCGAGTGCGTCGGCCCGGCCTTGGACCGCACGAAGCCCTCGACCTTCTCGATCGCCTCGGACGCCTTCTCCGGGTTCTGCCGGGCGTAGTCCTTGACCTTCGTGACGGCGGCGATGAGCGCCGCGGCGCGACCCCTGGCCATGTCGTCCTCCTCGGATGGGGTGTCTGACAGGTCAACCCACTCTGCCGGCAGCAGGGTTCCCGATGGGGCCCGCGGAGCCGACGAGCCGGGTCAGGCGATGGGGTGCAGCCGGCGGGCCGCCTCGGCGATCGAGCCGGACAGCGACGGGTACACCGTGAAGGTCGACGCGACCTGGTCGACGTTGAGCCGGTGCTGCACCGCGAGGGTCACCGGGAAGATCAGCTCGGAGGCCCGCGGCGCCACGACGACCCCTCCGACCACCGCCCCGGACCCCTTCTGCGCGAACAGCTTGACGAAGCCGTCGGTGATGCCGAGCATCTTCGCGCGCGGGTTGCGCGACAGCGGGAGCATGAGCACCTCGGCGTCGACCCGCTCCTCGTCGACGTCCTTCTGGGTGATGCCGACCGTCGCGATCTCGGGGTCGGTGAAGATGTTGGCCGAGACGACGCCCAGCTGGAGCGGAGCCACCGCGTCACCGAGCGCGTGCGACATCGCGATGCGACCCTGCATCGCCGCGACCGAGGCGAGCGGCAGCACCCCCGTGCAGTCGCCGGCGGCGTAGACGCCCCGCACCGACGTGCGCGAGACCCGGTCGACGGCGACGTGGCCGGAGGGCAGCAGGTCGACCCCGACCTCCTCGAGGCCGATGCCGCGGGTCGAGGGCACCGAGCCGACCGCGAGCAGCGCGTGGGTGCCGGTGACCTCGCGGCCGTCCTCGAGCCGGACGACGACGCCGCCCTCGACCCGCTCGACGGCGGCCATCCGCGAGCGCCCGAGCACCTCCATCCCGCGCTTGCGGAAGACGTCCTCGATGACCGCCGCGGCGTCGGGGTCCTCGCCGGGCAGGACCCGGTCGCGCGAGGAGACGAGGACGACCTCGGACCCGAGCCCGAGGTAGGCCTGGGCGAGCTCGGCGCCGGTGACGCCGGACCCGACGACGACGAGCCGCTCGGGCAGCTCGCGCAGGTCGTAGATCTGCTGCCAGGTGAGGATGCGCTCGCCGTCGGGCACCGCGGTCGGCACCACCCGGGGCGAGGCGCCGGTGGCGACGAGCACGACGTCGGCGTCCAGCCGGCCGTCGTCGGCGCCGTCGGCCCCCTCGACGCGGACCGTCCCGGGAGCGACGAGGGAGGCCGCCCCCTCGACGACCCGCACCCCGACCTCACCGAGCCGGGCCGTGATGTCGCTGCTCTGGGCGCGCGCCAGCTCGAGGACGCGACGGTTGACCTCGGGCAGGTCGGCCCGGGCGTCGGCGACCTCGTCACCCTCGTCGTCCTCCAGGTGCACCCCGAGGTCGGCAGCGGTCTCGAAGTCGCTGAGGTAGTCGGCGGTCGAGATGAGCGTCTTGCTCGGGACGCAGTCGGTGAGGACCGCGGCGCCGCCGATGCCCGTGCGCTCGACGACGGTGACCTCGGCCCCGAGGTGCGCGGCGACGAGGGCGGCCTCGTAGCCGCCCGGGCCGCCGCCGAGGATGACGACTCTGCTCGACCGCGCGTTCACGGCCCCCATCCAACCACCCGCCCGCGGACGGCCCGGCCACCGCCGGTCCACCCACCGGACAGGTCACGGTGTTGCAAAGGTCCCTTTCCGAACCACTGCGCTCGACCATAGAGTGCCAGCGTGGCCGTCGTCGGCCCCCGGCTCCCCCGCCGTCCTTCGCCCCAGGAGGTCTCCTCATGTCCCGTCCCCTCGGCCGTCGCGCGGCTGTGCTCGCCGCGGCCGGCGTCACCGCCCTCGCGCTCGTCGCCTGCTCCCCGCCGACCGACAGCGGGTCCGGCGGCGGCAGCTCGTCGGGTGGCGGCTCGGACGCCAAGACCGCCACCTCCGCCCAGGACCTGGGCGGGATGGACGCCCTCGTCGCCGCGGCGAAGAAGGAGGGCGCGCTCAACGTCATCGCCCTCCCGCCCGACTGGGCGAACTACGGCGAGGTCATCAAGGCCTTCCAGGCGAAGTACCCCGAGATCAAGATCACGAGCGACCAGCCGGACGCCAGCAGCGCCGACGAGATCGCCACCGCCAAGCGGCTCAAGGGCCAGTCCGGCGCCCCGGACGTGTTCGACCTCGGCGCCGCCGTCGCCCTCGCCAACGTCGACATGTACGCGAAGTACAAGGTCTCGACGTGGGATGACGTCCCCGCCGACTTCAAGGACGCCGACGGCGCCTGGGTCAACGACTACGGCGGCTACATGAGCATCGGCTACGACTCGGCCAAGGTGCCGGCGCCGACGAGCGTCAAGGACCTCCTCGGCTCCGCGTACAAGGGCAAGGTCGCCCTCAACGGCAACCCGACCGAGGCCGGCGCCGCCTTCGCGGGCGTGCAGATGGTCTCGATCGCCGAGGGCGGGAGCGCCGGCGACCTCAGCAAGGGCGTCGAGTTCTTCAAGCAGCTCAAGGCCGCGGGCAACTTCCTGCCCGTCGACCCGACCCCGGCCACCGTCGAGTCCGGCCAGACGCCGATGGTCATCGACTGGGACTACCTCAACGCCTCGCTCAGCGCGAAGGTCCCGACGTGGAAGGTCTTCGTCCCCAAGGAGGCCGTCGTCGCCGGCTACTACTACCAGGCGATCAACGCCGACGCCCCGCACCCGGCCGCCGCGCGGCTGTGGCAGGAGTTCCTCTACAGCGACGAGGGCCAGAACCTCTGGCTCAAGGGCGGCGCCCGACCGGTCCGCTTCGACGCGATGAAGACCGCCGGGACGCTCGACCAGGCCGCCGCCGCGGCGCTGCCGCCCGTCGAGGGCACGCCGGTCGTGCCGACGCAGGCCGACGCCGACAGCGGCAAGAAGTACCTCGCCGACAACTGGGCCAACGCCGTTGGCTGACACGACGGTCGCCCGCCCCACGGGGGCGCTGCGACGGCTCCGGCCGTCCGGCGCCCTCGCGGGGGTCGTCCCGTTCTTCGCCTACACGACCGTCTTCCTCCTCATCCCGACGCTCGTCGTGGCGATCGGGGCCTTCCTCGACGGCTCGAACCGCTTCACGCTGGGCAACGTCTCCGCGCTGACCCAGCCCGCGGTCGTCCGCGGCCTCGTCCAGTCGGTCGTCCTGTCGGCGGTCACCTCGGTCGTCGGCGCGGTCGTCGGCGCCGTCCTCGCCTACGCCGTGAGCACGGCGCGGGCGGGGTCGGTGACGCAGCGCTTCTTCACGTCACTCTGCGGCGTCCTCGCCCAGTTCGGCGGTGTCGCACTGGCCTTCGCGTTCATCGCCTCGTTCAGCGCCCAGGGCCTGCTCAGCGTGCTGGTCTCCAAGGTCGGCATCGACACCGGAGCCGGGCTCTGGCTCTACGAGTGGGACCGCGGGCTGATGCTCGTCTACCTCTACTTCCAGATCCCCCTGATGCTCATCGTGTTCCTCCCCGCGGTCGAGGGCCTGCGCCCGCAGTGGCGCGAGGCCACCGAGACCCTCGGCGGCACGACGTGGACCTACTGGCGCCGGGTCGCCGGCCCGATCCTCCTGCCGTCGTTCGTCGGGGCGACGCTCCTGCTCTTCACGAACGCGTTCTCCGCGTACTCGACCGCCAAGGCGCTCGTCCCGCAGGCGAACCCGCTGCTCCCGCTCCAGATCGGCAGCTCCCTCTCGTCCGAGGTCATCCTCGGCCAGGAGAACGTCGGCAAGGCGATGGCCCTCGAGATGGTCGTCGTCGTCGCCATCGTCATGGGTCTCTACGCGTGGCTCGACCGCCGAGCCGGTCGCTGGACGAGCCGATGAGCGGCCGCTCGAGGTTCCGGCGGCGGCAGCGGGTCTTCCGCTGGGTGACCCTCACCCTGCTCCTCGCCTTCTTCGTCCTGCCACTGCTCGGCATGCTCGAGTTCACCGTGCAGGGTCCGGGCGGCAACGGCCGCAGCCTCGAGACCTGGCGCACCCTGGCCGACGTCTCGCAGATCTCGCTCGAGTACCCGGCGCTCAAGGAGGGCTTCCTCGCCTCGGTCGGGCTCGCCGTCGTCACACCGCTCGTCATGCTCGTCCTCCTCGTCCCGACGATGACGTGGGTGCGCCTGCGGCTGCCCGGCCTCTCGCGCACGGTCGAGTTCGTCTGCCTCCTGCCCCTCACGGTGCCGGCCATCGTCCTCGTCGTCGGGCTGACCCCGGTGTACGCCTGGGTCTACTACCTCCTCGGCTCCTCGACGATGTGGCTGGCGCTGGCCTACGTCGTCCTCGTCCTCCCGTACGCGTACCGCTCGCTCGACGCCGGGCTGCGGGCCATCGACGTGCGCACCCTCTCCGAGGCCGCCCGCTCGCTCGGCGCCGGTTGGCTCACCGTGATGTGGCGGGTCGTCCTGCCCAACCTGCGCACCGCCGTGCTGTCGGCCTCGTTCCTCTCGGTCGCGCTCGTCCTCGGCGAGTTCACCATCGCCAGCCTGTTCAGCAAGAAGAACCTCCAGGTCGCCATGTACGAGCTCGGCAAGTCCGACGCCAAGATCTCGGTCGCCGTCGGCCTGTCCGCGCTCGTCTTCGGCTTCGTCGTCCTCTTCGCGATGTCGTTCGTGGGCACCCGTCCCGCCGGCGCCGGTCGCGTCACCCGCCTCCGCCGCCGCCGATCCCAGGAGACCCCATGACCGCGTCCACCGAGGCCGCGACGACCCGCGGCACCGCCGTCCAGCTGACCGACCTGCGCCGGGTGTACGGGGGGGTGTCCGCCCTCGACGGGCTGACCCTGCACCTCGAGCCGGGCGAGCTGGTCTGCCTGCTCGGCCCGTCCGGCTGCGGCAAGACGACGGCGCTGCGCTGCCTCGCCGGGCTCGAGGACCCGGACTCGGGGACGATCGAGGTCGGCGGCCGCGACGTGACCCGCATCCCGACGAACAAGCGCGACATGGGGATGGTCTTCCAGGCCTACAGCCTCTTCCCGCACATGACGGCCCGCCAGAACGTCGAGTTCGGCCTCGAGCTGCGTGGCCGCGACAAGGCCTCGCGGCGGGCCCGGGCCGGCGAGATGCTCGACCTCGTCGGGCTCCAGGAGCACGCGGACAAGTACGCGCACCAGATGTCGGGTGGCCAGCAGCAGCGCGTCGCCCTCGCCCGCGCCCTGGCCATCGAGCCGCAGGTGCTCCTGCTCGACGAGCCGCTCTCCGCGCTCGACGCCAAGGTCCGGGTGCAGCTGCGCGACGAGATCCGGCGCATCCAGCTCGACGTCGGCACGACGACCCTGTTCGTCACGCACGACCAGGAGGAGGCCCTCGCGGTCGCCGACCGCGTCGGGGTGATGTCGACCGGCCGGCTCGAGCAGCTCGCCGCCCCGGCCGAGCTGTACTCCGCCCCGGTGAGCCCCTTCGTGGCCGACTTCGTCGGGCTGACCAACCGGCTGCGGGCCCGGGTGTCCGACGGTCGGGCGCACGTCCTCGGCGGCAGCGTGCCGCTGCTCCCCGGCTCGGCCGACGGCCCGGAGGTCGTCGTGCTCGTCCGGCCCGAGGGCGTGACCGTGGCGCCGGCCGACGGCGCGGGCACGGGCGCGGGTGCGGCGACCGTCGTCAGCGCGAGCTTCCTCGGCGGGCACGGGCGGGTCATCGCGCGCACCGGGTCCGACGAGCTGGTCACCATCCAGGTGCCCAACACCGACGTCACCCGCTACCGTCCGGGCGACGCGGTCACCCTCGCCCCCCGCGGCGACGCCGCGCTCGCCGTCACGGCCGGCTGACCGCCGGCGCGGACGGCCGGGGGCCTTCGAGCGCCGCGCCGAGGAGCGCCGCGGCCACGACGAGGAGTCCGACCGGGCTGGGCAGCCCGGCGAGCGGTGCCGCGAGGGCGAGGAGCACGACGGTCCCCGCGACTCGACCCGCCGGCCACGCCGCTCCGGTCCGCCGCTCGGCGAGGGCCATCGCGCCGAGCGCCAGCGCGACGCCGCCCGCGAGTGCCCAGGCCGCGCCGCCCCCCAGGTGCCCGTCGTCGAGGTGCGCGACCGCCTGCTCGACCCCGAACGCGGCGAGGACGATGCCGGCGACGACGGGCAGGTGCAGGTAGGTGTAGAGGTCGCGTCCGAGGTGCGCTCGGGCCGGGCCGTCGAGGGCCTGGAGGGCGCCCTCCAGGACGGGTGCGGAACGCTGGAAGTAGTTGAACCACAGGCCGACCGAGACGAGCACGGCCAGCACCGACACGCCGGCCAGCCGCAGCGAGACCGGCCGCTCGGCGGCGCCCACCCCGATGGCGACGAGCGACTCGCCGAGGGCGAGGATGACGACGAGCCCGTGCCGCTCGGCGAAGTGCGCCGCCGAGGTGAGGACCCAGCCTCCGCCCTCGCGGGAGGTGACGTAGATGACGACGAGGTCGTAGAGGACCGCCGCCAGCCACACCGGCCGCTGCCACGGTTCGTGGAGGAGGGCGCCGACCACGAGCAGCACCGAGGCCGGCCCGGCCGAGGTGGCGAGCGAGAGGACGACCTGCCGCCGCAGCCGCCGGTCCTCACCGGCGACGACGAGGTAGACCGCGAGGTGGACCACCCGGACCGCGGCGTAGCACCCGACGAGGACCAGCGGACCCGAGAGGCCGCCCGGCTGGTCGTGGAAGGCCTCGGGGATGGCGAGGCTCGCGACGAACATCACCGCCGTCGCCACGACGAGGGCCAGCCGGAGGACGCCCACGTCGGCGCGCGCCCCGTTGGCCAGCCAGGCGTACGAGCACCAGGTCCACCACAGGAGCGCGAGGACCACGAAGGCGTCGAGCGCCGAGCCGGGCGCGTCGCCGTGCGCCAGCAGCGCCGACACCTGGGTGAACGCGAGCACGTAGACGAGGTCGAAGAAGAGCTCGAGCGTCGTCACCCCGTCGCCCTCGCGGGCGGGACGCAGCCCGAGCAGGGACTCGCGGACCGTCGCCATCGGCACCTCCACGGTGAGTGCCCGACCGGCCCGGGGTCCCGGGCGGTCGCGTCACGGCCGCAGCCGTGTCGCGGGAAACATCCCGCCCGCCCCCGCGTGTTCCCGCGACCGGGTTCCCGGCACCGGACGGGGCGGTGCGCACCCCGCTCACCCGTCGCTACGCTGCCCCGGTGACCGACACCGCCGCCGCCCACGACCTCTCCGACCCCGCGACCGACCCGTTCGAGGTCGCCCGGGCCGCCGCCGCCGTCATCGCCGAGCGCACCGGCGCCGAGCGCCACGACGTCGCCCTCGTCCTCGGCAGCGGATGGGGGCAGGCCGGCGACCTCGTCGGGGAGACGCTGGCGACGGTCGAGAACACCGACGTACCGGGCTTCGGCCGGGCCGCGGTCGCCGGGCACAGCGGCTCGATGCGCTCGGTCGCCATCGGGGACACCGGCCGTCGCGCGCTCGTCTACGGCACCCGCACGCACTTCTACGAGGGGCGTGGCGTGCGCGCGGTCGTCCACGGGGTGCGCACCGCGGCGGCCGCCGGCTGCACGACCATCGTCATCACCAACGGCTGCGGCGGCCTGCGCCCGGAGTGGGCACCGGGCACCCCGGTGCTCATCAGCGACCACATCAACCTCACCGCCCACTCCCCCATCGAGGGCGCGAACTTCGTCGACCTCACCGACCTCTACTCGCCGCGGCTGCGGGCCGTCGCCCGGGAGGTCGACGACACCCTCGACGAGGGCGTCTACGTCCAGTTCCGCGGCCCGCACTACGAGACCCCGGCCGAGGTGCGGATGGCCAAGGTGCTCGGTGGCGACCTCGTCGGCATGTCCACCTCGCTCGAGTCCATCGCCGCCCGCCAGAGCGGCCTCGAGGTCCTCGGCATCTCGCTCGTCACGAACGCGGCGGCCGGCATCTCGCCCGACCCGCTCAGCCACGAGGAGGTCCTCGAGGCCGGCCGGGCCGCCGCCGACCGCTGTGGCCGGCTGCTCGCCGACGTCGTCGGCCGCATCTGAGGAGTCCCGCCGTGAGCACGACGACCGACCTCGACAGCCTCCTCACCGCCGCCCGGGCGTGGGCCGCCGACGACCCCGACCCCGTCACCCGCGCCGAGCTCGAGCAGCTGGCCGACGCCGCGGCCGCGGGCGACGACGCCGCCCGCGACGAGCTCGCCGACGCGATGGCCGGGATGCTCGAGTTCGGCACCGCCGGCCTCCGGGGAAAGCTCGGTGGTGGCCCGAACCGGATGAACCGTGCCGTCGTCGTCCGGGCCGCCGCAGGGTTGACGGCCTACCTGCAGACCCTCGACCCGGAGCCGTTCGTCGTCGTCGGCTACGACGCCCGCACCAACTCCGACGTCTTCGCCCACGACACGTGCGCCGTCGTCACCGGGATGGGCGGGCGCGCCGTCGTCCTCCCGCACCCGCTGCCGACCCCCGTGCTCGCGTACGCCATCCGGTACCTGGGCGCGGATGCCGGCGTGATGGTCACCGCGTCGCACAACCCGCCGCAGGACAACGGGTACAAGGTGTACGTCGGCGACGGCTCGCAGATCGTGCCGCCGGTCGACGGGCTCATCGCGGCCGAGATCGCGCGCGTGCCGTCGGTGGCGTCGGTGCCGCGGGCCGACGACGGCTGGGAGACCCTCGGCGACGACGTCCTCGAGGCCTATCTCGCCGACGTGGCGACGGTCGTCTCCCCCGACGCGCCGCGCGAGCTGATCGTCGTGCACACCGCGCTGCACGGCGTGGGTTCCGAGACGGTGCGACGGGCCTTCGCCGCGGCGGGCTTCGCCGAGCCGCTGCCGGTGCCGTCGCAGGCCGAGCCGGACCCGATGTTCCCGACCGTGTCCTTCCCCAACCCCGAGGAGCCCGGCGCGATGGACGCCGCCCTCGAGCTCGCCGAGCAGACCGGCCCCGACCTCGTCGTCGCCAACGACCCGGACGCCGACCGGTGCGCGGTCGCGGTCCCCGGCCCGGGCGGCTGGCGGATGCTCCGGGGCGACGAGGTCGGCGCGCTGCTCGGGTCCCACGTGCTGTCGCGGGGGGTCGAGGCCGACTCCGCCGGGGCCGTGTTCGCCAACTCGATCGTCTCCTCCCGGTTGCTCGCCGCGATGTGCCGGGCCGCGGGGGTGCGCCACGAGGAGACGCTCACCGGCTTCAAGTGGATCGGCCGCGTGCCGGGGCTGCGCTACGGCTACGAGGAGGCACTCGGCTACTGCGTCGACCCGGGGCACGTGCGCGACAAGGACGGCGTCTCCGCCGCCCTGCTCGTCGCCGAGCTCGCCGCGACCCTCAAGGCGGAGGGCCGAACGCTGAGCGACCGGCTCGACGACCTCGCCCGCGCGCACGGCGTGCACGCCACCGACTCCTTCTCGGTGCGCGTCGACGACCTCTCCCTCATCGGCACGGTGATGGACCGGCTGCGCTCGGCGCCGCCGGCGTCGGTCGCCGGGGTCGACGTGGCCCGGGTCGACGACCTGGCCCGCGGCGACGGCGGGCTGCCCCCGACCGAGGGCCTGCGCTGGTACCTCGCCGACGACTCGCGGGTCATCGTCCGGCCCTCCGGCACCGAGCCCAAGCTCAAGGTCTACCTGGAGGTCGTCGAACCGGTGGCGGGCGAGGACCTGCGCGGCGCCCGCGAGCGCGCGGCGTCCCGGCTGGCGGCCATCCGGGCCGACCTCGAGGCCGCGACCCGCCTCTGACGCCCCCGCCCCACCCGTCGAGTGAACAGAACACGCCGTATGCACCCGCCGCGACACGTCGTGTTCTGTTCACTCGACGGGGTTCAGCGGGGCGGGAGGGTCGCCCGCCGGTGGCAGAACGTGACAGGACTCGCGTCGCGGAGTCGTGCGCAGGTGCCCCGTCCGGCCGTGACCGGCACGCCCGGGCGCCCGTAGACTCCCGGGGTGAGCACCGCCACCGACGTCGACCCGACGGCGCGCGCCCGGGAGATCCTCGGCGTCTCGCGCCTCACCAACTCCGCCCTCACCGGCTGGCTGCACGGCCTGCCGGGGGTCGACCAGGTCGGCTGCGAGGCCCGGGCCGCGGCCCTGTCCACCCGCTCGGTCAAGACGACGAGCAAGGCGTGGGCCATCGACACCGCCATCTCGATGATCGACCTCACGACGCTGGAGGGCGCCGACACCCCCGGCAAGGTCCGCGGCCTCTGCACCCGGGCCCTCGTCCCGGACCCCACCGACCCGAGCACGCCGAGCCCCGCGGCGGTCTGCGTCTACGGCGACATGGTCGGCACCGCACGAGAGGTCCTCGGCGGCAGCGGCGTCCGCATCGCCGCCGTCGCCACCGCGTTCCCGAGCGGCCGGGCCAGCCGCGTGGTCAAGCTCGCCGACGTCCGCGACGCCGTCGAGGCCGGGGCCGACGAGATCGACATGGTCATCGACCGCGGGGCGTTCCTCGCCGGGGACTACCTCACCGTCTTCCGCGAGGTCGCCGAGACCAAGGAGGCCTGCGGCGACGCCCGCCTCAAGGTGATCATGGAGACCGGCGAGCTCGCCACCTACGACAACGTCCGCCGCGCCTCGTGGCTCTCGATGCTCGCCGGCGGCGACTTCATCAAGACCTCCACCGGCAAGATCTCCCCCGCCGCGACCCTCCCGGTGACCCTCGTGATGCTCGAGGCGGTCCGCGACTGGCGCGACGCCACGGGCGAGCAGGTCGGGGTCAAGCCGGCGGGCGGCATCCGCACGAGCAAGGACGCCATCAGGTACCTCGTGACGGTCAACGAGGTCGCCGGCGAGGAGTGGCTCGACAACCACTGGTTCCGGTTCGGCGCCTCGAGCCTGCTCAACGACCTCGTGCTGCAGCGCCAGAAGATGACGACGGGTGCCTACTCCGGCGCCGACTACGTCGCCGACGACGCCCCCAGCGGCTACTGACCACCCGACGCCACCAGACGCCACCAGACGCCACCAGACGCAAGGACAGCAGCGAATGCCCACCTTCGAGTACGCGCCGGCCCCCGAGTCCCGGGCGGTCGTCGACATCGCGAGCAGCCACGGCCTGTTCATCGGCGGCGAGTTCGTCGAGGCCACCGGCGGGAAGCCGTTCAAGACGGTCAACCCGGCCACCGAGGAGGTCCTCTCCGAGGTCTCCGAGGCGAGCGCCGACGACGTCGACGCCGCCGTCCGCGCGGCCCGCACCGCCTACACCCGCGTGTGGTCGCGGATGAGCGGCGCGGACCGCGGCAAGTACCTCTACCGGATCGCGCGGATCATCCAGGAGCGGGCCCGCGAGCTCGCCGTGCTCGAGACCCTCGACAACGGCAAGCCGATCAAGGAGAGCCGCGACGTCGACATCCCGCTCGTCGCCGCGCACTTCTTCTACCACGCGGGCTGGGCCGACAAGCTGTCCTACGCGTCGCTCGGCGAGAACCCGCGCCCGGTCGGCGTCGTCGGCCAGATCATCCCGTGGAACTTCCCGCTGCTCATGCTCGCGTGGAAGGTCGCGCCGGCCCTCGCGTGCGGGAACACGGTCGTCCTCAAGCCGGCCGAGACCACGCCGCTCACCGCACTGCTCTTCGCCGAGATCTGCCAGCAGGCCGAGCTGCCGCCGGGCGTCGTCAACATCGTCACCGGCGCCGGCGCCACCGGGCAGGCCATCGTCGACCACCCCGGCATCGACAAGCTCGCGTTCACCGGGTCCACCGGCGTCGGCAAGATGATCGCCCGCTCGATCGCCGGCACCCGCAAGAAGGCCACGCTCGAGCTCGGCGGCAAGGGCGCGAACATCATCTTCGACGACGCCGCCATCGACCAGGCCGTCGAGGGGATCGTCACCGGCATCTTCTTCAACCAGGGCCACGTGTGCTGCGCCGGCAGCCGGATCCTGGTGCAGGAGAACGTCACCGACGAGGTCGTCCGCCGCCTCAAGCGCCGCCTCGGCACGCTGCGCGTCGGCGACCCGATGGACAAGAACACCGACGTCGGCGCCATCAACAGCCGCGCCCAGCTGCAGCGCATCGAGGAGCTGACGGCGGTCGGCGAGAAGGAGGGCGCGGAGCGCTGGGACTCCGGCTGCGCCCTGCCGACGAACGGGTTCTGGTTCCGCCCCACCGTCTTCAGCAACGTCTCGCAGACGCACCGCATCGCCCAGGAGGAGATCTTCGGGCCGGTGGTCTCGGTGCTCACCTTCCGGACGCCCGGCGAGGCGGTCGCCAAGGCGAACAACACGCCGTACGGCCTGTCGGCCGGCATCTGGACCGAGAAGGGCAGCCGCATCCTCTGGATGGCCGACCAGCTGCGGGCCGGCGTCGTGTGGGCCAACACGTTCAACAAGTTCGACCCGACCTCGCCGTTCGGCGGCTACAAGGAGTCCGGCTACGGCCGGGAGGGCGGCCGACACGGGCTGGAGGCCTACGTGAAGACCGGGACCGAGCAGTGAGCGCGCGCGTCGACGTCCGCAAGACGTACAAGCTCTACATCGGCGGCAAGTTCCCCCGCTCCGAGAGCGGCCGCTCCTACGAGGTGGTGGCCGCCCCGACCGGGCGCCGCACGACGCCGCGCTTCCTCGCGAACGCCGCCATGGGCTCGCGCAAGGACGCCCGCGACGCCGTCGTCGCCGCCCGCAAGGCGCAGCCCGGATGGGCCGGGGCGACCGCGTACAACCGCGGCCAGGTGCTCTACCGCGTCGCCGAGGTGATGGAGGGCCGCCGCGCGCAGCTCGTCCAGGACGTCCGCGACTCCGAGGGGCTGACGCCGGCCCGCGCCGAGGCGGTCGTCTCGGCGGCGATCGACCGGTGGGTCTGGTACGCCGGCTGGGCCGACAAGTACCCGCAGGTGCTCGGCGGGCTCAACCCGGTCGCCGGGCCGTACTTCGACATCTCGGCGCCGGAGCCGACCGGGGTGGTCGCGGTGCTCGCGCCGCAGGCGTCCTCGCTGCTCGGGCTGGTGTCCGTCGTGGCGCCGGTCGTCGTGTCCGGCAACACCTGCGTCGTGCTCGCGTCCGAGGAGCGGCCGCTGCCGGCCATCGACCTCGCCGAGTGCCTCGCGACCTCCGACGTGCCGGGCGGCGTGGTCAACGTCGTCACCGGGCGCACCGCCGAGGTCGCGCCGTGGCTGGCCTCCCACCGCGACGTCAACGCCATCGACCTCACCGGCGCCGCCGACGCGCCGGGGGTCGAGTGGGGCGAGCTCGAGCTCGCGGCGGCCGAGAACCTCAAGCGGGTGCTGCGCCCCGGGGGGTCCGGTCCGGAGGCGGTCGAGCCCGACTTCGAGCCGACCCCCGACCTCTCGCGGCTCTCGGCGTTCCTCGAGACCAAGACCGTCTGGCATCCCAAGGGCCGCTGACTCCCGTTCTCCTCCCCGAACGTGTGTGAAGGACGTCGGCATGTCGACGGTCTTCACACACGTTCGAGGGAGGACTAACCCCCTGAAGGGGGGTCGAGTGGTCATACGGTCCGGGGATGGCTGACACGACCACCCTCTCGACCGCGCTCGACCAGCTCGTCGACCTCCTCGGGGACGTCGACGACGACACCGCCGCACGCACGACCCCCTGCTCCGACTGGACGGTGGCCGAGCTCGCCGACCACGTCGTCCACGGCACGCACAACTTCGCCCGCGGGGTGCGCGGGGAGGACGTCGACTGGGCCGCCGCCGCGCCCTCGGTCTCGGGCGGCCGCGCCGCCGCGATGCGCGCCGCGGCCGACGACCTCCTCGCGGCGTGGGCCGACGCCCCCGAGGATGCGGACGGTCCCCCGCGGGAGTGGCAGTGCTCCGAGCTGGCGGTGCACACGTGGGACCTCGCCCGGGCGCTCGGGGTCGACACGGCGGACCTCGACCAGTCGGTCGCCGAGAAGGGTGGCGAGTTCATGCGTCCGTCGCTGACCGACGAGAACCGGGGCAGCGCGTTCGGCCCGGAGCGCCCGGCGCCGGAGGGGGCCGACGCGTACACGAGCCTCGCCGCGTTCGACGGCCGCGAGGTCTGATGGAGCGCGTCCGCGAGTCGATGCCCTGACAGTGAATCCCGTTCTGCTGAGGGCGAACTGTCGTCCACAGGGGCTTGTCGTTCGAACGTGAGTTCGGTACGATGAGGCATGGACAGGGGGAGCATCTCGAGCCGCATCGCGGCACTCCGCGAGGAGTGCGCGCGGCTGGGTCGTGAGCTGGCCGAGGACGGGTCGGGGCTGGCGCCGGAGGACGCGTTCGCGCTCGCCGGGGAGGCCCAGCACCTGGCCAACTCCGCGGACGGCCTGGTCGCGGTGGCTGCCTCGTGGGGGGCTCGGGTCGAGGTGCGCCTGTCCGGGAGCGGTCCGGTGGAGCGGGTGCACCCGGTGGGGTTCGTGGACCCGATGTCGGCGTCGATGTTCTGCCTGGAGGCCGGGCTGACCGAGGGGGTTGCCGGTCGGAAGGTGACGCTCGGTGCCACGCTCGGCGAACGGTTCCCTCACGTGCGCCGCCTGCTCTTGCAGGGCGAGGTGACGGCCGTATCGGCGCAGAAGGTCGTCGACGCGTGCGCCGGCCTCGACGTCGACGCCTGCCTGCGGGTGGATGCCGAGCTCGCTGGCCGGCTGGCGGGGATGGACCCGGCCCGGGTGACCTCGGAGGCGCGACGGGTGGCGACGCGGGTGGCGGCCGACCAGGTCGCCGCCCATGCCGCGACCACGAAGCGGGGCCGGTGCGTCGAGGTGCGGGCCGGGGTGGACGGGCTGACCGACTGGTTCGGCTCGCTCCCCACCGCCACGTCGGCGGCGATGTGGTCGGCCGTGGAGAAGCTCGCCGGGCAGTACCGGCAGGTCGACGCCGACCTGTCGCTGCCCGAGTCACGCGCGGATGCGCTGGCCGACCTGGTCCTGCGGAACGTGACCGTCTCCGCGCAGGTGACGCTCGGGGTGCCAGTCGTCACCGACCAGTCCACCCCGGAGCCCACACAGGGTGAGCGGTTCCGGGTCGAGT
Organism: Phycicoccus sp.; assembly: GCF_035325325.1. NCBI lineage: Bacteria > Bacillati > Actinomycetota > Actinomycetes > Micrococcales > Intrasporangiaceae > Phycicoccus > Phycicoccus sp. The sequence continues at coordinate 290,831 of NZ_DAOLAC010000001.1, read as the reverse complement.
GGGACGACGAGGACACCGTCGTCGACGCCGTCACCGGTGAGGTGACCCGGTACGCCGACCTCGAGCCCGGCTCCCGCGAGGAGCTGTCCTGGCGGGAGGAGCCGCCGGAGCCGACCGGGGACCTCATCACCGTCATGGCCGCGCTGGGGCCGGGGTCCTGGGTCTCGGGGGCGCAGCTGCCGGGCGTCGGCTGGGTGGACGCCACCACGATGGCCAGCCTCCTCAAGACCCTCCCGCTGGAGGTCGCCCGAGCCGTCCTCGACGCCCCGACCGGCACCCTGGCCTCCCTGACCACCGCCGCCTACCGGCCCACCAAGGCCATCGCCGACTTCGTCAGGACCCGCGACGGCACCTGCCGGATGTGGGGCTGCTCGAGACCGGCTGCGCGCTGCGACGTCGACCACTGCCGACCCTGGCCCGACGGGCAGACCATCCCCACCGAGCTCGAGTCCCTGTGCCGGCACCACCACCGGTTCAAGCAGACCGGCCGATGGCGACCGGTCCTCGACCCCGACGGCACCCTCACTTGGCACGGCCCCAACGCCGCGACCCGCACCACCGAACCCGAGCACCGCCGTGTGCCCGGCCCTGGAGCGGTGAGTTCGCGTCCCGAGACCGGTCAGATCATGGACCACCCGTTTCCGCACCACCGAGGAGAGCCGTGAAGCTGTTGCTCACGTCAGGCGGCGTCACGAACGCCACGATCCACGCCGCGCTCGTCGAGCTGCTCGGCCGACCCGTCGAGGAGGCCCGCGCCCTCTGCATCCCGACCGCGCAGTGGGGCCACCCGATGTGCGGGCCCGGCAGCGTGCAGCGGGTCGTGGGCGGCGGGGCCGGGTCGCCGCACCTCACCGGGCTCGGCTGGGGGTCGCTCGGCGTCCTCGAGCTCACCGCCCTGCCGAGCATCGGCGAGGAGCGCTGGCTGCCGTGGGTGCGCGACGCCGACGTCCTGCTCGTCGACGGCGGCGACGCCACCTACCTCGCGCACTGGATGCGCGGGTCCGGACTCGCCGCGCTGCTGCCCACCCTCACCGACACCGTGTGGGTGGGCGTCAGCGCAGGAAGCATGGTCCTGACCCCGCGGATCGGCGACGACTTCGTCGAGTGGCCGGGCGCCCCCGACGACCGCACCCTGGGCCTCGTCGACGTCGCGATCTTCCCCCACCTCGACGCCTTCCCGCACAACACGATGGCCGACGCCGAGCGATGGGCGGCGTCCCTCGACGTCCCGGCCTACGCGCTCGACGAGCAGAGCGCGCTGCGCGTCGTCGACGGTGCGGTCGAGGTGGTCTCCGAGGGCCGGTGGCGGTACTTCGAGCGCTGACCCTCCTCGGACGACGCGTCGACGTCAGCGCCGCAGGGCCTCGACCCCGGGACCGGTCAGCTCGTCGAGGACCACCCCTCGCCCGGTGAGACCGAGGGCCAGCGCCTCGAGCGTCCCGGCGACCTCGGCGCTGTCACCCCAGTGCCAGTCGGCGTCGGTGGCGCGCAACGAGATCCCGGCCAGGCGGCCGGGGTCGAGCAGGCTCGGCAGCGGCGCCGGACCGGTGAGGTGGTCGAGCACCTCGACCCAGTCCGCGGCCGGGACGTCGGCGTCGAGGCCGAGCGGCCGGGCCAGGTCACGCAGGTGGATGCACGTGTCCGTGAACGGGCCGACCGGGCCGACCCGCGGCGGGTCGACCTCGTCACCGGCGTGCCCACGGAGCAGTCGGACGAGCTCGGCGGGCTCCCGCCGGGCCAGCCGGCGGGCGACGGCGTCGACCGTGGCGTCGGTGTCGCCACGGTGGCGCAGCGCGACGAGGACGAAGCGACCGAAGCCGACGAGCACCGGCTGGAGCAGGTGGCCGGCCAGGTGCCGGACCGTCCAGCCCGCGCAGAGCGTGTCGGCCTCCCACTGTGTGGGGGCCAGGCCGTCGAGCACGTCGGCCACGAGGAGCCGGTTGCGCGTCGTGCGGTCGAACAAGTCTCGGCGGTCCATCGCGGCCCCCTCGTCGTCACGCCCCCGGGTCCCGGTGGCCAGTTGACACCCAAGGTGTCATACGCCCGAGGCGGATGACAACCCCGGTGCCAGACTGGGCGGGTGTCCGCCCCGCTCACCCCCGACCGCCTCGGCCCCCGGCTCGCCGAGGTCTACCACCTGCTCGGCACCGTGTACCGCCAGGTGCAGCGCCGCGTCGAGACCGACGAGCCCGCGATGGGGATGTCCGTCGGCGTCCGGGCCGTCCTCGACGCCCTGCACCGGCGCGACCGCCCCACGACCGTCCCGCGGCTCGCCGCCGACCTCGAGCTGAGTCGCCAGTTCGTCCAGCGGATGGTCAACGACGCCCTCGACGCCGGATGGCTCGAGCGCCGGGACAACCCGTCCCACCGCCGCTCGGTCCTCCTCGCGCTGACGCCCGCGGGCCGGGCAGCCATCGACGCTGTGGTCGGTCGGGAGCACGCCCTGATGGGCGCCACCCCCGGCGGGCTGACCGAGGAGGACGTGGCGACGACGCTGCGGGTCCTCGCCGCGATGCGCACCGCCCTCGACCGGCTGGACCGGGCGCCGTCCTGAGCCCTCCCGGCCACGTCGCCGGGTACCGCACCGCGCGCCTAGGATGGTCGCCCGTGGAGGATCCGGACGACGCGCGCGAGAAGCCCGGACCGTCCCCGGAGAGCACCCTCGACAGCACTCCGCACGCCACGCCCGACCGGCGCCGCGTCGTCGTCCTCGCCGGCCCGAGCGGCGCCGGCAAGTCCCGCCTCGCCCACCGCCTGCACGCGGCCCGCGGCTGGCCGGTCTTCCGGCTCGACGACTTCTACCGCGACGAGGACGACCCGGCGATGCCCCGCCACCCCGAGCTCGGCATCGTCGACTGGGACCACCCGGACAGCTGGGACGGCGAGCGAGCGGTCGCCGCCCTGCACGAGCTGCTCGCCACCGGATGCACCGAGCTGCCGGTGTACGACATCTCCCGCAGCCGGGCGGTCGGTGCGCACGAGGTCACGGCGCGGCCCGACGACCTCGTCCTCGCCGAGGGGATCTTCGCCGCCGAGGTCGTCGCGCGGCTCGACGCCGAGGGGATCCTGCACAGCGCGTGGTGCGTGCACCACCGGCCCGCCGTGACGTTCGTGCGCCGGCTGCTGCGCGACCTGCGCGAGCGCCGCAAGGCCCCCGCGGTGCTCGTCCGGCGCGGGTGGCGGCTCATGCGCGACGAGCCGGGGATCGTCGCCCGGCAGACCGCCCTCGGGGCCGTGGGATCCCGCGCAGCGGCCGTGGAGGCGCACCTCCTCGGTTAGGGTGGCGCCGTGACCGTCGAGGGGGCCCGAGGATGAGCGACCAGCCCTGGGTGGCACCGGGCTCCGAGCCCACGCGGCCGGTCCCGCCCCCGCCACCACCCCCTCCCGGAGCACCGTCCGCAGCCCCTCCCGCGGCCCCTCCGGTCGCGGCTCCGCAGGGACCCCCGCCCGGCGCGTGGCCGCCTCCGCCGCCCGCCGGCCCGCCGCCCGTCCCCTACCGCGCGGTCGAGTTCCGCCCGGGCATCGTGCCGCTGCGGCCGCTGACCCTCGGCGACCTCTACGGCGGCGTCCTCAAGGCCGTCCGCGGCAACCCCGCGGCGACCATCGGCCTCGCCGCCCTCACCTCCTTCGTCCTCCTCCTGCCGACGACAGCGCTCGGCGCGTTCCTCGCCGGGGTCAGTGGCACCGATGCCCTCGGCACCGCCTTCTCCGGGAGCGACACCCTCCCCGACGGCTACGCGCTCTCCCTCGTCGGGCAGTACCTCCCGGGGATCGGCCAGCTCCTCGCCGGCATCCTCCTCGCGGGCTTCCTCGCCCAGGTCGTCGGCCAGGCCGTCCTCGGCCGCAAGGTCGGGATGGGTGAGGTGTGGCGCGCCACCCGCGGCCGCGTGCTGCCGATGGTCGGCGTCGTGCTCGTCACCGGCGCCGCGTTCCTCCTGCTGCTCGTCGCGGCCGTCCTCGTCTGCGTGGTCCTCGTCATGGCCGTCGACCCGCAGGGTGGCGGCGGGATCGCCGCGGTCGTGCTCCTCGTCCTCCTCGTCGTGGTCGTCACCGTCGCGCTGCTCGTCCTCCTCTGGGTCCGGTGGTCCTTCGCCACGCCGGCCGTCGTCCTGGAGCGGATGGGGGTGTTCGACTCGCTGAGCCGCAGCTGGGAGCTCGCCGGCAGCCCTCGCCGTGGCCCGTTCTGGCGCATCTTCGGCATCCGGCTGCTCACCGCCGTCATCGTGGGCATCGCCTCCTCGATGATCACCTTCCCGATCTCCCTGGCCCTGGTCGCCGTCGTCGTCGCGTCCGCATCCGGTGACGTCGACCCCGGCACGCTCGCGGTGGCCCAGACCGTCGTCTCCGGCATCACCGCGCTGCTCACCGGCGCCCTGACGACGCCGTTCACCGCCGGCGTCGACGCCCTGCTCTACGTCGACGTCCGGGTGCGCACCGAGGGCCTCGACATCCGGCTCATCCAGGCCGCCCAGGGAGCCGCCGAACCGCCGTGGCCGGTCACCTCCCCGTGACCCCGTTCGACGCGCCCCTCGACCCGACCGGCGAGGAGGCCCGGCGCTGGCTCGAGGACGAGCTGTCGAGCGCGCGCTACCACGCCCAGCCGGGGCTGCTCGACCGGCTCCGCGAGCTCCTCGACCGGTTGCTCTCCGCCAGCCCGGACGGCGGCCTCCCGTCGGTCGCGGTCCCCGTCGCGGTCGGCCTCGTCCTCGCCGTCCTCGGGCTCGTCCTCTGGCGGGTGCTGCGCCGCGACGTCGGGGCCACCGGGTCCGGTCGGGGACGGCAGGTCCTCGACGTGCCGGACGTCCCGGCCGCCACCCTGCGCGCGCAGGCCCGGGCGGCCCTGGCCCGCGGCGACTGGGACACCGCCGTGCTCGACGGGGTGCGCGCCACCGCCCGCGCGGCCGTCGAGCGGGTCGTCCTCGACGACGCCCCGGGGCGGACCGCGCACGAGGTGGCCGTCGCCCTCGCCGAGCGCTTCGCCGACGAGCGCGACGCCCTCGTCGCGGCCGCCGACGCGTTCGACGCCGTCCGCTACGGCCACCGCGCCGCCTCCGAGACCGCGGCCCGGGACGTCGTCGCCCTCGGCGACCGGCTCGCCGCCGCCCGGCCCGACGCCGCCCGGCCGGAGCCGGTCCGATGACCACGACGGTCGCGCCGGCCGGCGTCGACACCGGACGCGCGGTGCGCCGCACCCGAGCCGTGCTGCTCTGGGCGCTGGCCGTCGTCCTCGGTGGCGCCCTCCTCGCCCTCGTCGCCGGGGGCGAGCCCCCCGAGGAGTACCTGCACCCGGACGGCACGGGACAGGGCGGCGCCCGCGCCGTCGTCGAGGTCCTCGGCGACCACGGCATCGACGTCGAGGTGGTCACCACCTCCACGGCAGCCGTCGACGCCACCCGCGACGGCGACACCCTCGTCGTCGGCAACTCGGACCTGTTGACCGACACCGCGTTCGAGCGCCTGCTGCGCGGCACCCGCTCCGCCGACCGCGTCGTCCTCCTCGACGCCGCCCCCGGCGTGCTGCGCTCGGTCGACCTCGGCGTCGTCGCGAGCGCGGCCGACGGCGACTCCGACCGGCCCGACTGCTCGCTGCCCTGGGTGCACGGCGGCGAGCGGGTCACCCGCATCTCCCGGGCGATCACCGCCTCCGGCGACGCCCTGCCGAGCGGGGCCCGCGGCTGCTGGCCGACGACCTCCGGCCGAGGCGGTGAGCCGCCGGCCTACGCGGCCGTCGACCTGCCGGCCACCGGCGACCACGCACCGGTGACCGTCGTCGGCTTCCCGGACGCCGCGACCAACCGCTTCGTCACCGAGGGCGACAACGCCGCCCTCGTCCTCCGCCTGCTCGGCGGCTCGTCGCACCTCGTCTGGTTCCACCCCGGCCCGCAGGACGCGACGGCCAACCCCGCCCGCGACGCCCCGTCGGTCTGGCCCGGGTGGACCGCCCCCGGGCTCGTCGTCGTGGCCCTCGCGTTCGTCGCGTTCGCCGTGGCCCGGGGCCGACGGCTCGGCCGGCTCGTGCCCGAGCCCCTGCCCGTCGTCGTCCGCGCGGCCGAGACGACCGAGAGCCGCGCCGAGCTCTACCGCGCCACCGCCGACCGGTGGCGGGCCGCGCGCGTCCCCCCCTCGGCGACCACCCGCCGGCTCCCCACCC